>JAZTZK010000001.1:0-17275 GCA_045637485.1 Clostridia bacterium
AAAAACGTCTTTCGTTACGACAGAAAGGGGAAAAACAAACCTAGAACCCGTTCTCATCCCGGTGTCAAATTTTCTCAATCGCAACGGCCCTCTTGTTAGTCCTTTCTTGCCTTAAGTTGACAGTGTTACCCTCTGGGGAAGGGTTCGAGCGCCCGGAAAACAGTCCAGTGGACTGTTTTCAGCGAGAACGGGCCGGAAGGCCCCTGGGGGATTGCCGCGCCCTAAAGGACTTGCTACGCGTCGAAGCGGCAAGACGGATGAGGTCTTTTGCGGATGGATTCGCGCCTTTATTGCGTCAGAGGCGCGAAGCATAGCTTGAGGGGACCTCATCAGTCTGACCTGACGCTTCGCTAGGCCTTCGGCCGGCCAGCCAGCTTCCCCAGAGGGGAAGCCTTTTGGATGTTGTTCGCCCTGATTCTGTTAAGACCGTATTCAAAGTTGACAGCGTTACCCTTTCAGGGGAGGCTGCGGTAATCCCTGTCCTTGGTTTGTTACGCACTTACCATTATACAGGAAAATCCACGGTCTGTACATCTGTGGGGGTACTACATATTATCTTTTGGAGGTTAGCCTCCCCTGAAAGGGGAGGTGCCGAGCGAAGCGAGGCGGAGGGGTTCCGTATTCTCTCCTCAAGATGACACCGCCTTCACAGGGATCCCGCATCACTGCTGCCAGTAGGCGTCGCCGGTCCAGCCGTCGTTGGCCTTCCAGATGGCGCAGTGCTCCTCGTCGGCATAGACGAAATAGAAGATATCGCCGGCCTCGACCTTCGCGTCCTCGTCGGCGGGGAAATCGCCCTCGCCGGCCAGGCCGTAGAAGGCCACCACGCCGTCGAAGCCGTCGGTGGTGGCGGTGCCCCGGCGCAGCTTCTGGACCTTGGGCACCCGCACGCAGGAGAGGGGCTTGCTGTTCAGCGTGATCTCCACGGCCTCGGGCTCCTTGCCGTCGTTGCTGCGCAGGGCTTTGCGCCGCGCCTCGCGCAGCAGCTCCAGCGCCCGGGAGGCGTTCAGCCGCACCCGCCGCCGCTTGTCGCGGTCGTGCAGGCCGCAAAAGGGCTCGTATATGCCCTGGTCGTTCTTGATCAGGTAGACCTCGCCCCCGGCGGGGCAGATGTCGGGCCGGGCGACCATCACCTGGTCCAGCGTGTTCATGGCGTCCTGCACCGAGCCCTCCTTGAAGCGGCCCAGGTATTCGATGATCAGGCCGTCCTTGGCGGATTTCATGGCCTGCTCGCAGGACAGCCGCTGGGACAGCAGGCGCAGGTCGTCCCAGGCCGGCAGCAGCACGATCACCAGCATGATGCCGACCAACACCAGCAGTATCGCCACCACGCGGTTGACGCCGCCGCGGATTGAACGTAGCTTCATAGGGGGTCGCCTTTCGTTTGATCGAATTGCGGACGGGGCGCGCGGCGGCGGGCTGCCGCCGTTACGCCCGATTACATCCCGGCGTACATGCCGAACATGGCCATGTAGATGGCGATGACGATGAACCCGGCAAAGCCGGCCAGGAACACCAGTATCGCGGGCTCCAGCTTGGCCAGGGCCTCCGCGGTGGCCTGCTCCAGCTCGGTGTCGTAATATTCGGCGGTCATGCCCAGGGTGTTGGCCAGCTCGCCGCTCTCCTCGCCCACGGCGGTCATGTCCACCAGTATGTCCGGCAGGCACGCGGCCTCCCGCAGGCTGTGGCCCAGGGTGTGGCCCTCCTCCAGGCGGGCGGAGATCTTGCCGACCTCCTGGCTGATGTAGTAGTTGTCCAGCACGCGGGAGGTGATGGAGATGGACCTGGTCATCGGCAGACCGGCCTGCAGCATCATCGTCATGGTGTTGGCGAACTGGCTGGCGGCGTTCAGGTTGGCGATGTTGCCCAGCACCGGCAGCTTTAACTGCAGCTTGGCCAGGTTCAACCGACCGGCCTCGGTGTTGCCGTAGAGCTTGTAGATCAGCCCAACGGCGGCGAAAACGCCGATGATGATCAGTATGTTGTTCCGGAAGAAGTCGGACATGCCGATCAGGATCTGGGTGGGTATGGGCAGCTCGGCGCCCTGGTCGGCGAAGATGGCGGTAAAGGTGGGCACCACCTTGACCATCAGCACGATGACCACCACGATGGCCACGATCAGCACGAACATCGGGTAGATCAGCGCGCCGCGGACCTTGCCCTTCATCTTGCTCTGCTTGGCGTAGTGCTTGCTGATGGAATCGAAGGCGACGTCCAGGCTGCCGGATTCCTCGCCGGCGCGCACCGTCTCCAGGAACGTGACGGGGAACAGCTTGCGCCCGCGCTCGGTGAAGGACGTGGACAGCGAGCGGCCGCCCTCCACGTCCTTGGCCACCTCCTCGAGCACGCGCTTGAGCGTCTTGTCGGTCATCTTGTCGGCGATCAGCTCCACGGTGCGGGAGATGGGGATGCCGGCGCGGAGGATGACCGAGAACTGGCTGCACATCAGCGTGAAGGCCTTGTCGTTCAGCTTATTGCCGCCGATGTCCAGGCTCATGAACTGGGACAGCTTGCCGCCGGCCTTGACCTCGCTGAGCTGGGAGACGATGGCGTAGTTCTCCTTGATATTCGCCGCGGCGTCCAGCTCGTTGAAGGCCTCGATGACGCCGGAAACCTTTTTTCCGTCCCGGGAGACGGCGGTATATTTATAGGTGGGCATACCGGCTCCTCCTATTTATTGGCTCCTTTTACAGGGAAATACCGCATCGGCAGGGCGGTCATACGCGCCGCCGCATTGCGCGGTATTTCCGTGACGGTCAGGCGTTCTTGCGCACGTATTCCGTCTCGTGGGCGAAGCGCAGGGCGTTGTCCTTGGAGATCTGGCCGCCGCGCACCAGGCGCACCAGGGCCTGGTCCATCGTCTGGCCGCCGATGGCGGCGCTGGTGGCGATGGTGTTGGCGATCTGCGGGGTGTTGCCGTTGCGGATCAGGTTGCGGATGGCGTCGTTGACCACCATCATCTCCACGGCCAGCGCGCGCCCGCCGCCCTTCTTGGGGATCAGCTGCTGGGTCAGCACGGCCTGAAGGCACATGGACAGCTGCAGGCGAATCTGGGTCTGCATGCCCTCGGGGAACACCTGCACGATGCGGTCCACGGCGTCGGAGGCGCTGCCGGTGTGCAGCGTGCCGAACACCAGGTGGCCGGTCTCGGCGGCGGTGATGGCGGTCTCGATGGTCTCGCGGTCGCGCATCTCGCCGATCAGTATCACGTTGGGGTCCTCGCGCAGCGAGGCGCGCAGGCCGGCGGCGAAGGACATGGTGTCCTTGCCCACCTCGCGCTGGTTGATGGCGCACTTGTCGGGGGTGTAGATGTACTCCACCGGGTCCTCAAGGGTCACGATGTGGGCCTTGCGGGTGTGGTTGATGTAGTCCAGCAGCGCCGCCAGCGACGTGGATTTGCCGCTGCCGGTCTCGCCGGTGACCAGCACGATGCCCTTGTGCAGGTCCGGCAGCTTCAGCGCCGCCGGGGGCAGGCCCAGGGTGTCCAGCTTGGGGATGCGGTCGGACAGCAGGCGCAGCGCCACCGACGGCGCGCCCTGCTGGCGGAAGATGTGGATACGGCAGCGGTTGCCGGCGTAGGTGTTGGCGGCGTCCAGCTCGCCGGTGCGCAGGTAGTCGTCGTAGGCCTCCGGCGTGCCCGCCAGCTCCCGGGCGTAGGATACGCAGTCGGAGAGGGTCAGCGGCGTGTCGTCCATGTTTTCCAGCTGGCCGTCCTTGCGGTACTTGGGCGGCAGGCCCAGGATCAGGTGGATGTCAGAGGCGCCGTCCTGTCGGGATTTGACGACGAGCTGTTCGATGGTCATGGTCATATTCTGGCCTCCTGTTTATTAGATGTCCTCGTAGATTACGCGCAATACCTCGGCGTCGGTGGTCTTGCCCTCCTCCACCAGGCGGATGGCGTTTTCCCGCAGCGATACGAAGCCGATGGCGGGGTCCTTCAGCAGGGCCTCCAGCGCCTCGCGGCCCGCGCCCTTGGCGATCAGGCGGCGCACCTGGATGGAGAGAGGGAAGATCTCAAACACGGCGGTTCGGCCGCGATAGCCGGTGTCGAAGCACTCGGGGCAGCCCTTGCCGCGGTAGAAGACCCGCTCCGGGTCGTAGGTCAGGCCCAGCTCGCTCTGTTCCTCCTCGGTGGGGTTGTAGGGCTGGGAGCAGTTGGGGCAGATGCGGCGCACCAGGCGCTGGCTGAACACGCCCTTCAGGGCGCTGGCCACCAGGTAGGGCTCCACGCCCATGTCGATCAGGCGCTCCACGGTGCCCAGGGCGTCGCTGGTGTGCAGCGTGGACAGCACCACGTGGCCGGTGATGGCCGAGCGCATGGCGATGTCCGCCGTCTCGCCGTCGCGAATCTCGCCGATGGCGATGATATCCGGGTCCTGGCGCAGTATGGAGCGCAGGCCGCTGGCGAAGGTCATGCCCACCTTCTCGTTGATCTGCACCTGGTTGACGCCGTCGATGTTGTATTCCACGGGGTCCTCCAGCGTAACCAGGTTCACGTCGCGCTGGTTCAGGTCGCCGATCATCGTGTACATCGTGGTGGATTTGCCGCTGCCGGTGGGGCCGACGATCAGTATCACGCCGTTCTTGATGCGGATGAGCCGCTTGTACTTTTCCATGTCGTCGCCCACCAGGCCGATGTTGTCGCGGCTGAGGCGCATGCCGGACTTGTCCAGCAGGCGGGCCACGATCTTCTCGCCGTAGACGGTGGGCAGCGTGGAGATGCGCAGGTCGATGTCCTTGTCCCGCATCTTCACGTTGAAGCGGCCGTCCTGGGGCACGCGGCGCTCGGTGATGTCCAGGCCGCTCATGACCTTCACGCGGCTGGTGACCGCGGCCTGCAGCTCGCGGGGCACGGTCAGTATGTCGCGCAGCAGGCCGTCGATGCGCATGCGCACCGAGAATTCCCCTTCACGGGGCTCCATGTGGATGTCGCTGGCGCGCTCGGTGATGGCGCGCTCGATGATGGCGTTCACCAGGCGGATGGCCGGGGCCTGGCTGACGGAATCCTCGCTGACGGAGTTGCCGGAGAAGGCGGTGTCCACCGTGGCGGTGGTTTCGCCGCTGATGGCGGCCTCCCGCTTCATCTCCTCGATGGCCTTGGCCGCGCCCTCGTTGCCGTAGAGCACCTGTATCGCCCGCTCCACCGCCGAGGACATGGCCACCATCGGCACCACCTTGCGGCGGGCGGCCTTGCGGACCTCCTCGATGGCGTAAAAGTTCAGCGGGTCGCTCATGGCGATGTACAGCTCGTCGCGGTTCAGGCGCACGGGCACCACCTGGTATTGCTTGGCGATGTTCTTGGGCACCATCTGCACAAGCTCGGTGGGGATGTTGACCTTGCTCAGGTCGATGAATTCGATGCCCAGCTGCATCTGCAGGGCCTCGATCAATTCACTCTCGGTGATGAAGCCGTTTTCCTGCAACACGGTGCCCAGGCGCTTTCCCGTGCCCTTTTGCAGCTGAAGGCCCTCCTGCAGCTGTTCCTCGGTGATCAGGCCCGCTGAGATCAGCAGGTCGCCCAGGCGGAGGTAGCCGCCCTTTTTCGGCTTCTTGTCGGTGGTGGTTGCTGGTATTGCCATGGGATCGCCTCGGTTTCATGTTGGGTTTTTCATACGGAAAGCACTGCCGCATAAATTGGCAGTATACAACTATCCTATTTTATTTCATTTTAACTCAAACGGGCGCGAGTGTCAATGGATAATTGGGGACAATGGACGCACAATGCGGTGAAGAAAATATGCTTTGGAAGTTGAGGGGTTTGGGGTTTGGGGTTAGGTTATAGGGGTTAGGGGTTAGGGGTTAGGGAAGGATGAAATCCTACGGATTTCTTTTTATCAAAGGATTGGGAAACGTCGGAACCTCTGTCGTTTCCATCGAATCAAAACAAATCCCGGAGGGATTTGCGACGCGAAGATAGCCCTTTAGGGCTCTATCCCTAACCCCTAACCCCTTAAACCTGTCATTCGTCGTCGTAGGAAAGCACCGTCCGGATCCGCTTCAGGTCCTTTTCGGTCATGCCGGGGATGGCGGCGAGCTGCGCGTCGGTCATGGCCTTCAGCTGGTCCACATTGTCGATGCCCGCCAGGGTCAGCGCCTTCAGGGAGGCGTTGCTGAAGTCGAACATGTAGATGCTGCGCGGGTCCTCGTTGGCGTACCACTCGTCCCAGTGGTCCTCGTCCTCCCCGTCCTCGTCGTCCTCGTCGTCCTCGTCGTCCGGGTCGTAATCCGAAAAGCCCGGCATGTCGAACAGATCCGCGGGCGGGCCGTCCTGTACCCATTCGCCGTCGTTGAAGCGCGACCAGACCTTGTCGCCCCTGCCCAGCTTGAACAGCTCCAGGGCCAGCTGGATGGAGATGTCGTCCCCGTCCTCGTCGGTGGTTTGAATGGTGGACAGCACGCGCACGGTGGTGTCCTTCTCGTCGTCGGCGTCCCAGTCGAAGAAGGGGCCGTTCCACAGCGCGTCCTCGCCTTCGTCCATCGCGCCGGAGAGGTAGCGCTCCATGGAGTCGGGCTCCAGGTAGAAATTGTTCGGGTCAAAGCCGTAGGCGGCGAGCATCTCCGACGCCTTCGACGCGATGTCGGTCATGATCAGCAGCCGCGTGATTTTCTCGCGCACGGAACTGGCCACGTCGGCCATCAGGTCGTTCCGGGGGGCGGATGTGAGCCCCTTCAGCAGGGTCTCCATGGAGACCTCGCTCATCGGCTGCTGCCGCATATGCTCGCGCCGCCGCTTGTTGAAATCGATGATGTTGTTTGACATGTTGCGCCTCCTTGGACTCGCTTGGAATATATGACTGTCATAATAATAACCGACGCGGCAGGAAATGTCCATAGAGTGAAGCGAAATTGCAGAAATAAAATGGGGATTGATTGTGTTATCAAGGCAAAATGTGTTTGAATTTTCGGATTGCGCAGTAGACATCCCAGGGGCGCTGTGTTATGATAAGTGCAGTCAAGTATCTGTGAAAATGGGTGGACTATGCGGTTCGGTCCATATACGGGAAGCCGGAGGACAGGGGAAAAGCATGACGGCGCAGGTGCGGTGCCTTTACGAGGCGTATTCGGATCCTTTGAACGGGGAGGACAGGGCGTTTTGGGCTGTCCGTTTACGGCGAATTCAGGCATTCTGAGGAAAGCGCGCAGGCGCAATCCCAATGAAGCGGGAATGGAAAGCGGGGATCTCTATGAAGGTGGTTCTCCTGGCTGGCGGCTTCGGCACGCGCATCAGCGAGGAATCGCAGTTTAAGCCCAAGCCCATGGTCGAAATCGGCGGCATGCCGATTTTGTGGCACATTATGAAGGGCTACGGCCATTATGGCTACACGGATTTCGTCATCTGTGCCGGTTACATGCAGCATGTGATCAAGGAGTGGTTTGCCGACTACTTCCTGCACACCAGCGATATCACCTTTGACTTTACCCAGGGCAACCGCATGATCATCCACAATCAACACGTGGAGCCCTGGCGCGTGACGGTGGTGGACACGGGGCTGAACACCATGACCGGCGGGCGCATCAAGCGCATACAGCCCTACATCGGCAGAGAGCCCTTCATGCTGACCTATGGCGACGGCGTATGCGATGTGGACATCGCCAAGCTGGTGGCCTTCCACAGGAGCCACGGCAAGCTGGCGACGCTGACCTCAGTGCGTCTGGAGCCCCAGAAGGGCATACTGGACATCGGCAGCGACAACGCGGTCCAGTCCTTCCGGGAAAAGAGCGCCAGCGATGGCGCGCCGATCAACGCCGGGTTCATGGTCCTGGAGCCGGAGGTGTTCGACTACCTGGGCGGGGACGACGTGATATTTGAGAGGGGACCGCTGGAAAAGCTGGCCGCCGAGGGTCAGCTGATGAGCTATTTTCACGAGGGCTTCTGGCAGTGCATGGACACACACCGCGAAAAGATTGTGCTGGAGCGGCTGTGGAGCAGCGGCAAGGCGCCCTGGAAGGTGTGGAACGACTGATGGACGCGCTGGATTTTTACAGGGGCAAGCGCGTGTTCCTGACCGGGCATACCGGCTTCAAGGGCGCATGGATGAGCCGCATGCTGGCGAATGCCGGGGCGGTGCTCACCGGCTATGCCCTCACGCCGACCACCGCGCCGAGCCTGTTCGCTCTGGCGGGCCTCGAGGGCCGCATGACCAGCATGATCGGCGATGTGCGGGATTATCCGGCGCTGAAGGCGGCCTTCGAGGCGGCCCGGCCCGAGATCGTCATTCACATGGCGGCCCAGCCCATCGTCCGGGAGAGCTACAGGGATCCCCGGCGCACCTACGAGACCAATCTCATGGGCACGGTGAACCTGCTGGAGTGCGTCCGGAATGCGGATTGCGTGCGCAGCTTCCTGAACGTGACCACCGACAAGGTCTACCTGAACCGGGAGTGGCCCTGGGGCTACCGGGAGAACGAGCCTCTGGATGGCTTCGATCCCTATTCCAATTCCAAGTCCTGCGCCGAGCTGGCGACCCACAGCTATAAAAACAGCTTCTTCAGCGGCTCCGGCGCCCCTGCGATATCCACGGCCAGGGCCGGGAATGTGATCGGCGGCGGGGATTTTGCCAGCGACCGGATCATCCCCGACTGCGTCCGCGCCGCGACAGAGGGGCGGGACATCATCGTGCGCAATCCCTTTTCCACCCGGCCCTACCAGCATGTGCTGGAGCCTGTGACGGCCTATCTGATGATCGCCCGGCGGCAGTGGGCGGATCCGTCGCTGGCGGGCTGGTACAACGTCGGCCCGGACGAGTGCGACTGCGTCACCACGGGCGAGCTGGTGGATCTGTTCATCGCCCGCTGGGGCCATGGGGTGAAGCGCGCGGATCTGCCGCACAGCCGGGGCCCCCACGAGGCCGGCTTCCTGAAGCTGGATTGCTCGAAGATCAAAGCCGTGTTCGGATGGCGGCCCACCTGGCACATCGACGAGGCCGTCGGCATGGTCTGCGCTTGGACAAAGGTCTGGCAGGCGGGCGGGGACGTCCCCGGTGAGATGGACCGGGAGATCGAAGCCTTTTTCAAAGCATCGGCCTGCGAAGGAGAGAGACATTGAAGCAGTGGAACAGCGAGGCAGAGGCTCGCGAGCAGATCAAGGCCATGGTAGCTGCGTACTACGACGAATTCAAGAGGCCGCAGCAGGAGAAGCCCTTTATCCCCGGTGACAGGATCGCCTATGCCAGCCGAGTCTACGACGAAAGGGAAATGTGCTCGCTGGTGGATTCAGCCCTGGACTTCTGGTTGACCACCGGCCGCTATTCGGAGCGGTTTGAGCGGGAATTCGCCGCATGGATCGGCGTGAAATACGCTCACCTGGTGAACAGCGGCTCCTCGGCGAACCTGCTGGCCTTCATGGCCCTCACCGCGCCGGAGCTGGGCGAGCGCCGCATCCAGCGGGGGGACGAGGTCATCACCGTGGCCTGCGCCTTCCCGACGACCGTCACTCCGGCGCTGCTGTACGGCGCGGTGCCGGTGTTCGTGGATGTCACCGTGCCCCAGTACAACATCGACGTGACGAAGCTGGAGGGGGCGCTTTCGGAGCGGACGAAGGCCGTCATGATCGCCCACACGCTGGGCAATCCCTTCGACCTGAAGGCGGTGCGGGCGTTCTGCCAGACCCACGGGCTCTGGCTGGTGGAGGACAACTGTGACGCCCTGGGCACCCGGTACACCATCGACGGCGAGACGCGCTACACCGGGGCCTGGGGCGACATCGGCACCAGCAGCTTCTACCCGCCCCACCACATGACCATGGGCGAGGGCGGCTGCGTCTATACCAACGACCCTTTGCTGCACCGGCTGATACTGTCCTTCAGGGATTGGGGCCGGGACTGCGCCTGCCCCTCGGGGCGGGACAACCTCTGCGGCCATCGCTTCGACGGCCGGTTCGGCCAGCTGCCCCAGGGGTATGATCACAAGTACGTGTACAGCCATTTCGGCTACAACCTGAAGGCCACGGACATGCAGGCCGCCATCGGCGTGGAGCAGCTGAAGAAGTTTCCGTCCTTCATCGAACGTCGCCGCCGGAACTGGGACCGCCTGCGCAAGAGGCTGGAGGATGTTCAGGACAGGCTGATCCTGCCGGAGCCCGCCAGGGACAGCGTGCCCTCCTGGTTCGGCTTCATCGTCAGTCTCCGGCCTGAGTGCGGCCTGGACCGCAACCGGATAACCCGATATATCGAGGCGCACAACGTGCAGACCCGGCTGCTGTTCAGCGGCAACCTGATCAGGCACCCCTGCTTCGATCCGATTCGCGACACCGACGCCTATCGGGTGTCCAGCGGGCTGGAGGCGACGGATTTCATCATGCGCAACAGCTTCTGGGTGGGCGTGTATCCGGGCATGACCGATGAAAAGATCGACTACATGGCGAAGATCATCCGTCAGGCGCTGGAGGCCTGACAAAGTCAAAGCGAGGAAGGGACTATGAGACAGCGGCTGGCGGACTATGTGGCGGATTTCCTGGCGTCCCGGGGCGTGACCGACGTGTTTTCGGTGACGGGCGGCGGCGCGATGCACCTGAACGACGCCCTGGGCCATCATCCCGGTCTGAGGGTGACCTACAACCACCATGAGCAGGCCTGCGCCATGGCGGCGGAGGCCTATGCCCGGCTGGACAACCGGATCGCGGCGGTCTGCGTCACCACCGGTCCCGGCGGCACCAACGCCCTGACGGGCGTGGTGGGCGGTTGGCTGGACTCCATACCGATGTTCATCATCAGCGGCCAGGTGCGCTACGACACCACGGCCCGCTTCGCCGCGCGGGCGGCGGGCGCCATGGTGCGCTCCGTGGGCGATCAGGAGTACGACATCGTGAAGTCCGTAACGCCGATGACGAAGTACGCGGTGATGATCGAAGATCCGGGCGATATCCGCCATGCGCTGGAGAAGGCCTGGCACCTGGCCACCACGGGTCGCCCCGGGCCGGTGTGGATCGACATTCCGGTGAACTTCCAGGGCTGCGCCATCGAGATCGAAGACCTGCCCGGCTACGATCCCGCCGAGGACGACGCGAAGCTGCCGCCGCCGGTGGGGGACGACGTGATCGAAGCGGTGCTGGAGAAGCTGAAGAAGGCCAGTCGACCCGTGTTCATCGCGGGCTACGGCATCCGGCTGTCCGGCGGCTACGACGCCTTCCGAGACGTTCTGGAGAAGCTGAACGTCCCCGTGGTCACCTACTGGAACGCGGTGGATCTGATCGAGGACGACCATCCGCTGTACTGCGGACGCTCCGGAAATATGGGGGACCGGCCGGGCAACTGGGCGGTGCAGAACGCCGATCTGATCCTCGCGGTGGGCTCGCGCATCTCCATACGCCAGGTGGGCTACGATTGGAAGACCTGGGCCCGGGCGGCGGAGCTCATCATGGTGGACGTCGATCAAAATGAGCTGAAGAAGCATACGCTGCGCGTGGATATGCCTGTGTGGGCCGACGCGAAGGACTTTCTCACAAAGCTGGCCGGGGCGGCGAAGGCCCCTGTGTTCGGGGGCAATGATTGGCTTGAAACCTGTCGGCGCTGGAAGCGGGATTACCCCGTGGTGCTGCCCCGGCACTGGGCGGAGAGCGGCGAGGGCGCCAATGTGTACGCCTTTATTCGATATCTCTCCCAAAGCCTGCCGGAGGACAGCCTGACGGCGGTATCCAACGGCGCGTGCTGCGTGGTGGGCAACCAGGCCTATGTCATCAAGAGGGGCAGCCGCATGACCAACCACAACGCCATCGCCAGCATGGGCTACGGCCTGCCCGCCGCCATCGGCACCTGCATCGGTGGGGGCAGGCGGCAGACGATCTGCCTGGAGGGCGACGGCAGCATCATGATGAACCTCCAGGAGCTGCAGACGATACTGACCAACCGCCTGCCGATCAAGATATTCCTGATCAACAACAGCGGCTATCATTCCATCCGCATCACCCAGAACAACCTGTTCAGCCATCACACAAAGGTGGGCATCGGGCCGGAGTCGGGCGACCTGTCCTTCCCGGACTACAGAAAGATCGCGGAAGCCTTCGGCTATCCCTATTACTGCGCCCATAGCAACGCTGAAATGAAGGCGGCGGTGGACGCGGCGCTTGCGCAGGACGGACCGGTGTTCGCGGAGATCTTCACCGACACCAACCAGGTTTGGGAGCCTAAGAGCAGCGCAAGGCGCCTGCCGGACGGCACGCTGATCAGCCCGCCGCTGGAGGACCTGGCGCCCTTCCTGCCCAGGGAGGAGCTGAAGCGGCAGATGTTTATTCCCATGGTGGAGGAGCGGTATGACTGAAACCGGGATGTGTGCGACAGTGGAAGCGCGCCCCGTGAGAAGCGCCGTCGTCAACGGATCGCTGGGCACGATCGGCCTGGCGCTGGTGGAAAAGCTGCTGGAGCGGGGCGTCAGGGTATTCGCCGTCTATCCGCCCGACAGCGCCAGGATCGGAAGACTTCCCCATGGCGCGGAAGCCGTCCCCTGCGACATGCGCCGGATCGGGAGCCTGACGGAGCGGATCGACGGGGCCGTGGACGCCTTTTTTCATCTGGCGTGGGTGGGAACCATCGGCCCCGGACGCGACGACATGCTGTTGCAAACCGAAAATATACGCTGTGCGGTCGAGGCGGCCCATGTGGCGAAGCGGCTGGGCTGCGAGGTCTTTGTCGGCGCGGGAAGCCAGGCGGAGTATGGCCGGATCGAGGGGAAGGTCACGGCCTTGACGCCGTGCTTTCCCACCAACGGCTATGGCATGGCGAAGCTGTGCGCGGGACAGATGACCCGCGCCGTCTGTGGCCAGCTGGGCATCCGCCACGTCTGGGCGAGGCCGCTCAGCGTCTACGGCATCAACGACGGGCCGCTTTCCGTGCTGTCGATACTGCTGGATAAGCTGTTTAAGGGGGAAAAGCCCGCGCTGACGGCGGGCGAGCAGCTGTGGGACTACATGTATGCCGATGACGCGGGGGAGGCGATGTGCCGCATGGCCGAGGCCGGTCGGGATGGCGCGATCTATCCGCTGGGCAGCGGCGAGAGTCGGCCGCTGAGGGCGTATTTTGAGCTGCTGCGCGACGCCATAGACCCCGAGCTTCCGCTGGGGCTGGGCGAGATTCCCTATCCCCCCAACCAGGTGATGCACCTCGAGGCGGATATTTCCCAGCTCACCCGCGACACGGGCTTTGTGCCGGTCGTCCCCTTTGAGGCGGGCATTCGCAAGGTCGTGGAACAGTACATGCAAAGGCTGGTGAATGTGCGATGAGCGGGAAGAAGAAGGTCAGCGTCGTGGTGCCCTGCTATAATGAAGAGGAAAACGTGACGCCCATCAGCGAGGCGCTGGTTGCGCAGATGGAGGCGCTTGGGCAGTATGACTACGAGATCCTGTTCATCGACAACTGTTCCACGGACAATACGAGGCCTCTCCTTCGGCAGATTTGCGCAAAAAACCGGAGGATCAAGGCGATTTTCAACGTGAAGAATTTCGGCCAGTTCAACAGCCCCTTCTATGGCATGTGCCAGACGACGGGGGATTGTACGATATGCATATGCGCCGACTTCCAGGACCCTGTGGAGCTGATCCCCACATTCCTGAAATACTGGGAGGAGGGCTATCAGATTGTGCACGGCGTGAAGACCTCCAGCCGGGAGAGCGGCTTCATGTACGCCCTGCGCACCGCTTATTACAAGCTGATCAAGAAGTATTCGACGGTGGAACAGATCGAGCATTTCACCGGCTTCGGCCTCTACGACAAGAGCTTCATCGACGTGCTACGCAACCTGAAGGATCCCACGCCCTTCATCCGCGGCATCGTTGCCGAGCTGGGCGGCAGGCGCAAAGAGGTCCCCTACGAGCAGCCCCAGCGCCGTGCGGGCAAGACCCACAACAACTGGTATTCGCTGTACGACGCCGCCATGCTCAGCTTCACCTCCTACACCAAGATCGGGCTGCGCATGGCGACCTTCATCGGGCTGAGCGTCGCGTTCTTCAGCCTGCTGGTCGCGTTGATCTACCTGATCCTGAAGCTGTGCAACTGGAACGACTTCGTCGCCGGCACGGCGCCCATTGTCATCGGCATGTTCTTCCTGGGCGCGGTCCAGCTGATCTTTCTGGGCATCATCGGCGAATACATCCTCAGCATAAACCAGCGGGTCATGAACCGCCCCCTGGTGGTCGAGCAGGAGCGCATCAATTTTGACGAACAGACCCCGACCGGCGACGGTGCGGCAAACCTGACCCAGGTGTGACGATGGAACGGATAGAGGGACGGATACGGGCGGCCATAGCGGCGTTTTTCCGCCTGCTGCATATCCCGCTCAGGGAGAGCGCCCTGCAGTCGCTGGTGCAATTTGTGAAGTTTGGGCTGGTGGGCGTCAGCAATACGGCGGTCAGCTATGTCGTCAACATACTGGTGCTGAAGCTGCTGCAGCCGTATCGCCTGTCCTGGGACTATGTGGCCGGCAATGTCGTGGCGTTTGTGCTCAGCGTGCTCTGGTCCTTTTACTGGAACAACAAATACGTGTTCAGGAAGGGAGAGGGCCAGACGAGAAGCCTGGGCAAGGCCCTGCTGAAGACGTATGTCGCCTATGGGCTGACGGGCATCGTACTGGCGAACGCGCTGTCCTATGTTTGGATCAACGTCTTCGGCATATCAAAATACGTCGCCCCGCTGATCAACCTGGTGATCAGCATACCGCTCAACTTCATCATCAATAAATGCTGGGCCTTCAGGACACGGCCTGAGTCATAGGGATCATCGGGACGCAGGATTGCGCCAACCGGAAGGACGACAACGATAGGGAAGCTACCGGGGGAACACCAGCATCCCCAGGCGCATCGAGCATGACATCTGGTACATCGAAGACTGGTCCTTCGGCCCGGACCTGCGAATCATATTCAGGACCCTGTTTGGCGGCATGGTAAACAAAGAGGTGGTCTGACCGCGCCGCGGGCTGGATCGATCCAACCGGAAAGCACAACCATTGACGAACGCCCCTCAAAGCAAGCGCTGCTTTGAGGGGCGTTTCTCGATCCAGAGGGACAGCCAGTCAAGGCAATGTCGTCAACTTGAGGAGAGGATAAGGAACCCCTCCGCTTCGCTTCGCTCAGCACCTCCCCTTTCAGGGGAGGCTTTCTTATTCGAATACTTACGATCACAAGCTTACCCTTAATGAAAAAGCAACCTTACTTGAATGCGTGTCCTAAAGCTTCCCCTGAAAGGGGAAGTGGCTCCGCCACGGGCGGGGTCGAAGGGGTTCCGAGCGCCAAATTGACGACATTTCCCTTTCTGGGCAGGCATTCCTGCTCGAATACTTACGATCAAATGCCTCCCCTTGAAAGAAATAGTACCCCTGCTTGAATGCGTATCCAAAAGCCTCCCCTGAAGGGGGAGGTGGCCCCGCCGCAGGCGGGGTCGGAGGGGTTCCGGGACTGAGTTACTGTATATCCAGTATAATCACCCTCACATTATCGCATGCCCCGGAGAAAATGCACACAAATAACCTACAATACAACAGGATAAATCAATCCCGTTTTCAGCGGCAGAATATGTCAACCGTTTGCGCTAATCTTTATACCGGGACCATTTGTTTTGACCCCTGAATTAACCGACCGGGGTCATTTAACCGAGAGCGGACAGCCAAAAATGGCGAATTCGGGCGAAAGATACCGACGGAGGCGGACGCCTCGGGAGGCTGCGGGGAACAGGGGAGTGTCGAATGTTAAGTAGACGGAGGTCGTTTGTTAATTATCGCTTCACGCATCCGAATCAAGGGCGCACAACGGCGCTGGGAGGCCTCCACGCGGCGGCTCCGGGAGGGCACGGGCCCCTTGAACAAGTCGGGTCAGGCAACGCCGATTTGGCCGCTGTCCGATGGTAATAAAGACCAAAGTCCGTTTCAAGAAAGAACCGATTTTTATATACGATCACCGTAAAAAAGCGCATTTTCGCCCCTTTTCGAAGCGGAGGGATAGGCCTTCAGAACGGACAGTATCCGGGAGCGGGTTTCTGAGGTAAATACCCGGTCGATCATATAATAATGAACAGCCTGAGCGCGGCAGAGACATGCTCTGTTTGCTCAGGCTGTGGCGATAGGTTATTCAATAATCCCGGGCAATGCAAAAAAATCTGTGAGATTCTCGCGAACCTCACAGATTCCAATGGTACCGGCGATCGGATTCGAACCAATGACACTCCGGGTATGAACCGGATTCTCTAGCCAACTGAGATACGCCGGCATATAAGCCAACCACGGTTTCCCATGATTGGCATTGGTTGCGGGGGAGGGATTTGAACCCTCGACCTCCGGGTTATGAGCCCGACGAGCTACCGGACTGCTCTACCCCGCGATAAAGCGTTTTCTTCAACGCAAGGGATATTATAGCATGGCGGGGCAGCGTTGTCAAGGACTTTTTGAGATTTCACAATTTCTTTTCCTGTGGGGTTTACAAATCGCCGAAGATGTGCTATGATGGATGCGCCAATTGAATAGCGGGAAATTCGCAGGTGCCGCCGCCCAGGGGACGGCGGAGAATAGGGAACGGGGTGCGAATCCCCGACAGGACCGCTGCTGTGATGCCGAGCGACGCGCTCTATGCCATTGGATCGATTCCGAGAAGGCCGCGCGACGTGTCGAGGCTCAGTCAGAAGACCTGCCTGTGAAGCGCGTATCGAATCTTCGGCCTAAAGAGAGATATGTTCCTGAAGTGCGCACGACTGCGGGGATGCCCGTGGGCGAGCTGTACTTGCGATGCTGAATCAGTCGCGGGATATATCGGTGCTGGCCGGTGTGTCCCGCTTTTTATCTGTTCTTTTGAGGGAAAACCTTTGTTTTCCCGGTGGTCGGCGCATTAACGCCGAGCGCGCCGACGTCGGCTGGTACCCGACGGCAGCGCGATGTGGTTCCCGGCAGCCGACGGGGAGTGCCGTCCCCGATGGCCGCAGGCCGCCGCGCCCTTCCCCCTGGGCGTCGGCCCGGCTTCGGTTTCGCCGGGAACCGGGTTTTATTGGTCATTTCTAAAGCAATCAGGAGGAAACGACATGGCAAAGTTTATCACCATCGGCGAGCGCATTTCCGTCACCGCCCCGTCCATCCGCAAGGCGTTTGCGGAGCGCGACCCCGAGCCGATCCTGCTGCGCTGCGAGCAGCAGCTGAACGCCGGCGCGAACTACATCGACGTGAACATCGGCCCCGCGGAGGCCGACGGCGAGGAGGTCATGCAGTGGGCCGTGAAGCTGCTGCAGGAGCGCTTCGACAACGTGCCGCTGGCCCTGGATACCTCCAACATGAAGGCCATCGAGGCGGGCATCCAGGTCTACAACCGCGC
>JAZTZK010000002.1:0-11788 GCA_045637485.1 Clostridia bacterium
TGCGCTTCTCCACCGGTCACGCCCACAAAATGAACGCCCTCCTGGGCGTTCTTTTGTGTGAGCCTACCCGGCGGCATGGCGTCGCTTCGCGCCGCGGCTTCGCCGAACCCCTTGCCTTTTGCAAGTGGGTCCAATTATCCCGCCGGTCACGCCCATAAAAAAACGCCCCTTGGGCGTTTTTTTGTGAGCGTACCCGGCGGGATTCGAACCCACGGTCTTCAGAGTCGGAGTCTGACGCGATATCCAGCTTCGCTACGGGTACATGTTCAACAACAGGTATTATAGCCCATTCGCGTACAATTGGCAAGTTAAAAAGGGCGAAAGCATCAATTTTTCATATTTATTTACGATTTGCGCACCTGCGGCAACGCCGGGAGCTTTGAATTGCTTGCGAATTTACATTCCTTCTGATACAATATAAAGGTAATGAACAATGGGGGTTAAAGCATGAGCGAGTACACCATTGCGCTGGACGCCATGGGGGGCGACCAGGCGCCGGACGCCATCGTTTCCGGAGCCATAAAGGCGCTGAGAAGGTATGAGGACATCCGCGTGATACTGGCCGGACCCGCATCGCGGCTGGAAGCGCTGCTGACCGGGGCGGAGGACGTGCGGGACCGGGCGGAGATCCTGCCCGCGGACGACGTGATCGCGATGGACGAATCGCCGATGCTCGCCGTACGCCAGAAGGTCAATTCTTCCATGGTACAAGCCATGCTGGCCGTGCGCGAGGGTCGCGCCGGCGCGGTGGTTTCCGCCGGAAATACCGGCGCGCTGCTGGCGGGCGGCATGCTGCGCATCGGCCGCATCCCCGGCATCGAGCGCCCGGCGCTGGCGCCGGTGATCCCCGGAGTCAAGAAGCCCTTCCTGCTGATCGACGCCGGGGCGAACGTGGATTGCCAGCCCAGATATCTGGTGCAGTTCGGGCTGATGGGCTCGGTGTACATGCGCTCGGTGATGGACGTGGAAAAGCCCGCGGTGGGCCTTGTGAACATCGGCGCGGAGCCCGAGAAGGGCAACAAGCTGACCAAGGAGACCTACCAGCTGATGCTGGCTCAGACCAGCTATCACTTCGCAGGGAACGTCGAGGCGCGGGACGTGCCCACCGGCGATTACGACGTGGTGGTGGCCGACGGCTTCGACGGCAACATCATCCTGAAATACACCGAGGGCCTGGCCAGCGCCATGATGGGCATGCTCAAGGGCAACCTGAACGCCTCGAAGGTGACCAGGCTGGGCGCGGCCCTCTCCCGCCCCGCCTTCCGCAAGTTCAAGCGCAGCATGGATTACAACGCCTACGGCGGCGCGCCGCTGCTGGGCGTGGAGGGCGCGGTGATCAAGGCCCACGGCGCCTCCGGCGAGACCGCCATCATGAACGCACTGCGCCAGGCCCGCACGATGCTCTCGGGCGACGTGGCCGGGAGGATCCGCGAGGGGCTCAGCGGCTTGGGCGGCAACGACGCATAATAACCCACATCGAATAACAGACAGGAGGTATAACCATGGATCACAACGCACTTTTCGACAAGGTAAGGGAATACATACTGATGCAGCTGCCCATCGACGGCAGCCGGGTCATGGAATCCGCCCGCATGGTGGAGGACCTGGGCGCCGACAGCGCCAACCTGATGATGCTGATCATGGACCTGGAGACCGAATTCAACCTGACTGTAGAGGATGAAGCCCTTGGCAGCATCAAGACGGTGGGCGACATCGTGGACTACATTCAAAAGAAGGTCTGATCGTGAAGGCACTTTGCAAAAAGCTGGGCTATACCTTCAGTGACATAAAGCTGCTGGAGACGGCGCTGACCCATCCCTCCTTCGGAGGGGATCATCATGTGCCCCACTACCAGCGGCTTGAGTTCCTGGGGGATGCCGTGCTGGAGCTGGCCATAAGCCGCTACCTCTACTTCGAGTTCCCGGAGGTAGACGAGGGCAAGCTGACGCGCATCCGCGCGGGATTGGTGCGGGAGGAGACCCTCTGTCGCGCCGCCCGACGCCTGGAGCTTGGCAAATTCATCCGCCTCTCCGTGGGAGAGGACCGCTCGGGAGGGCGGGACAAGCCCTCCATACTGTGCGACGTGATGGAAGCCGTGCTTGCCGCCGTGTACCTCGACGGGGGTTTCGACTGCGCGGTGGACGTGATCCGCAGGGCGCTGGGCGACGAGCTGCATCCCCAGATGCTGGAGGACCACCTCGACGCCAAGTCCCGCCTGCAGGAGGTGCTGCAGCGGGACGGCGAGATGCCGGTGTACGTATTCGTATCGATGGAGGGACCGCCCCACGCGCCCGTCTTCCGCTACAGCGTGACGCTGAACGGCCGGGAGATCGGCATGGGCGACGGCACCAGCAAGCAGAACGCCCAGCAGGAGGCTGCCCGGGACGCCCTCAGAAGAATGCGGAACGGGAAATAACCCCGTCCATCACCCCAGAACGGAGCGAAACAATAACTTGCGACTGAAGAAACTCATTTTACACGGCTTCAAATCCTTTGCCGACCATGCGGAGATCGTCTTTGAGGACGGCATCACCGGCGTGGTGGGCCCGAACGGCTGCGGCAAGAGCAACATCTCCGACGCAGTGCGCTGGGTACTGGGCGAGCAGAGCGCAAAGTCGCTGCGCGGCGCGAAGATGGAGGACGTCATCTTCAACGGCACCGAGTCCCGCCGCCGCCTGGCCTACTGCGAGGTCACGCTGGTCTTTGAAAACGAGGACCACGCCCTGGCCATCGACTTTGCCGAGGTTTCCGTCACCCGGCGGGTCTACCGCAGCGGCGAGGGCGAATACAAAATCAACGGCGCCGCCTGCCGCCTGCGGGACATCGTGGACCTGTTCCGCGACACCGGCATCGGCAAGGACGGCTATTCCCTGATCGGCCAGGGCCGCATCGACGAGATCCTCTCCGCCAAGTCGGAGGACCGCCGCCAGGTGTTCGAGGAAGCCGCGGGCATCGTCAAATTCAAGACCCGCAAGCTGGACGCCCAGAAGCGCATCCAGCACACCCAGGAGAACCTGAACCGCGTCGAGGACATACTCTCCGAGCTGGAGGACCGGGTGGAGCCGCTGAAGCAGCAGAGCGAGCAGGCCCGGGAATACCTGTCCCTGCGGGACGAGCTGAAGGGCCTTGACCTCAATGTGTTCCTGGTGCGCACGGAGCGTTACGAGGAGCGCATCAAAGAGCTGAAGGAATCCGTGCAGACGCTGGGCGAGTCGATCCTCCAGGCCAATCAGGCCCTCGAGGAAAAGAGCGTCCGGCGGGACGAGGCTCAGATGCGCCTGGACGCCTTTGAGCTTGAAAGCGGTGAAAAGCGGGAGGTCGTGCAGCGGCTGATCCGCGAGGTAGAGGCCGGCGAGGGCTCGGTCCAGGTCATGCGCGAGCGCATCGCCGCCGGTGAAAAGGAACGGGACCGCATACGGGCCGAACGCGCCTCCGCCTCGGAGGGCAAGGCAGGCGTGCTGCGCCAGATCGAAAAGATGACCGCCGAGATCGAGGCCGAGACCGTATCGATCGATGAAGCCGCGTCCCGGCTGGCCCGACAGGAGATCGAGCTCTCCGAATCGGAGACGCGCCTTGCCGGGATGGAAGACGCCTCGGAAACGGCAAAGCAACAGATCATACAGGCCATGAACCGGCTGGGTGACGTGAAATCCCAGCGGGCACGTTTGAGCGCCATGAAGACGGCCCTGGAGAACCAGCTGACCGGTATGGACGCCGACCAGAGCCGGGAGCAGGCCGCTTCACATGCCCTGGACGCGCACGTACAGTCCGCCCGGGATCAGCTGGATGCCGAAAACACCCGCAAGGCCGAGCTTCAGAAGCAGGCCGGGGACATCCAGGGCCGAGTCCAGGCCCTTGGCGAGCAGTCCGCAGCTCTGTCCGACCGGGTAACCCGCATGCAGACCGAGCGCCAGCAGCGGGATTCCCGGCTGAAGCTGCTCAGGGAGATGCAGCGGGATTACGAGGGCTACAACAACTCCGTCAAGCAGGTGCTGATGCAGGCCCGACGCCTGGGCCAGGGCTCCGGCGTGCACGGCGTGGTGGCCGACCTGATCCACGTGCCCGCCCGCCTGGAGCGGGCCATGGACATGGTGCTGGGCGGCGCGCTTCAAAACATCGTGGTTGACCGGGACGAGGACGCCAAGCGCATGATCGAATACCTGCGCGCCAACCGCTTCGGCCGGGCCACGTTCCTGCCCATATCCTCGGTCCGGGGCCGCACCCTCTCGCCCCAGGAGCGGAACGTGCTGTCCCTGCCGGGCTGCGTAGGCCTCGCCTCCGAGCTGATCGAATTCGAGCCCCAATATCAGGGCGTCGTGAACAACCTGCTGGGGCGCACGGTGGTGGCCGAGAACCTGGACGCCGGCATCGCCATACAGCGGGCGGGCCGCTACCAGTTCCGGCTGGTGACGCTGGAGGGCGACGTGATGCACTCCGGCGGCTCGATGACAGGAGGCAGCACACAGAGCCGCGTGACCAGCCTGCTGTCCCGCAGCCGCGAGATCGAGGAGAGCGAGCAGGCCCTCAAAAAGCTGGAGGTCCAGTTTGCCCAGGCCCGGGAGCAATACGCCGCCATCGAAAACGAGCGCAGCGGCCTGAAGCGGGAGCGGGGCGAGCTGTACGACGAGCTGCACAGGCAGGAGGTCATCTGCGCCCGCGCTGAGGCGCAGCTGAACGCCGCGCTGGACGAGCAATCCGGCAACAACGCGCGATTGGCCCGCTCGGAGGGCGAACGCCAGCGCCTGCAGACCCAGCTGGAGGACGTGACCGCCGGCCTGGAGGCTTTGGACGCCCAGCAGCAGAGCGCCGAGAGCTCCACCGACGACCGCCAGGCCGAGGTGCGGCGCATGTCGGACGAGATCTATACCCTGCGCGGCCAGACCGAATCCCTGCGCGACGCCGTGGGCGAGGCGCGCATCGCGCTGGCCTCCCGCCGCCGCGGCCTCGAAGCCGCAACCAGCGAGCGCGACCGGCTGTCCGGCCAGGCGGAGAACGCCGAGAAGCTGATGGCCGAGTCGGAGGTCGCCCTTTCAACCTGCCTTAAAACACTGGACGCGAATGCCGCGCTGCTGGAGGATGACATCGAAGCCCTGAACCGGGATAAGGCCGCCCTGAACGCGGCCCGCGCCGCCTTCGACGAAGCGGACGGACGGCGCACCGGCATACAGAAGCAGCTGCAAATCTTGGCTGAGGAGATCGACGGCCTGCGCGGCAATCTGGACGACTTCAGCGACAAGCACCACCGCAGCGAGATCCAGCTGACCCGGGTAGAGGGCGAATTCAAGCAGCTCCAGGACCGCATCTGGGAGGACTACGAGCTGACCTACGCCGGGGCCGAGCCCTTCCGCCAGGCAGATTTCAAGCTGACGGAGTCGGAGAAGCGCATCACCGCCATACGCCAGCGCATCCGAGCCATGGGCACCGTGAACGTGGCCGCGCTGGATGAATACCGGCGCACGGTGGAGCGCGTGGAGGAGCTTTCCTCCCAGCGGGACGACCTGCTGAAGGCACAGGCGGACCTGGAGGGCATCGTGGCCGACCTTGAGACCCAGATGGAGAAGCAGTTCAAGAGCCAGTTTGCTCTGATGAACGACAACTTCCAGCGCACATTCGTAAAGCTGTTCGGCGGCGGCAAGGCCGAGCTGCGGCTTTCAGACCCGAAGGACGCGCTGAACTGCGGCATCGACATCGTGGCCCAGCCCCCGGGCAAGAAGCTGCAGATGCTTTCGCTGCTCTCCGGCGGCGAGCGCGCGCTGACCGCCATCGCCATACTCTTCGCCATACTCGACCTCAAGCCCACCCCGTTCTGCATACTGGACGAGATCGAGGCCGCGCTGGACGACGCCAACATTGACACCTACGCCGACTACCTGAAATCCTATTCAGAGAACACGCAGTTCATCGTCATCACCCACCGCAAGGGCACGATGGAGCGCTGCGACGCGCTGTATGGCGTTGTGATGGAGGAAAAGGGCGTCTCCAAAACTGTATCGGTGAAATTGAACGAAGCCGTTTAACGGGAGGAGAAAGAACTATGGGACTGTTTGACAAGATCAAAAACGGCCTAAAAAAGACCCGCGACGTCTTTACCGGTCGCATGGACGAGCTCGTGGAGAACTACAAGGAGCTGGACGATGACTTCTACGAGGACCTGACGGACATACTGATCATGGCCGACGTGGGCGTGCCCACCTCCGAGCTGGCGGTGAACCGGCTGAAGGAGAAGTGCAAGGCCGAGAAGATCGGCAACCCCGAAAAGGCCCGGGAGGCGCTGAAGGGCATACTGGTGGACATCCTGTGGGCGGAGCCGATGAAGCTGACCAGCCCGATGGTGCTGCTGATCATCGGCGTCAACGGCGTGGGCAAGACCACCTCCATCGGCAAGCTGGCCTCCCGCCTGAAGGCCATGGGCCGCCGGGTCATCATCTGCGCCGGTGACACCTTCCGCGCCGCCGCCGCGGACCAGCTGACCGTCTGGGCAGAGCGGGCCGATGTGCCCATCGTCAAGCACAGGGAGGGCGCGGACCCCGCCGCCGTGGTGTTCGACGGCATACAGGCCGCCAAGGGCCGCCACGCCGACGTGCTGCTGGTGGACACCGCCGGACGCCTGCACAACAAGGCCCACCTGATGGAGGAATTGAAGAAGATCAACCGCGTCGCCGAGCGGGAATTCCCCGAGGCCGCGCTGGGCGCGCTGCTGGTCATCGACGCCACCACCGGCCAGAACGGCATGGCCCAGGCCAAGGTTTTCAGCGAGGTCTCCATCCTGGACGGCATCATACTGACCAAGCTGGACGGCACCGCCAAGGGTGGCATCGCCATCGCCATCCGCAACGAGCTTGGCCTGCCGGTGCGCTACATCGGCGTGGGCGAGCAGCTGGACGACATGCAGCCCTTTGACGCGAAGGAGTTTGTCAGCGCCCTTTTCGGGGATTGACGGGGGCATCGGTATGACCATCGACAGCAAGCTGAAGGCCATCATCGACAGGTTCGACTTTCCGGGCGAGCTGGTCGAATGCCTGGAGATCAAGACTGGCCACATCAATCGCACCTATCGCCTGCGGTTCAATCAAAACGGCAGCGCCATGGACTATGTGCTGCAGCGCATCAATAATTTCGTCTTCAAGAAGCCCTGGGAGGTCATGGAGAACGTGCGGCTGGTGACGGAGCACATCCGCGCCGCCATGCGGGCGCAGGGCATCGATCCCGAAAACCGCGTGCTGAAGCTGGTGCCCGTGAAGACCGGCGGCGCGATGGTGGAGGACGGCGAAAACGGCTTCTGGCGCGCCTATGAATTCATACGCCACGCCGCGACCATCGACCGTATCGAAAATCACGGTCAATTCCGCCAGATTGGCGCGGCCTTCGGCCAGTTCCAGGGCATGCTCTCCGACTTCCCCATCGAGCGCCTGCACGACACCATTCCCCACTTCCACGACACCCGCAAGCGCGTGGGCGACTTCGAGCGCTCCGTGGCGCTGGATGTGGCGGACAGGGTTGCCGGGGTACAGGCGGACATCGCGTTCATCCGCAGCCGCAGCGAGGCCATGTGCCGCATCGTCGACATGATCAGGGCCGGTGAAATGCCCCTGAGGGTCACCCACAACGACACCAAGATCAACAACGTCATGCTGGACGTGAACACCGGCGAGGCGCTGTGCGTGATCGACCTGGACACCGTAATGCCCGGCTCGGCGCTGTACGATTTCGGCGACGCCATACGCTACGGCGCGTCCACCGCCAGGGAGGACGAGACCGACCTGGACAGGGTCTTACTGGACATGGACCTGTTCACAGCCTTTTCCGAGGGCTTTATCGCCAACACCGCCGCCCAGCTGACGGACGTGGAGCTAAAAAACCTGCCCCTGGGGGCGCTGGTGATGACCTACGAAAACGCGCTGCGGTTCCTGGCGGATTATCTGGACGGGGATACCTACTATAAGATCGACTACCCCGCCCACAACCTGGACCGGGCCCGCTGCCAGTGTCGGCTGCTGACCGACATGGAGGCGAAGCGGGGCAGCATGTATGACATTGTCGCCGGACTGTGCAGGAGGTTTCAATGAAATACCGCGTCGAAAGGGATTCCATGGGCGAGATGCAGGTGCCCGCCGACCGCTACTGGGGCGCGCAGACCCAGCGCAGCCTTCAGAACTTCAAAATCGGCGGCGACGTGATGCCCCGGGAGATCACTCACGCCTTCGGCATCCTCAAAAAGGCCGCCGCCGTTGCCAACCGTCGCATACAGCCAAAGCGCATGACCGAAGAGAAGCTGAAGGCCATCTGCGCCGCGGCGGACGAGGTGGCCACGGGCCGGCTGGACGACCACTTCCCCCTCGTGGTGTGGCAGACCGGCAGCGGCACCCAGTCCAACATGAACGCCAACGAGGTCATTGCCAACCGGGGCAACGAGATCGCCGGGAAGAGGCTGTTGCACCCCAACGACGACGTCAACATGTCCCAGAGCAGCAACGACACCTTCCCCACCGCCATGCACATCGCCGCGGTGCTGGGCATCGAGGACAGCCTGCTGCCCGTGATGGAAGCCTTCATTGAAACCCTCGCGCGGCTGGAGGCTGAGAACGCCGACGTGGTGAAGTCGGGGCGCACCCATCTCCAGGACGCCACGCCCATACGCTTCAGCCAGGAGATCCGCGGCTGGCGCGGCCTGATCGAAGCGCCGCTGGAGATGCTGAAGCTGGCCCTGCCGCCGCTTCGCCGGTTGGCCCTCGGCGGCACCGCCGTGGGCACCGGCCTGAACGCTCCGGCGGGCTTTGACGCCGAGGTGGCCAAGGCCGTATCGGAGCTGACGGGCAAGCCCTTCACCACCGCCGAAAACAAGTTCCATGCGCTGACAGGCAAGGACGAGCTGGTATTCGCCCACGGGGCCCTGAAGGCCCTGGCCGCGAACCTGATGAAGCTCGCCAACGACGTGCGCTGGCTGGCGTCGGGGCCGCGCTGTGGCCTGGGTGAAATCCGCATCCCCGAAAACGAGCCCGGCAGCAGCATCATGCCCGGCAAGGTGAACCCCACCCAATGCGAGGCGCTGACGATGGTGGCCGTGCAGGTGATGGCGAACGACGTGGCCGTGGGCATGGCCGCCAGCCAGGGGAACTTCGAGCTGAACGTGTTCATGCCCGTGCTGATCTACAACTTCCTGAAATCGGTTCGGCTGCTTACAGACAGCATGCGCTCCTTCAACGTCAACTGCCTGAGTGGGCTCACCGCCAACCGGGAAAAGATGCGCCGCAACCTGCACGACAGCCTGATGCTGGTCACGGCGCTGAACCCCTACATCGGGTACGACAACGCCGCCAAGACCGCCAAGCTGGCCTACGCCGAGGGCATATCGCTGCGCGAGGCCTGCGTGAAGCTGGGCTTCCTCACCCCCGAGCGCTTTGACGAGGTGTTCCGTCCGGAGGAGATGGCGTAGGCAAGCTGAAGCTTCACGGTTTTGTAAGCATTCACCCATTACTCAATACAGTTGAAGAGAAAGCAGAATAAATGGCATCAAACACATTCAATGTTCTGTGTTTATAGGATTCAACAAAGCTGAGAATACGGCAAGACATATTTCTGCCGTCAGTCATTCCAAAGCCGCCGGACATCTTCTGGCGGTTTTTTGCATTTTTGCAAATCACGTTCGCTCATGTCGTTATCAAAAGGCACGTCAAAGTGATGGAGGAACAACCGGTGATTATCACTGTACTTCTCCATCCGGTTCAGAAGGGCTAACTCATCTTTTTTTGCCCATTTAGGCTTGGATGTGGTGTTTTGTTGGCGGCCCTCGTTTATAATTTCTGCGCTCTGCTCCAGAAGACCTACACGCCGGACTTTCTGACGAAGAAGTCGGTGAAGAACAACGGCACGGTTCCGCAGTATTTTGTGGAAGACAGCCATCCCGCCATCATCGATCCCAACCAGTTTGAGCTTGTGCAGGACATTTATACGTAACGCGCCCGTGACCCCAAGCACAGCGGCGCGACCATCTTCTCCGGCAAAATCCACTGCGGGTGCTGCGGGGAATGGTACGGGTCGAAGGTCTGGCACAGCCACGACAAGTACCGACGGGTCATCTGGCAGTGCAACGCCAAGTTCAAGGACAAGACCCGCTGCCAGACGCCGCACCTGACCGAGGATGAGATCAAGGCCGCGTTCGTGCGGCTGGTGAACAGGATCAGCGTGGACAGGGAGTTCTACATCACGGAGATGACGGTGATCAGGGACAGGATCTCCGACACCAGTGAGCTGGAGCGGGAGAAGCGGCTGCTCGACCAGCAGCTCGCCGTGGACGCCAAGGCGGTGAACGACCTCATCGCCGAGAACGCACGGAAGGCGCAGAACCAGGCTGAGTACAGGGAACGGGAAGCTGCCCTGGTCAGCCGCTACGAGGAGACCGAGGCGAAGCGGAATGCCGTCGTCGACCAGATCAGTCAGCGCATGGTGCGCCGCCGGAAGCTGGAGCCGTTCATCGAAACCGTCACCGGGCTACCGGAGCTGTACACGGAGTTCGATAAGGGGCAGTGGTCGGCACTGGTGGACAGCGTGACCGTGATGGACAAGAAGCGGCTGGTCTGGACGCTGACCAGCGGGATGGAGGTTGAAATCTGAATCTGAGTAATAGTTAGAGCCCTGCCAGGAAAATTACCTGGCAGTTTTTTCTGTATGTAGAAGGAAAATCACTCCGATTGGAGAATATGTAATTAAGTATTATCAGAAGGGGTGATCGTTGTGAAGAGGCTGCTGTGTTTAGTGCTGTGCCTACTGCTGATCGGATCGGTTGCTTTTGCTGGTGAAGAGTATGGTGAAGAGATACTGTTTAGGGGTACACCGTGGGGTATCAGCTATACAGAAGCTGATAAGTTATGGCCTGAATATGGCATTTACGATTCATTGACGGGTGAAATGATGAGGTTTTATCCGACAATGGAATTGTACACAGGGAGTTATGACCTGAAGAATAATCCTGAATACCACGACATCAATATTCCCGCGCCCGCTTGGAATGGTAAGCAGGAAGTGGCTGGATACACGACATCAGGTGTACAACTACACTTTGCATATACAGTAGTAGACGGCGTAATCACACACAACAGTAGTGACACAAGAATGTATGGTGCACAATACAAGTTTGAGCCTGCTGATGCACAGTTTATGATTGACGATTTGACGAAGAAACTGACGGGACTATATGGTGACATTGATGAAGAAGGTTCCGATCCTGGTTATGCCTGGGATTATTACTGGTGGATTTGGAAAGGTGCAAATAACACGGCCGTGGCTATCACGTTACAGGATGATAAAGACAGCGAGCAGGATGAGGTTTGGATTTCGTATTTCACTTATGATGGGGACAAATGGTTATATGAAGCCTCTGACGGCGAAAAAGAGAGGTTGCTTAGAGAACAGAGGGCTGGTGCAGAAAGCGGCGATACAAGCGGTTTGTAATTGCAGAGAAAGATTTTATCCCCGTTAGTATAGATATTTGGATGAGTTCAACTAATGGCGGATTAGCGTCGTCCGTACGGGCGGCGCTTTTATACAGCTTTTATACATACAATCAAACGATGCACCCAGACCCAGCCGTCTGGGTGCATTTTGGGTGCATCGTTTGATTGTATCAATTTGCGTCTGAATGGGGACTCAACGCTTCAGTTTTTCTGTTTTGTGGCACAGCCCAGTCTTTTATTTTCTTTCCTTTTATCAACCGTCAACTCTCTGGCAATACGTGAATATATATTTGCTGTTCAACGTCCTATATGACGAGAATTGGAGGTCCTGCCCTTGT
>JAZTZK010000003.1:0-24493 GCA_045637485.1 Clostridia bacterium
TGCCCGCCTCCAGCACGACTTCCTTCACGGACAACGTGTAGTCGGTGTCCTTTTCCAACTCATCCGCCGCGACCCAAAAGCTGTTTGTACCGGTGGCTGTGAGCCGGTAGGCGTCGCTGTCCTCGATCAGGTTGACGCCACCGACGCTCATGCCGGCGACGGTTTCCAGGGCCTCGCCCGCCGCCGTCTGGGCCGCGATCGCTTTGTTGTAGGCAGCCTTCGCGGCTTCATAGGACGAGGACAGCGATACAGAGGAGTAGGCCCAGGTGCCGTCCGAAAACACAGTCAGATCGGTGAAGTACAGGCTGTTGGTGGAGCCCGGAGTGTAGGTCGGCTCTGTGTCCGTCCAACCGCCTGTGGGCGGCTTCGTCGTAGGCTTCGAGGGCGTATTGAGCGTGGAGGATTGGAGCAGGTAATACCGCGTGGTGGAGTAGACATCCACCACGCAGGACAGCGTTATCGTCGCCGAGCTCTTTATTGCCATCGCTCACGCCTCCAGCTGCGCGATATATGTGGCTTTGTTCGTGACATCCCCAGCGGAGATCGTCAGTGTCTGGCCGGTGGCAGTCGCGGTAGAAGAGCCGTCCTTGTACCAACGTATCGTGCCCAGTGCTGTCAGCGCGTTGCCGGTGACTTCAACACCGCCCTGGTAGACGTGGGCGGTCAGCACGGTCTCGACGGAGCTGTTTTTAAAGATGGTTCCGTTGGAGCTGGTCACGCTCATGGTGATGGCTGCGGCCCCGGCTTCCCCGGTCGCGCCCTTGATGTTGTTGACGTACACCCATTTGGCAGCGGCAGGCGCTCCGGCGAGGGTGCAGCGGTAGGTGTTATAAGTACTCGTGTTCAGGTACATATCCCCGACCTTGGCACTGGTCACACCCGAGCCGCTGAAGATCGTGGCGGTGGTGCTGGTACCCGTGATGCCCGTGCCCGTGTACCACAGCGCGCCCGCGCCGGTCTCCCCGGTCGCACCCTGCTTGGCAACGGAGTAAACCGGATCAGAGGTAGTGTTGTCGGTATAGGTGAAGACCATGCGCGTCCACAGATAGGAGCCCGCTGCTACAGCGGGCGGAGTGGCGGACCAGGTGCCGGTCGGCGCGGTGGTATTGGATGCGCTGGCCTGGTAATCTATGGCCACAGACGCCACGCCCTTGCCCGCGTCGCCTGTGTCGCCCTTGCCACCCGTTGCGCCGGTGAAGGCGATGGCGACGCTGAAATCCTTGTTGATGGTGATGTCGCCGTCCACGACCACGGGGATGTGAACGACTCCCGCCGTGGTAAAGGACGTGCTCGCCGTGATGGTCAGGGTGGGCGACGTGGCGTTGGTATCCTTGGTCACGGTGATGCCCGTGGGCGCTGTGACCTGTGCCAGGTTTACGGTGGCCGCGACCTGCTCAGCGCCGCGCATGGCGATGATCTGGGTGGTGCAGCTGCCCGCCCTGGCGGCGTTGGTGCTGCCGGGGAAAGTGTAGGAATCGTTCGTCTAAATGACGGAGTAGGCGTCGGTGATATCGACGATGGAGATCTGGTCTGCCGATTTGATGGCCATGAGATATGCCCCCTTTATGCTGTGATCTATTCACACACGAATGTGACCTTGGTGTCCACGTCCGCGGCGGACAGGGTGAACTGGAATCCGTTCTGGGAGAGTCGGGCATCGTCCGCGGAAATGACGCCGTATCGATCCTCGCCCATCCGCTGCCAGCTCCACTGAAGATAAGCGCTGACTCCAAACACAGAACGCAGGTCTGTAATATTGGTGATCCGCTGCGAGCCGTGGTATATGACGGCAGAGAGTACCGTGGATACGCTGCTGTTCTTGAACACCGTGCCACGGCTGGAATCAATCCGCAATGTGGTGGCCGCTTCTCCCGATGCGCCGGTCAGGCAGGTGGGGTCGGATTCATCCGTCGTGCCGGTGGCGTAGGTCGTGACCGTCTTTTGCCACATGAACATGCCGTCCACCCAGTCCGGCGCTTCCGCCGACCAGCCGCCGACGGGGGGCGTAGAGGATGAACTGCCCAGTGCGTAAAGCACCTGTACATTGGATACCGCCGCGGCGCGGAGCCGGTCGATGTTGGCGTTGATGCCCTCCACTCGAAGATTGATGCCCACGTTGCTGGACAAGTCGAGCGACGCGCCGACGTCCGAGGCCAGTTTGTTGGCTGTGATGCTGTTCGCCCGGATGCGATCCGCGGACAGGAATCCGGTGATCAGCATGTCGGCGGTGAAGCCCTCGCCTGTGCCGAAGGTGCGCCAATCCCAAGCGCCGTCGTCCGTCCGCGACGAGGCGATCATGAATCCCTCGCCGCACAGCTTCATGGCGCTGGAGCCGTTCACGCTCTCCAGGATCAGGTTGCCGTCCGCGTCGGTGTACCAGTTGGACACCGCGGAGGACAGCCGGGTCTTCAGCACGTCGATCATGCCCTCCAACCGCTGGGCCGGGATGGAGCCGTTGGAACCAATGGCCTGCGCGCGGTCATAAAGCGCTTTCTTGTTTCGGACATTCTCCGCGATTCCTGTGATCTGGCTGATAATGCTATCGAGGGACACGCTGCCGAGGCTGGTCAGATCGTTGGTGATCGTGACCGAATCCTTCTCCGGCGCGTCCAGCCGTTCAACCAGCTTGGAGATGTATGCCTGGTCGTTCAGTGAAAGCGCCTCGTCCCATATCCTCAACAGCTGGCCGATCTGGAATCGCTCCAGCTCATAGCCGCTGACGCAGGACAGGTTTTGGATCGTCGTCGCATAGGTCACCGTGGGTTTTGAAAGCTGCGCCATGACCTCGCAGGCTTCATTGTACAACAGTTCCTCCTGTCCCAGGGCGTAATTGGTGTTGCTCCAATAGCCGTCGATCAGCATGTCGCCCATGGCGGCAGCGAAGGTGTTTTCGATCTCCTGCTGACTGGACAGGGATGCCTGATAGGTCAACCGGACATCGTCATGCTGTACGGCCAGCAGCACGGCGCTGCGCATCAGGGCATACAGGCCGGTGTCGGTCTCCGTTCCTTCGTAAAGTGCGGTGATGCCCTCCCGGAGCGCAGCAATCTGTGCCAGGATGTCAGCCTTCTTTGCCTCGTCCGTGGTCTTGTCGTATTCACTTTGCAGGCTCTCGATGCTCTTCTCCTTGGCCTCTACCGCGACTTCCTTGCCGCCGATCTTCGCGGCAGCCTTATGGATGAACTTCACCACATAATCGACGGGCTCGCCGATGACCCAGCCCGTCTGATAGCGGTGCGTGCCGTCCGGGAGCAGAAGGGCGAGGATATCATCTTCTCCCTGCGCCGCATCGCTTTCCGTGGCGTCGCCGCCGAGTATGGTGTGCGTGACATGGCTGCCGTCGAACACATACAGCACGTAGTCGATCTGGCCCCACAATTCATTGAGCTGGTTCTCCAGGCAGAGCAGTTGGCTGATCGCCGCGCTGCTTGCCGCCTTGGCGGTTTGGATGTCCCGGAGATAGTCCGTAAGCGCCTGTTCATGCGTGGCGGTGAAGATGCCCAGTTCCCGAAAGTAGTCGAAGTTCAGCAGGTACGGAAGCCCCGTTGGATTCACGTCGTCGATGCCCACATAGCCGTTGTCGCCGTACTCGCCCTCGACGTATAGCCGAGTCACGACGTTCGCGGCGTCCTCCTTCCGCTTGACGCTACTCAGGTTCTTCCCGAAGTTCAATTCCATCATCGAATCATACCGATTGAGGGACACGACCGTGACGGACTTGTCGTCGCCGTCAAAGACCGGGCGGGCATTGAACAGCTTGCAGATATCAGCGATCAGCGCATAGGCTCCGCGCTTGTTTTCGGATTTCAGGGAGCGTACCTTTTCAGTCATACCATCCGCTTCATAGAAGGTCTCGCAGAATCTGAGCATCCAACCGGTGTTCTCAAGCGCCTGGTTCAATAGATACTGCGCCGTGCCGATGCCGTTGGTATCGTCGAAGGTGATGAACAGGTTTTTCTTGGAGAGCAGGGAGCAGACGTGCTGGCAGGTGATGGTCGCCGATACCGCCTGTCCCTTGTGGAAGCGCTTCGGCGCGTTCAGCAGGAACCAGTCCTTCTTGCCGTCCCGACTGACGCAGACCTGATAACCGCTGCGGACGTAATCCCATCGGTAATTCCTTTCACCATTGACAGTCTGGGGCTATGTGAAGGACAGCTCCTTCCAGCCGCTGATCTCCGTGGTCAGGGAGACGTCGTAGGCCTGGCCTTCGGGTTTCAGCTCCGAATCAAATATCTCGCACAGCTTGATGCGGTTCATGTCGTGGATCGAAATGCGCGTCGCCATGTTCAACGCCTCCTCTCACAGTTTACCGCATGCGCGGGATATAGTCGATTTCAAATCGAGTCAGGTCCAGACCGTCACCGCTGATCTCGATCTCGTTCATGGTGACCACCGGCGTCTCCGCCGATCCGGTGTCTGACATGCTCTCGGAGATCACCGCGCGGTTTTCACTGCTGACCAGCCGGATGCTCTTCCAGCCATCCAGATAGACGAACTGTCCGACCATGTGCGGCAGAAATCCGCCGTCCGACGTGATGATGTTGCTGCCGGAAGTGTAGTTGACCTGCAGGTCACGGATAAACGGCGTGCAGGGCGCGAGGGTGATATAGCCCTCATCGTGGAAGGGAGAGGCCATCTCTGTATGTTCGCCCAACTCCGTGCGCGTCTGTCCTCGATAGCTGTCAAGTAAAAGAGCTTGACTTTCTAATAAACTGTCCGATTGCAGGCCCACGATCCTGCACCGCTGTCCCGTGGTCAGGTTTCGGATCAGCATGCCGCTTCCGACATCCCCGGCGACGCGGATGATCGTGTGCGCCGCCTCGGTGCCTGGGTTGTACATGAGGAAGGAACGAGATGCCAGCGAAGGCGCCTCCGGCATAATCGCTGATGGCAGCAGGCCGGTATGCGCCAAAGTGGCGCTGTCGGGGACACTTACATAGCTGGCTTCAAACATCTTCCCAAAGGGATCATAACAGGTGAAGGTCGCCGTAAAGGTGCCTGCGTACAGTTTGTCCCCATTCTCGTCGGCATGATCATATAGCGTAATGACGATCCGCTTGCTGGCGACGACATCGTAATAAGCGTAAGGCTTGTGATCAAAAACGAGCCTGCCCCGAGTCCCACGATAGAGCCAACGATATATCCCTTCCAGAGTCGTTTCGTCGACGTCCTCGAAATAGCAATCCTACTCAAATACCCGGGACTTGACTCTTGTGCCGATATAATAGCCGCCGTCCCGGTGATCCGGCTCTATGGCGCTGATTTCGTAATCCTCCATCTCGCTTCCCCGATCCTTCGCGTCAGGGCGATACCAACAGCCGAGTGTGCTGCAATGAATCCCGTTGAAGCTGAATCCATCCATATCTATCATCACATCCTTTTCGGGGCGGGCAGGATCATCCGATCCTCAGCCCGCCCACGCTCATGCCTCTCATGGCCTTTTCCATGATCTGCTCGCCGACCTTCTCGGCGATCTCCTCGTAGTCCGCCTCCGTCTCCAGCTTCTGCACCTGCACCGTGATGTTCTCTATCGTATAGCTGGGCTGCTGCGCCTCCGGCACCTGCGGGATCACCGAGGCGGAAGGGACGCGCAGCATCCGAATCTCGTGCAGCGATCTCAGCAAATCCTCGAACAGCTCCGTCTGGTAGGGGTTGAGGATGCGCTCAGGCTTTTGCTTCGTGCCGTCCAGCCAGGCCAGCCCGGTATCGTAGGTCAGGCCGCCTTGGGCATAAGCCTTGACGACGATCTTCTTCTTGAGCTCTTCCGCCCACTGCTGGACAGCGCTGCTGTTCGATCCGCTGACCTTCTGGCAGGCCTTTTCCACCCATTCCTCCGCGGCCTTCCGCGCCGCCTCTTCCGTCTTGAAGCCTTTCACGGTCTTGCTGGCATAGCCGGGGCCGACGTAAGGCACGGTGGCCTTGAAGCGCTTCTTCTTACCGCCGGCACCCGTTCCAGACGAGCCGGCATCGGCCTCTTCCGTGGAATCATCCTCCAATTCCCCGGTGATATCTCCCATGACCTCCGTATGCGCCTTTGCCAGATCCTCCAGCTTCTTCTTCCACTCGTCCACATATGCCTGTGCCTGGAGTTCGCCGGCCTCCTGGTAGTCCGCGGTGTGCTGCTTCAGGAAGTCGATGATGGCGTCGTCTCCCTGGGCGATGATGTCCTCCACCTCGTGCCAATAGGTTCGGGTGACGCCCCGCATATCGTCCAGCATCTCCTGCCAGCCGTTGCGCATGTTTTCCCGGGTGGCGTCTGTGGCCTTCTCGTAATCCTCGTGGTTTTCGATCAGCCATGCCATGATCTCCTCGTCCGACTGCGCCAGCAGGGCTTGCATCTCCTCCATGAGCTTCCGGGGATTGGAAAGCAACTCTTCGTAATAATCCTCGACATACTCGATGTAGTCGTCGATGCTCTCGATTTGGGATTCAATGGACTTCTTCTGGGCCTCGACCTCTTCCTCGGCCAGTTCCCAGGCGATCTCCTCCCGAAGCTCCGCGATCTGCTCCCGCAGCTCCAACGCTTCCTTCGTGCGTGTGGGATCCGCGGAAACCCGGGCCAGCTGCGCCTCCAGGTCGGCCAGCTTCTTGGCGCGGTCCTCTTCCTCGTTGAGCTTCTTCCGGGCGTTCAGCTGTTCGTCCAGCAGGGAGAGTTCTTCGTTGAGCGCCTCCTTTTTAGCTTCCGCCAGCTCGGTGAGCTGATCCCTTTCCTTTTCATACCGGCTCTTCAGGACGCCTATGATCTCGTTCTCGATGTCAATCGTCCCCTGGAGCATCCGCTTGTTCAGGGCTTCCCGATCCTGTATGGCGTCGTGGATCAGCTTTCGGATATCGATCTCCATGCCGCGGATGGTGTCCCGCTGCTCCTGTATGGACTGATCCAGCTTCTCCAGGTCGATCCTGTTTTGCAGCAGCGTTTCGGAATACTTTTCATGCTGCTCCCGCAGGGCGTCGAGGTCGGCTTTGGCCTGCTTGTACTTCTTGGAGGATTCCTTGTACCTGGCCATGACCGCTTCCTTGGCGGCCATCTGTGTTTCGAGCACCTCCAGATAGGCTTCGATCTGGGTGGAATCCTGCTGGACGATTTCCTTTTCCACCTGCATGAACTTGATGACGCCCTGCAGCTCGCCGCGCACCTCGTGGTACTGCTGGGCGAGCTGCGCCATCTTGCGCCGGTGATCGTCGGCCTCGGTGCGATCGTTCATGGTGTTCAGCAACTTCTGGGTGTCCTTCGAGACGCTGGTGGACTTGCTGCCGCCACCGCCTCCGCCTCCGCCGCCGCCACCACCGCCCCCGGACGATCGCTTAGAGCCTCCGCCACCGCCCTTCAGGGGATTGCTGCCTGTGTATTTGAGCACGGTCTGGTTGGTGTTCAGCGTGGTCTTGTTCCACGTGCCGCTGACGGGGTCCCACTGCGCGCCCTCCTGGGGCAGCGTGATGGTCTCGGTCGTCCACTGGCCCGTGGCCAGCAACGCCTGCACGGTCTCCGCCGCCAGGTTTTGTACGCTGATGAGCCCGGACGTCAGCGCGGAGAAGTCCGCCACCGACGTGCCGGTGATCGTGATGAACGCGGCTTCGTTCAGACGGTCAAACGCGGCTTCGCCCTCGGCCAGCGCGCCGGAGATCAGGGGACCGACCTGATCCCAGTTTTGCAGCAGCGCGGCGGGATCCAGATTGCCAAGGTATGAGGCCAGGTTTTCGATCTCACTGGTGGCGACGGTTGTGCCGGCCGCAATCTTCTTGGATGCGGCTGTGTATTCTTCGTTGGCCTTGACCGCCTTCGCGGCTTCCTTGTTGTAGACCCCGAAGGCGTCGCTGACGGAAGTCGCGCCGTGCTTCAGGTCTTCGATGGCCGAAGCGGTGCTCTTGAAGTACTTGGCGTTGGCGGTCTTCTGCGCATCGCCCAGCTCCTTGCCCAAGGCGGACAGCTTCCGCGTCGCGTCCCTTGAGCCTTCTGACAACCCGGCTTCGTCGCTTTCCAGATTCTTGACAGTTCCAGACAGGTTAGACGCCGCCCTGTTGGCGTCGTCCAGCGCGATGACCAGCGAGGGGAAGGTCTTGGCGATGGATTGCTGCATGGCTTCGTCGAAGCCGTTCCACACCGCCATGGCCGCGGTCACGCCCTCTGTACCGCCTTCTCCGAAGGCCTGCGTCAGTGCGTCCACCTGTTCCTGGTATCCGCCTGTGGAGGCAGTGTTGGCAGTGCGCTCCTCCCGCAGGGAATCGGCCAGCTCGGACAGCCCCATGGACTGCGCGGCTTCACGCATCTCATACAGCTTGGCGATGATGTCCGCAACATTGCCGCCGCACTCAATGGCCAGATTGGAGATATCTCCGAAAAGGGTACACATGGCCTCCAGGTGCCCGGCTTCGTCCAGGTTGGACAGGGCTTTATTCCACGCCTGTGTTACGTCCTCGCCCGCGGCCTCCGCCTGCTTCATGGCGTTTTCGAGATAGGTTACACCGCCGAGATAGCTCTTTTCATCGACCTTCTTGAACGTGCGCCCGCGTTCCCCGCTGGCGGCGGACTGTGCGGCCTTCGCCTGTAGGTCCGTGACCACGCCGTAAGCCGCGGCTTCGTTGTACACCTCAGCGACCGTCTGCTGGGTGAGCTGTTTTGCGCGTTCCAGGTATTCGACGGAGCCGCGCTGGAGTCCCGTCAGTTCGGTATACTTTTCTTCCAGCGTATCGTAAGCTGAAAGCGCCGACTGAGGACTGTACGAAGTCTTGCTGGGGTCGATGGCCTTTACCGCCTGGGCCAGCTTGTCTGCTTCGTCTATGCTTGTCTTCAGGCTGCTCAGGCTTTCCATGCGGGCCAGCGCCTCGTACAATGCCTCAGCGCTCTCCGTGCCGTTCAGCAGTTGGACCGCCAACGCGCCGAACTGATCCAGCATGCCGGAGATGTCGAAGCCCTCCTTGCCCAGCGCGATCAGGCGGTTGTAGAAGGCGGTCTCCCGGTCGTCTGCGGCGCTGACCTCCGAGATGATGCCCTTCATCGTCGAGGCGAACAGCGCAGACTGCTGCTTCAATCCGTCTGCGGTCTTGTCGAAGTAATCCTTCCAGGCGTCCTTGCCCGCCTTGACCTCGGCTTCATGGAGCTTCGCGATGGCGGTTTCAAAATCCTCCGCTGCGTATGTCCCATCGTTCAGCTTGTCGATGAGCTCCGGCATGGCGCTTGAGATGGCGCTGATGGCCTCAGGGGACAGACCCTCGAAGGCCGATGCTACGCCAACCCTGTTGCCTGCCTGGGCCATGCCTTTCATGTCTGTCAGGCCTGAGATGGCCTCGTTCCGCGCGATGGTGTCCGAATGCAGGGACTTATAAGCGTTCTCCAGCTTTGTGGTCTCGGCATTTGCCGCATTGGCGGCCTTGCGCATGATGGCGATGGTCTCTTCCATGCCGGAGGCGATCCTGCCATTGCCGTCCATGATGCTGGTGTCGATACCGTTGAACATCTCAAAGAAAGCGTCCACAAACTGCTGGGACAGCTCATGAACCTCCTTCTCGGTGCCTTCCGGGATCAGGGCGCGGGCCCAGTCGTCCGCGTATTCATAGAGGCCCTTGCCTTCGGGGTTGAGCAGCTCATCCCACAGGCTGGACACATCCAGCGCGGCCATATCCCGTTTTGCTTCCTTGAGGGCGTCCTCCAGCCTGGCCTTCTTGAAGAAGGAAGCCCAGGGATTGGTGGCCTTCGCGACGCCTTCTTCCCAGCCCTCAGTCAGAAGGCCCGTGGCGGTGTCTACATAGTTGACGATCTCGGGATAGGTATCGTAGAGCCCTTCCAGCAGCTTTTCCGCGATCTTGCCGATGGCGGATTCATCCGTGATGCCATAGGCGTCAGCGATCTCCTGTGCAGTGGCAGCGACGGCTTCGTGCAGGTTTTTGAACTGATCCTCGCCGTCGCCCAGCTTTGAGAGCACCGATACGAATCCGTTGGCCTCTTCCTTCGCAACCGCCAGGTCCTTGTAGATCGAGGCGGTGTCCAGCTTGGTGACGGCTTCCGAGACCTCGGTGATCTCCTCGTTGGCCCGCCCCAGATCCTCCAGCAGGACTTCGCCCAGCAGGGGGAAGTCGTCGTCCGTCGTTTCGGTGAGCGCATTGTAGGCGGAGATGAACTCGTTGATGATGGGGACCAACGCGTTGAGCTTATTGGCGGATTCCACAGTGAGTGGCTGGGAGGACAGCTCGTCGAAGCGGTGGATCAGGTCGGAGAAGTCCGCATTGGCTTCCACAAAGTCCACCATGTTGGTGACGTAGCCGGACAAGTCCGCCGCCATGGCCATGAGGTCGCCCTCGGCGAGCTCCGCCTGCTGGTCGATTCCGCCGATGTAGGCGTCATAGTACTCGGTAGCGGCCTGCTGCATGAACTGGGGCAGCTGGCTAAACTGCGTGCCCTCCGTCATCACGGTATAGAGGTCGTCAAAGATGGGTTGCCAGGAGTCGGCCAGGGATTGGCGGTTGGCGTCGGCGAAGGACGCGGCCGCGATGTCGAACTCCAGCATCTTGTTGCCGATCTCCTCGACGGAGGACCCGGCATCGATGCCGAGCTGTTTCAATTCCTGCACGACCTCCGACCAGAAGGCCATGCTCTCCTTCGCCTGGGCCTTTGCTTCCCTGGAGGCAAAGATGCCCACGCCCGTTTTTGACATCCGCTCCGCGTAGGTATAGAAGTTTTCATCCTTCACCGCCGCAGTACCCATCGCGCCGGGGTAGGTGACGCGGTGCAAGCCGGTGGGATGCTCCGTCATGTATTGGGCATACTGGGAGGCGATGTCGTCGTACTGTGAGGAGGAGTGCAATTCCTTCTGCGCCTTCCGTATCGCGTCCGCGTAGCTGCTGTCGGCGTCCCGCAGGTTTTGCAGGGCGTCCGCAGCCTTGAGGCTTCGCAGCGTCTGGTCCGTCTTTTCCAGCTCACCGCGGGCGGCGGCGGCCTTTTCGGTCAGGGTATCAAAGCCCTGCCCGCCGTTTTCCAGCGCTGCCTTCATGGAGAGGGAGGTGCCGGACAGCGCCTGCATGATCTCATCCGCCCGCGCCTGTTCCTCCGCGGTCATGTCGGTCTTCGTGGCAAGCGTTTCCAGCTCGGTCGCCAGCGTCTCCACGTTGTCCCGATAGCTGGATATGGATTGGATCGTGCTGGTGTAGTCCACCTTTTCCACCTGGTTGCTCTTGGCGATGGAACCGATGATCATGGTGGCTACCGTGGCGAGCAGTCCGACGACCGCGATGATCGCGCCGACCACGCCGCCGCTGGCGACGGAGGCGATGCCTTCGCCCGCAGCGAGCGCCGCGTGCATGGCCTTGATGGCGGTAACTGCCTTGTAGACCACAGCGATCAGGCCGATGACGCCGGCGGTGACGATGGGAATGATGAGGTTCCAGCCACCCAGGGCGTCCGTGCCCGCGGTGATGACATCGACGAACCCGGCCATGCCCTCGTAGAACTTCTTCATCCACTCGGCATTGAGCAGGGAATAGAAATCCTGCACGGCGGTGGTCAGCCGATTCTGAGCCGCGGTGACGGATTCCTGCCAAACGGCGTACTTCTGGGCGGCGGTGCCCGCTGCGCCCATAGCTCCGGCATAGAGCTCATAGGCGCGACTGCCGCCTTCGATACCCTTGGCCATGTCTGACATCAGGGCGATGAAGTAGTTCTGCTGGCGTGTGCCGGCCATCGTGGTGGAGATGTAGGACTTCTGCTTGCCGTTAAGGGTATCCCACTTGGCGGCGATGTCGGAGAAGATATCGGACATATTCCGCCAGTTGCCCTCGCTGTCCATGAGCGCCACGTCAATGGTATTCAGGGCCTTGGCAATGTCGTTGATCTTGGTCTCGTCCTCTTCGTTGAAGCCCTTCTGCTTGATGGAATGCAGGCGGGCCATGATGGAGTTGATGGACGTGCCGATGACCTCGGGAGCCTGTCGCGTCTTCTCACTGATGGTGGCGATGTACGCGCCCAGCCATTCGAAGGTCAGTCCGAATTCCTTTGCGGAGGCGGATGCCTTCTGCATCGCCTTACCGATCTCATCGGGACCGGAGGCGCTCATGTCGCCCAGGTAGGCGAAGATGTCCGCGACGTGCTGGGCGCTGATGCCCATGGTATTTGTGGCGGCGGTAATGACCTCGGCGGCGTCTTCAAACTCCATGGCGGAGATCTTTGCGTACTGTGTGGTGGCGACCAGGCGCTCGTTGACCTGCTGCTCGTCCAGGCCCTGCCGCCAGAACTCGGTGGCGGCCACGGCGATCTCCGTGGCGGAGACCTTCATGTTCCTGGCGAGGTTGCGGTAGCTCTGGCCCAGTTGGTTGGCCTGTTCCTGGGACTTGCCGGTGACGACCCGGATCTCGTTCAGCTTGTCGTAGTAGGTCTGGGCAAAGGTGGTGGCGTTGCGCCAGATGGTGGTCTACCCGCGCAGCAGGAGCATGGTCGTCGCCATCTGGAGCAGGCGGCTGGAGATGCGATCCAGCGTATTCTCCAGCGTCGTGGCGTCGTCCCTGATGCCGCCGATGCCGCTCCTGTGCGCGGCCTCAGCGTTGCGCGCCTGTGCGATGAGGTCGAGGATCTTCTTTCGGATACCCTCCTCGATGTTGAGGGAGCCGATCTTTTCCTCGATGCCGGTGATCTCCTGCAGCGCCTGCTGGGCGCTCTGGCTCCAATAGGCTTTCCCGGCTTCGTTGCCGCTCTTGACGGCGAGGTTGTACTGGCGGTAGGCGTTGGTCAGCTGCTGGTACGCCGCCTGCATCTGCTTGAGCTCCTTCGCTCCGGAGCTCTCGGCATTGCTCTTTGCGGTGGCACGATCCCTCTGGGCAGCGAGGGCGTTGTTGTACTTCTGCTGGGCGGCGGCCTCTTCCTGGGTAAGGTTGACCAGCTTGGATCGGGTGACCGCCTCCTGGTCCAGTTGCGAGATGAGCTGGCGGTTGGTTTCGATCAGCTGCTGGGTATCCGCGATCTGCTTATCCAACTCCACCGCCATGGCGGTGCCGTCGTTGACGGTCTACCGCTTGGTGCGCAGGTCGTAGATCTTCTTGATGCTGGACAGCTGCTGCTGGTACAGCTCGTTGGCCTTCTTGATGTCGCTGGCGAGGGTACTCTCGGCAGAAACGCTTCGGTTCAGCAGCTGCCCGGCCTTGTAAACCTCGGTGATGGAACGGCCCAACTCGTCATAGCCCTTGCGGGTCTCCGTGAGGGAGCCGTCCGAGTTCAGCTTCTGCGTAGTGGAGAGCAGCGATTTGATCTGGCTCTCTGCGGAGCGCATGCTGTTGGCCATGTCCTGGCCGGACTTGCCCGCTTCCTCCGACGCCTTTCGCACTTCCGCCCTGTAGCGAGTGAGCATGTCCTTGATCTGCTTTTCTACCACGTCGGACACGTTCAGGTTGATGCCCGCGCCGATGCTCTTGAGCAGGGCGTTGGTTTCAGCCACATCCTGCTTAAGCCGTGTCAAGTCCAGGTACTATGTTCCGACCAGCTTATTTGAACTCTGTGCCATTACCGTCCTCCCATCAAAAACAGACCGCAACTGGCGGTCAGTCAATCGGTTATTTCATTTTGCTTGACAGTACACAAGGCGTCGTGTAGAATAATAATGTCCAAAGGGTGCCGCGCGGCATTTCTGCGGGCCAAAGAGCGGGCACAAACGCGCAGGCGGTTGCCATTACCTCCGAAAGGAGGTGTTGCGTATGCGCATTACTTTTCACATCGGAAGGTATACCATCACGATCATCGTGAAGGATCGCAGAAACAACGCAGCCGCCCACTCGGCAAAGTGAACGGCTGTTGTGCGGTCCTAAGACTACACATCCCTATTAACTCCAAGAGGTAACCGCGTGCGTGGTTCGCTCTTTGTTTAAATTATACGACGTATTGCCCAGAAAGTCAAGCATTAGCAAGCAAAGAAAAGATTCTTAATCATATTATTTTAATTTCCTTCTTGCAACACATGAGGTAGCATACTGTGGTCAATCATTTCCTGTTGCATCCCATTCTCCAGTGTACCATAATAATTCTTCTCGGTATCTACTCCCAGCTCGAAAACCTGTTTCTGGACATAATGATTACCGAAAATATCTTTGTAATAATACTCCATAAGATACTGTCCACAATTCTCATTTTGATCATTATCAGCATAGATTGCAATATACAAATCTGAATCGATCTTGAGCGGGATGGGAGGTGTGTAGCGTTCGGTACTTTTAATTCCATTATCAAGTTTATTAAATCCGAAATGGAGATCAATAGCGGCACCATTGCCAACATTGGTTACTTCAAGAGGGATATAAAGTAAGTTGTGATGGGTAGTGAGTGATATACCAGAGGCTACATGAACGATTTCAATACCGTGAAATCTGATTAGTGATAGCTTCTCCTTCGGCAGAGCACGTTTGACAACTGTTTTTCCATTCTCTATGACACAAAAGAAGGTGTCCGGTCTAGTTTCAGTATAGTAATAACCTTCATGAGTGCCTTTGAAAGCACGACTTTCGAGTTGAATTGCCGTTGGATCCTCAAACTCGAAAAGAGGAATGCGATGATTTTGATTAAGCATTATTATGCCAATAAAAGGTAGTTTATCAAGTCGGCTCTGTTCGCTTATACCTTTACGATTGTCCATGAAGGTTAGATACAAACCATATATGGTAATCACACTAGCGATGAGTGCTCCATAGTATGATAAAGCATCACCTGCTGACCATTCAGATACGAGCCACTCTGGGCCACATAATTTGTAGGCAATATGGATTATAACAAGACCAAGAATTGATAGAAAAACTGCGACGATTATCAACCTTTTTACTGGCATCTCATGTTTTCTATTGCTTTTCATCATATGGCTCCCTATATACTCATCTATAATCCTGCTTCTGATAAAATATTATACGACAGATAGTCTCAGTCTGCAAGAGAAACAAGCATAATACTTCCCAAATTCCATGTCGGTGCTAATAAGATTTATCATACTTTTTTGAGTGCTATCATCTGTTTTCTTTCTTCGCAAAATGCAAGCTTCCTGCTTTCACGGGGTTAGCCTGCTCCCGCTGCAACGCGCCGAGCATGTCGATCAGCTTCGCATTCAATCCCTCTGCCTTTGCGATGGTCTCGGTCACATCCTCCGTGCCCAGGAGGGACTGGAAGGTCTTCAGCACCTGGTACTGGAGAGAGTGGGTCTGCTCAAAGTTCCTGCGGGCGGAGTGCTCCAGCCGCATGGTGATGCTGTCCACATCCTCCAGGTCGTCCTCAATGACGGCCAAAATCTCCGGCCACAGGCCGTGGGTGGAGATGATGTCATAGAGGGTCTGTCGGCCCTCGACGGTGTCATAAGAGGCGGTGTCGAGATCGGTGTAGTGAACCAGGATCATGAACGCCCGGATCAGATCCGCGTTATAGCCCTCGAAGGCGATGCCCTTTTTCTCATCGAAGATCACGATGGCGCTGATGAAATCCAGGGCCATCTGCTCTTTCTCCACATAGGGGATCATGGGTCGAACGTGGAAATCCTCGCCGTCCAGCGTAAGGGCGTAGGTATACTCGAATTTGCTCATATCTGCGGTCATTTCGTCTTTCCTCCCATTATTCTGATGCTGCTCTTACCAAAGAAGCCCGCCAGGTTGCTCATGGCTTGACTGCCGTTCTTTCGATCCGCGATGTTGAAGGGATTGCTCTTCTCGATCATGTCCCAGGACTTTTCGCAGAAGGCGTTACCGGCGTAGTTGGAAACAGCCTCGAAGTTCAGCTTGTAGCCCAGTTCCCGGAGCACATCGTCGAAGAACACCCAGCTCATGTTGTTGATCTGCTCCTCGTCGACGACGCCCAGGTGTGCGGCGATCATGGCGACGGCGCGCTCAAGCGTTATGCCTGGCGCGCCGTCTGCAGGTTTTTTTGCTTCTGTTCCTTCTCGTCGATGCGGTTGACGCGCCGAAAGATCTCCAGGAGCTGCTCCACCGTGCCGGTGTCCATGCCGTCATAGTTCTCCAGCACCAGCGCCTCGTCGTCGAAGACGGCGATGAGCCAGTCCATGACGGCCTTGTCGCCGTCCCGATCGTCGCCGAAAGCGCCGGCCTCCATGGCGAGGATGTCCGCGAGTGGGTAAAGCTCCAGCATCTTGTAGAAAGCCGCCGTGCGGTTGCGCTGGTAGCGCAGCTTTGTGGGCTTGATCTCCACGAGCCTGTCGCCGATCACGATGGTATTCTCCGGGCTGCCGATCTGGGGCAGTTCCTTTTCCGACTGCTGGGTGGAGGGAAGTTCCTTACTCTGTTTCGGCATCGTGATCCTCCTCGTCGTACTCGTCGTCGATTCCGTCGTCCACGGTGAAGCTGGCATCCCAGGATTCGAGCAGGTTCATCTCCCGGACAGCGGCTTCAATGGCGGCGGCATCCACCTTCAGGCCGCGATGCTCAAGCTCTTCCTCGACATACTGGTACTTGGTGCTGCCCTTGCCGGCACCATAGATCTGCTCGGCGGCGAAAACCAGGATGCGGACCGTGGAAAGCAGGTATTCCTGCTGCTGGCGGTTGGTCCTGGCCTTCAACCAGGGGATGACGCGCAGGGTGATCCAGCTGGCCAGCAGCGCGATCTATGCCTGCAGGACGGGGGTGAGGTCAATGGTGTTCATGTGATCATGCTCCCTTCTTTTTGTCGTATGCTGTCTTCAGCGCCGCTCGGGTCAGGACTCCGACGATGCCGTCCGTTTCTAACTCATGCTCTGACTGGAATTGAATCACGGCAGCGTGGGTGGCTTTGCCGAAGTCACCGTCAATGCCGCAGCTGCCGACGCTATAGCCGCACTGAACCAGCATCCACTGGACCCATTTCACGCCTTCGCCAGTAGAACCTTTCCTCTGGTTTTTGGAGGGCTCGGCGTAGGGACAGCCTTCCGTGGTCACGGGCGTCGGTTCGGGATCGACAGTCATGCCGCCATCCTCCACATAATCAATGATGGACGCAGGCAGCATGCCCCACTTCTCCCAGCTGCGGTTCTTTATCCTCGTCTTCACGACGCCGTAGTTGAACCCCCTGGCCTCAATGGCGTATTCGCCGTCCAGTGAGATGCCGATATGCCCGGAGCGCCAGACGACCAGTCCGGGGGTCTTGGGAATGGTGGAAACGGGGCCAGTCTTCTTGCACAGCTTGAACAGGCCGTTGGCGGACTTGTCCGGGCAGCCATGGCCGTACTTGGAGGCCATCGTGCCGTTCTCAGACCAGAAAAAGCTCTTGATCTATCCGACACAGTCGGCGACCATGCGGCCTTCCTCAATGTGCCTTTTGTAGGTTCCCATCCTGCCCGCGGTATAGTGAGCGGGATACTGCCTGGCCTTGGAGTTCAGCAGGGACTGGGTAGCCTTATAACCCACCGTGCCGTACCAGTACTTCCATCCGGCAGCCAGCGCCCGCTTGGCGAACTCCACCTACTGGAGATTGTTGTAGTTTGCCATGAGGAATCTCCCTTCAAAAAATCAGGAGCGCGGGATCAGCCGCGCTCCACAGGTTTACGGAATTATCAGTTCCAGCTGACCGTGCCGGTCCCGGTGGTCACGATCTCGCCGTTGGCGTCCAGCGGCTCATAGTACAGGTCGTACATCTTTTCGTCGGCACGCTTTGGGTCGATGGCGGAGAAGGTCACGGCGTTGGTCGCCGCACTCTTGTAGCTATTGTCGAAACCCGGCAGCGCGGTCACGCGGACGCGGGGGATGAACAGGTGCAGGTAGCCCTTGACGGCGGACTCGGTGCAGTCAGTGCCGCTGGAGTAGACCGGCCAGTGCGCGTACAGCGCGCCCTTGGCGGTGGTGGAATTGGTCTTCACCGTGGCGACGGACGCGCCGTTCACGCGACGGCGGTACGCCACGCGCAGGGTGTCGCCGACAGCGACGTCGTTCTCCGCGAAGGTGATGGTGGTATACGGGGCGTTGTCGCCGGTCGTGGTAATGACCACGCTGAACTTGCCCGCGGCAGCCTCGGCGGCTTCGGTAAAGCCATTGATTCGCACGGAGCCGGTCTGCACCTCGTAGGGGACGGTGATAGTCAGGCCGGAAGCGACCTCGTAGAGCCTGCTCTCCAGTGTGGCGACATCGCCCTTGACCATCTGCACGGCGTTCGCCATGGCGAACATGTCAAGGGTGAACTGGGAGCTGGCGAAGGTGAATTCCAGGGCCTTGTCCGTCTCAATGAAGGCCAGCGGGTAGTTGCCCTGGCCGCCTGTGACGGACTACGTGTTGTTGGTGGCGTTCATGTTGGCGGTGTTGACCTCGTAATAGGAGAACACCTTGCCGTCACAGCGTTCAAAGTCGATGTTGGGGTTGTCGGCGATGTAGCCGCCGATCTGCTCGATGTACTGAGCCATAGTGTCTCGACCTCCTTTAGGGTTCGATGATGGTTATGTCCAGCCCTTTTCTTCGGGCATAGACGATGGTTTCACGGGTGCCGCCCGCCTGCTTTCCATCGTAGACGGCAATGAGATGATCCGCTTCGTCCACCAGACGCCGGTTCCGCTGATGCAGGCAGACGAGGGTATAATCCTCGCTGATCATAATGACCTTATCCGCTTCGGCAAGCAAATCCTGATAGCAGTCCCGAAGTGCCTTGGGCCATGACGCCGCCTGCTTTTTGTAGGGGACGACTGCCCATAATTGAATATCCCTCGCGGGAAATGCGTTCTTCAGGAGGATGACAGCCTCGGCAGCCCATAGGTCCACGCCGCTTGCCATGCCGGACAGGTAGATGGTCTGGTCCGGCTGGAGGTGTTTTTGTGCTTCGCAGAACAGCCTTTGTTTCAGTTTGGCGCATCGGGGATCCGTTTCATCATAAGGCAGCTTTTCAAGCCGATGCCCAGTAAACGCGATCTTTTTCATGACCACATGCCTCCTCGACCATATTTTTGAATGCAATGTATACATTGCAATTCTAAATCCGTTTCCCTCTAAAATCAAGGTGTATTGCAATGCTTTCGTTGCAAAAACTACGATGAGGGGGCGTGGGCATGCAGAAGATCCGGCAGGATGAATCGGGAAGCATAGGAAAGAATATTCGGGCGCTACGCATCGCCTCCAATATGACGCAGGACGAGGTCACGGCCAAGATGCAGCTGATGGGCTGCGAGATCAGCCGAAGCATCTATTCCCAGATCGAGGGTGGCACCTACAATATCCGCGTCGTTGAGTTGGCCGCGCTGAAGGTCATATTCAAGGCGGATTACAATGCCTTCTTTGAAGGCGCGGAGGATGGGCTGGTCACCAGGTAGTCTTGTACGACAGCACCAGGTGATACCGCCTGTACCCGATGGTCCTCGCGCCGAGGTGGTATTCGTCCTCGTACTGGAACCGCAGGCCGCAGACGTGTTCCTTCCATAGAAGGAGTTCCTTCAGCCGCTGGGCGATCAACTTGTCCCGGCGCTGCAAGCGGTCGTTGGTGGCGTTGTAGAGCATACTCTCCTTGACGTAGATGTCGAAGGAGAGTATCTTCTTGGTGACGTGGGGCGTGCCGAGCTTGGAGCCTTCCTCTTCGTAGTAGATGACGCGCACGTCCTCGTTCACGACGGGTTCGTCCGGCATGGCGTCCTCAATGAAGTACTTCCCGATGAACTCACGAATGTTGTTTACGCTTCCGGCCGGAATCCGCATCAGGGTTTTCAACTCCACATCGGGGAACAGCACGTCCCGGATGACGTCGTTCCAGTTGTCATGCCAAGTTCTGGCCTTCTTCATCGGCTGCTCACCTGCACATTCCCATAGTAGGCGCTGTCGGGTATCGTGGCGTACACGTATTCCGTGAAGTCGCCAAAAAAGGTTTGCATGATCCGCGTGGCGTTCTCCATGAACTGGTTGCCCGCCTGGTTGAACGCGGCGGGCAGCAGGTATTCGGTTTTGGCACGCGATGGATGTTGGCCGGAGACGTCGTCGTCCCACACGCTCCGCCCCGTGGGTCCCGCGTGGATCGGGGCGTTGCCCGCCGCGCTGCCCGCGCCGGCTTCCACGATCATGGCGCGCACCAGATCGGCTTTGCCGGAGGGGGAATAGCCGAAGTCCATGGAAACCGAGGTATCTGAGACGGCTGTCGCCAGGTGATCCAGGTTGGCGGCCAACTCGCTTCGCCACGCGGGCTTGCCGGGGCCGCCGCTTCCCACCGTCCGCTGCGCTTCCTGCCTCATATAGAACAGGAGCTTTTGCCCTTCGAGCGTGAGGGCGTTCTGCGCCTCATCCCGAAAGATCGACATGAGCGCCGCCTCATTCAGCGAGAGTTGATTGCACGGATTCGTCATGGCGCATCCTCCCCGGCGATCTTCCGCGCCATCAGGTTGAGTATGCCGTGCTGCTGGGTGATGTCCAGCTCCGTGCCCACGAGGTCCACGATACGGTAGCGGGAGTGCAAAAGCTCGAATTCGTCGCTGGTGCGCAATTGCCTTGTCCTGTCGTTCCATTGTACCTGCACGGTTAGCAGGTGATCCGCGCTGATACCCGGCGTGTTGTAGTTAGCCGCGTAATCGGGACGTCCCGCGTACTCGGAGAAGACGCAGGGGATCGGCGGCACGATGGTTTCCTCGTGGGCCTCTTCCATGAGAAAGCCGCGGTCGTCCACCGTTTCATCCACATGGCGCGTGAAGGACAGCATGGCGTTGCAGACAATGGCCTGCGTGGTCTGGTTGTTGGGCATGTCCTGAACCTGCCAGTTCAGCATGAAGACACACCCGTCCTCACGTATCACGATGTCGCCCTTGCGGATCTTCACATCGTAGCTGGTCTTGAAGTTGGAGTTGGCGTCCGAGTTGCCCAGTTTCGATTTCCAGTTGATACTGAAGTAAAGGGCGCGCAGGAAGATCGGCTCATAGCCTTCCTCACCTCTTGCGTACCAATCCCGGATCAGCTCGAAAGTATAGTTGGCGTGCGCGACGTCCGTATCCAGCCAGTCCTTGAAATCCTGTTCCAGCTTGGGGGGAATATAGAACTTCAACGGGCGTCACCTCACAGCAGCGTGAAGCGCACCATCTTGTAGTAGAGGACGCGCTGACGATTCGCCAGCTCCGCGAGGGTCTGGCTGATGTTGGCGTAGGGCTTGTCGGCGTTGGTGATGGTCATGGCATCGGTAGAATAGCCGACGATGCGGTTCACATCCGCCTGCACCTTGCGGTAAAAGCCCATCTCCGCCGTGGTGAGCACGTATTCATATTCGTCGGCGGTCAACTCAAATTCAGCCGCCGGGTCGAACTGGAGATAGCGTCCGGTCATGACGTACAGATGCCGAACCGCCTGGGCGACCATTTCCTGATAATCCGCGTCCTCCAGCTCCACCGGCGTGTCCTGCCATTCGGTGCGCTGCTTCAATTCAGCAGCCAGCTGCTCGACATCCGTCATGACTTTACACCTCACTCCGCCTTGAGGAAATCGCGCGAGGGCAGCCGATCCTGCAGGAGCTGCAGCTTGCTGGCGGGCAAATCCATGGTCGCCGCCACGTCGCAGATAGCATCCAGGAGATAGTCCTCCTGCACGGTATCCAGCCATGCCTTGACCTGCGCGGGACGCATCCCCAGCTTTTTCCTGATTTCCTCCGCGTCCATGCGCGGCACAGCGGGATCGTCAATAAACCCCAACTGTGCAGCCAACTCTCGATCTTCCAGGTACAGCTGCTTTTCGCCGACAAAGAGCTGCGGCGCAATGGCTCCCGCGTACTCAATGTCGTCCCGTGTGAGCAGCGCAAAGGAACCCGGCAGTATGACGCGCTCGGCGCCGTTTTGCAGGATCAGCCCAATGGCGTACTTGCGGGCGTTATATACTTTGATCTTCTCCATCTCATCATCCTCTCATGGGGAGCAGGAAAACAATCCCTGCTCCCCGAATCGATCATCTGCACGATTAGGAAAACGGAACGTTTTCCGGGTCGGCGCTTCCCGAAAGGAGTAGCGCCGACAATCGTCATCAAGTGGTGCTGTCCTTGTACACGCTCATCGTCGGGGTCTTGCCCAACACGATGCCCGCGCCGAACCACTGATCCAGGCGCACCTCGTAGGCAAGGTCGTCGATGTTGGTGGACTCCGTGGACTAAACGTCGCCCTCGAATACGACCTTCAGCGGGCGCATGTCCATGGAGGAGGCGGAGGGCAGGATGTACAGGCGCTTCTCGTCGATGACGGGGGTCACGTTGTCATCCTTGTAGGGGTTGACGAGATTGATGACCTTCGCGCCGTAGTAGGTGCCCACCAGGCCGGTGCGGTTGACCTCCTCGATGATGGAGGGCGCGTACTGCTGGGTGGCGGTGGCGGCGGTGAAGCCGGTCTGCTCTGCCAGCTTGCTGACGACGTAGATGTCGCCCAGCACGGAGACCGCGCCGGTGCGCATCCAGTGCTGGATCATGGGGTTCAGCACGCTCTTCACGATGCCCGAGCCGGTCCCATAGAAGGGCGAGGACCAGTTGTCGGAGGCGGCGTACAGCACGCTCTGGATGTACTCGATCTCCTTGGCGGACATCTCGAAGGCGGCGTCGCGGATCAGGTCGGCCATCTGGACCCTGCCGGTGCGCAGCTCGTACAGGTTGATCACCGGGCGGGCGGACACGGCGATGGTGTCCAGGGTGACCTGCTTGTGCGCGACCTTGCTGCGCGCCGGGGTCGCGGCCTTGGCCTGCAGGAACGCCCGGATGCCGTCGATCTTCACCTTGAAGGCGGCCTTCTCGCCGTAGCCGACGCGCTTGGTGTCGGCCACGTGGTTCAGCCAGTCGGTGGTGGGCTTGACCATCTCGTTGACGGTGAAGCCGACGAGCTGGCCGATGACGTACTTGTTGTGCGGGGTGGGGTCGCTGGCCTACTCCGCAATGAGCTTTCCGGCCTTTTCCGCCTGGTCGCTGTCCACACGCTCGCCGTTGGCTTGCGCCACGATCAGCTTGACCAGCTTGGAATCATTGCGAATCTCAATCGGGGTCATATTTCTTCACGCTCCTTCATCAGTTGCTGGGCTTGGCGACGGTGCCGCCGGAAGCGGGCTTCACGGTATCGCCCACGGAGAGTGCCGCGTACAGGGTGCCATCCACGGACATGATCACCTGCTCGCCGGGGACCAGGCGCTTCATGCGGACGTACTTGCCGCTGGGCAGCGTGTAGGCGGTCTCGTCGTATTCCTCGGAATCGTTGATGTCCCACTCATTCTCGACGAAGTAGACCTCGTCGGTGCCCACGCCGGTGACGTTCAGCACGAGGGCGGGCAGCCCCCACAGCTCGGTCTTTTCCTCGACGCGCATCAGGGTATCCTTCGCGGCGGTGACCTTCTTCACACCGTTCGCGGTGATCTCGGCGAACACGCCGTTGATCAGCGCCTCGCCGGAAAGATTGGCGCCGTCATAGACGTGGCCAACCAGCTTGGTAACATAACCTGCCATTCAGCATTCCTCCTATTCGTTATGCGTTCTCGCGATCAAGCCTTTTCAAGCAGATCGTCGTACTCGCCCTTCGCGGCGATGCCGCCCATGGCGTAGCTGGCAACCACGGGCTTCACGCCCGGCTTGCCGTTCTTGTTGACCTCCGCGATCAGCGCGGCATAGTCCACGTTCTGGATGGCGTTGGCGACGGCCTCCGCCTTGGGATCGAGGCCCTGCGCCTCAGCGAAGTGGGTCAGCTCCTGCTGCTTCGCGGCCAGCTCCGCGGCGGCCTTCTCGGCCTCCAGCGCCTCCGCCTGGGCCTTGAAGGGCTCCAGCGCGGCGACCTGCGCCTCCAGCTCCGCGATGCGGGCATCCTTGATCACGATGGCGGCGTCGCGTTCCGCGATGGTATTCTGGGCGGCAGCCAGGTCGGCCTCAGCCTTGGCCTTATCGGCTTCCGCCTGGGCCTTGTCCGCCTGGGCCTGCTCCAGCGCCTCGTCCTTCTTGCGCAGTTCCTCGTCGTTTTCGCTCTTCTGCTCGGCCAGCATCAGCTTGGCCTCCAGCTCCGCGATCTTCTTCTGGGCTTCATCCATGTTCTTCTCATCCTCTCTGTTGTCGTGTTCCGCGACCAGCTGCTACGCGGTCGCCTCGGGATAGGCCGGGGTGGTAACCACGGCCATGCCGATCAGTTCATTGCCTTCCACAGCATCGATGACCCAGACGCCGTCCTTCTCCTCCATGGCGTTCACCATGATCTCGAAGGAGAAGTTCAGTTCCCGGCGCTCGTACATCCTCATCAGCGTTTCACACAGCGCTTGGTTCCGCTTGGGGATCCTCGCCTCGCCGATCAGGCTGACGCCAAACTCGTCCGCTGCCTTGGCAAAAGAAAAGAACGAGCCGATCTGCTCGCTCTCAAACTCGCCGCTGAGGGGATCCAGCATGTGCGTCAGTCCCTTGTCCACGCCCAGGCGCAGCCGGTTGGCGTCCGCGCACTACGGCAGGCAGGTGTATTTCGCCGCGTTGGCAATGATGTTGTCGATGAAGGCTTCACTGACGGCAAAACCGTTGCGATTGGGCCGGGTGGAGAACATGCGCATCAGCACCGACATATAGATGTCGTTGGACTGCACCGCGCTCAGCTCCACCTGCGAAGCCTGAAAAGTGATTTTC
>JAZTZK010000004.1:0-1589 GCA_045637485.1 Clostridia bacterium
GTAGCCCGCGCCGAAGCCGTTGTCGATGTTTACCACCGATATGCCGCTGGCGCAGGCGTTCAGCATGGACAGCAGCGCCGACACGCCGCCAAAGCTGGCGCCGTAGCCCACGGAGGTGGGCACCGCGATCACGGGGCAGTCTACCAGCCCGCCGACCACGCTGGCCAGCGCGCCCTCCATGCCCGCCACCGCCACCACCACCCGGGCCGATTGCAGCTCATCCAGGTGGGAGAGCAGTCGGTGCAGCCCGGCCACGCCCACGTCGTACAGGCGCGTCACCCGGCTGCCCAGGGTCTCGGCAGTAAGCGCCGCCTCCTCGCACACCGGCAGGTCGCTGGTGCCGCCGGAGGCCACCACCACGCTCCCCACCAGCGCGCGCGGCATACGATTGACCACGCCCACCCTGGCCTGGGCGTCGTAGAACAGCGGCACATCCCTTGCCACCCGCGCCGCCTTTTCACCGTCCAGGCGGGTGACCAGTATGTTTTTGCCCCCCGCCGCCACCATGTGGCTTGCGATGGCGACTATCTGCTCCGCCGTCTTGCCCGCGCCGTAGATCACCTCGCCGGTGCCGTTGCGCAGGCCGCGGTGGTGGTCGATCTTGGCATAGCCGATGTCCTCATAGGGCGCCTGTGCCAGCAGCTTCAGCGCCGCCTCCGGAGCCATGCGCCCCGCCTGCACGTCCCGCAGCGCCTCCAGCATCTGTTCCCTGTCCATAATCTCACCTGTCCTTCAAATCCAGCATGACCGTATCAAACCACGGCGCCAACGCCGTGCGAATGGTCTCCCGCCGGTCAATGGCCTGCGCCATCTGCCCGCCGGGCAGCTGCAATCGCGCCGCGCCGTGGAACAGTCGCACGCGGAAATCGGAAAAGCCCAACTCAAACAGCGCCGTCTCCGCGCCCGCCACCCGTCGAAGATCCGCTTCGGTGATCGGCGTGCCCGAGGGGATGCGCGTCGCCAGGCAGGCATAGGCGGGTTTATCCCATGTGAACAGCCCCGCCCTGCGGGAATATTCCCGGACCTGAGCCTTCGTGACGCCGCACTGCCGCAGCGGCGAAAGCACGCCCAGCTCCGCAAGCGCCCGCATACCGGGGCGATCGCCCGCGTCGTCAGAGGCGTTGGTGCCATCCATGACGACGTCATAGCCCTGCGCCCGAGCCGCCGCCAGCAGGGCGGAGAATATGGCCTGCTTGCAGTGATAGCAGCGGTTGGCGGGATTGAGTCGCACCGCCTCCACCGCCAGCACGTCCAGCGGCACCTCGTTCAGCGCCACGTCCAGCTGCGCCGCCAGGCGCTGCGCGTCCCGGCGCTCAAATTCGGGCTGGAAGGCCGACCTGGCGTAAAAGGGCGCCACATCACAGCCGCAGGCCCTGGCGGCATACAGCAGATACGAACTGTCCACCCCGCCGGAAAAGGCCAGCGCTAATCGGGGATGGGCTTCGAAGAAGGCCCGAAGGGAGTGGGGAACGGTGTATGATTGAATCATGGTTTTCGTCGGGTTATTTGTGATTTGTCGAGCAGAGCTCGACAAATCAAAAGATGCCAATATCATACCATATTGCTTCCCAAAACGCAACCGCCCTCCG
>JAZTZK010000005.1:0-10740 GCA_045637485.1 Clostridia bacterium
TATCAGCCTGTCAGCGCGGAAAATCCACCCCTGCACATGAGCATAAAGATACAAGTGAATTATAGCATAACCATGAGTTGATTTCAACGTATTTCTATGATATTTTCACTGAATGTCATCAAATCAGCGTTGGAACCCCCCTGTCGTTCCCAAGAAATCAAAACAAAGCCCGGAGAGATTTGCGACGCGAAGCTATCCCTTTAGGGCACCATCATTCTCATTCCTCATTCCTCATTCAATTCTGATTGCCTGCTTGCCCGATATTTCCCCGCCCCCGCCCGCATACAATGGTCTTCGGAACGGAGGGGATGGGATGCAGCGACACGAAGTTAGTCCTTCAGGAAACGGCAGTGAGGTCCGGGGGGCCCAGGGGCACAGCCTGACGCTGACGGACCGGAAGCGGCTGAGCCTGACGGGCGTCGAGGACGTGGATTGCTTCAACGAGCAGATCGTGGTGCTGCGCACGCCGCTGGGCACGCTGAGCGTGGCCGGCGCGGGGCTGAACATCAGCCAGCTGAGCCTGGAATCCGGGCGGGTGGACATCGACGGCGAGGTGGAAGCCCTGGAGTACAGCGGCGGCAAGAAGCGCGGCGGGCTGCTGGGCCGCCTGTTCCGCTGATGCTGTTCAGCACGGTCGGCCAGGGCTGGGTGTTCCTGTGGATGGTGGCGGCGGGGGCGCTGATCGCCTGCTGGTATGCCCTGCTGGCGGCGCTGCGGCGGTTGCTGGCCGCGGGCTTCTGGCTGTCGCTGGCGGCGGACCTCGCCTTCGGCGTCGGCGCGGCGGCGATATTCTGCGCGGCGCTGGTGACGGCGGACTACGGTCGGGTCCGGCTGTTCTCCGTCGCCGGGACATTGGCAGGCTTCTCGCTGTGCGCGACGGGCGTGCGAAGCGCTGTAGCGGCGCCTATCAGGCGCCATGTGGCGGCAGCTTGCCGCCGCTACAAGGGCGACACGAAGCCCGTCATTTAGTTTTTCGCCATATTTTCGCCAAAATTTGTGGATATCGTTGGATTAAAGTCATTTTTCGATGACAGGAAAAATGGTGTTGATGTCGAAAATTAACACGAAATGGCCGGGGAATCGGCTTCGGCGGGCGCACGCCGAAGCGGTTCGGCCGGGCCGGTCACTGTGGCAGCTTACGAGAGATGGGGTGAGGCGGATCATGCGACGCAGGGTGAAGCCCCGATTTTGGGGATTCATGATCGCGGTGACGCTGATCGTGTTTCTCGCCAGCTTTGCGGTGATGCGCATACGCTACAGCTACGGCGCGGAGCGCCTGGCCGAGGCCCAGAGCAGGCGCGACGCGCTGGCGGTGGAGGCCAAGTCGCTGGGCGACCAGCTGGAATTTGCCCAGACCGACGAATACGTGATGCGGATAGCCCGGGACGAGCTGAACATGATCATGCCCGGCGAGATCCGCTATGTGAACGGGGCGCGGTGACGCGCCGGGGAGAGATCATTCTGATTTATTGGAGAAATGATATAATTCCCAAAAGTAGCTTTCCCCTTTGGGGAAGGTGGATTCGGCAAAAAATGCTTGCATTGTTTTGCCGAAGACGGATGAGGTCCTTGACGCTGGTGTAATGTCATTCTTGACAGAGGCGCGAGACGCAGCTTGTGGGGACCTCATCCGACCCGCTTCGCGGGCCACCTTCCCCAGAGGGGAAGGCTTTTGGACCCGTTGCATCAGCTCGAATAATCAGGATTTACCGTATTAAAACAACCCGTACAAAGAAATACAGGAGGACAATCCAATGGCAAACGAGATCTTCGGCTTCATCGGCTGTGGGAACATGGGCGGCGCGCTGGCGACGGCGGTGAGCCGCGTGATCGGCGGCAGACGCGTGCTGTTGGCCAACCGGACCCCGGAAAAGGCCGCGGCGCTGGCCGAGGCGCTGGGCGCTCGGACCTGCGACAACGCCCAGGCGGCCCGGGAGAGCGACTTCCTTTTCCTGGGCGTGAAGCCCTTCATGATGGCGGACATGCTCGCGGACATCCACGATGTGCTGGCGGCCCGGGAGAAGCCCTGCGTGCTGGTGTCGATGGCGGCAGGGCTGACGATGGCCACGATCCGCCGGATGACGGGCGTCGACTTCCCCGTCATCCGCATCAACCCCAACACCCCCTCCGCCGTGGGCAAGGGCCTGGTGATGCTCTGCGCCGACGGCATCACAGGCGACGATCCCCGCATGGCCGCCTTCCGCGAGGCCATGTCCGGCGCGGGCCTGCTGGACGACGTAGAGGAGCGGCTGATGGACGCGGGCAGCGCGGTGGCCGGCTGCGGCCCCGCCTTCGCCGCGCTGATGCTGGAGGCGCTGGCCGACGGCGGCGTGGCCTGCGGGCTGCCCCGGGCCAAGGCCCAGATGTACGCGGCCCAGATGATGCTGGGCACGGCGGCGCTGGCGCTGGAGACCGGCAGGCACCCCGGAGCGCTGAAGGACGCGGTTTGCAGCCCCGGCGGCACCACCATACAGGGCGTGCGGGCGCTGGAGAAGGGCGGCTTCAGGAGCGCGGCCTTCGAGGCCGTGATCGCCGCCTATGAGGCCACGCTGGCGCTGGCGAAGAAGTGATGAATGGCATAGAGAATGTCAACGGCTTTTGGATCGCGCTGGCGGCGGTCGTCGTCGCGGCGGTGTGCGCGGCGCTGCTCTGGCGCAGGAGCGAGCGCCGACAGGCCCGGCTTATCGCCCGCCTGCGCCAGGACGCGGCCCAGCAGTCCGAGGCCGTCGCCCGGCTCAGCGAGGGGCTGAACGCCGCCCTTCGGCAGATCGAGGCCATGTCCGGCGCGATGGAGCTGCGCCAGGACCGCTTGCGCCGCACGCTGGCCGAGCGCATGGAGCTGATGAACCAGGCCAACGAGCACCGACTCGAGCAGGTGCAGGCTCTGGTGACCGACAAGCTGGACAGCCGGCTGAGCGAGTCCTTCCGGACGGTCAACGGCCAGCTGGAGGGCGTGCACCGGGGCCTGGGCGAGATGCGGGAGCTGGCCACCGGCGTCGCCGACCTGCAGAGGATGCTGGGCGGGGTCAAGACCCGGGGCGTCTGGGGCGAGGTGCAGCTGAAGGGGCTGCTGGAGCAGCTGTTCGCGCCGGGCCAGGTGGTGGAGAACGCCGCGATCCCCGAGGGCTCCCAGACCCGGGTGGAGTTCGCGCTGCGCATCCCCGCGGGCGAGGGCGAGCGCCTGCTGCCCATCGACGCCAAGTTCCCCCAGGAGGACTACCTGCGCCTGGTGGAGGCCGGCGAGGCCGGGGACGCCGAGCAGGTCCGCCGCTGCGGCGTGCAGCTGGAGCGGGCCGTGATGGAGCAGGCCCGGCGCATCCACGACAAGTACATCCGCCCGCCCCAGACCACCGACTTCGCCGTGATGTTCCTGCCCACCGAAAGCCTGTACGCCGAAATCGCCCGCCGGGAGGACCTGATCGGGCGGGCGCAGGAGAAGTACCGGGTGCTGGTCTCCGGCCCCGCCACGCTGTGCGCGCTGCTGACCAGCGTGCAGCTGGGAATCCGCTCGGTGACGCTGGAACGGCGCAGCGGCGAAGTGCTGGCCCTGCTGTCGGGCATGAAGCAGGATTTCGCCGGCTTCGACGCCGCCGTGCAGCGCATGCGCCAGCGCCTGACCCAGGCCGAAGGCGAGCTGGACGCCCTGGAGCGCCAGGCGCGAAGGGTGGTCAGGGCGCTGGAGGCGGTGGAGGAGTAGAGTTACAGCTCAGCGTCGACACTGTGGAACCCCTTCGACCCCGCCTGCGGCAGGGCCACCTCCTCGAAGCGAAGCAAGTCCTTTAGGACTTTCAGGGGAGGCTTTTGGAGAGCGTTCACACTTTTTGCCTCCCCTGAAAGGGGAGGTGCTGAGCGAAGCGAGGCGGAGGGGTTCCGAATAATCAGAGCCCTGAGCTGTAACGGAGTAGACCCCTGAATTTCCCACTTTTTTGACCGGGATCATTGACCCGGTCATTTATATATGGTACAATGTGTTCATGTAAATAAATGGCTGTCGTACTGTAAAACAGGCTGCGGCTTTGTTGTTGTATCACAAGGGAGGAAGAAGCTATGAAGCATTCCATCATCCGTCGGCTGGCATTGGTGCTGGCGCTGGTCATGCTGCTTTCAGTCGTCGTCCTGGCAGAGGACCTTTCGCTCAACGGCCTGGAGCTGCCGGAGCTCGACATGGACGATCTGGCGCTGGAGGATGTGCTCATCGGCGATGGAGATGACCTGGAGCTGCCGGACTTCGATGGTGAGATCGAGCTGCCGGGAACGGACGACGAAACCGGAGAGGCCCCTGAGGCCGCGACGCCCGACGCGCCGGAGATCCCGGAGGATCTGGACGGGATCACGGACGAGGCCGCGGCTTCCATCGACGCGGAACCGGCGCAGAATGACATGATCCTCATCGACGAGGAAATCGAGGAGACCGGCGGCTCAGGCGGCAGCGACATCTGGGGGGAAAGCTATATCGTTCCCGGCCAGGATGCGGACAACGACGCCCTGGCCGACGCCTACCTGCGCAGCGTGCTGCCGGGCTTCGGCAGGAGCGGCAGGACGCTGACCTCGCCCGTCGCGGGCAGGAAGGCGCTGGCAAAGCAGGGCCTGACAGGGACGGTGGCGCTGTACGATGCCATCAAACCAATGATCGAAGCGGTGGCCGCGGGCGAGCGGACATCCACCGAGTTCACCTTTGACGCCGCCGCGCTGGGCACGACGGACCACTGGTGGGCGCCCGGGGAGCTGGGCGTTGCGAGCCTGAGCGACACAAATATCGGGGGCGCCTTGCTGCGGAAGGAGGGCATCGATATCGGCGCGCTGATAAAGGCGCTGGTGGAAGACTGCCCCTATCACCTGTACTGGTTTGACAAAAGCCGAGGATATAACGCGCCCTATAGCTGGTCCAACGACGGCAGCCGCGTGCGACTGAAGTCGTTGAAGATTATGATGCCCGTGGCCGAGGCTTATGCCGCGGACACCTTCAGTATGAACACCCGGCCTGCCTATGTCAGCCAGGCGGTCTCGAACATCAACAGGATCATCCGCAACAACGCGGGCAAGGGCGACCTGGATAAGCTGACCGCCTATGCCGACATCATCTGCAATTATGTGGAATACAATCATCCTGCCGCGGACGACGACAGCACGCCCTACGGCGACCCCTGGCAGCTGGTGTGGATCTTCGACGGCGAACCGGACACCAAGGTGGTCTGCCAGGGCTACGCCAAGGGCTTCAAGTACCTGTGCGACCTGAGCACCTTCCAGGGCAGCGTGGGCTGCGTGCTGGCCCAGGGCATGTTGTCCTGGAGCACCGGCGGCGGCGCTCACATGTGGAACTCGCTGAAAATGCCCAACGGCAGGTGCTACCTGGTGGACCTGACCAACTGCGACGCGGGCGATACGTGCAGCTATACACTGTTCCTGAAGGGCTGCAGCGGCGTTGCGGGCGGGCCCTATGTGTGCAACGGCCTGCGCTATGAATTCGCCGATTGGCAGGCGGACAGCTTCGGCGGGGACACGTCATGGCTGATATATTCCAAAACGGATTACAACCCGGAGGATATCGGCGGCGACGACGACACGGTCAACGCGAACTGGACGGCTCTCCAGGTCCAAATCAACATGGCGGCCGACAACGACACCGTCAGGCTGACCAAGAACATCACCGCCTTCGACGGCAATGTTGGCCTGGAGATCCCCGCGGGCAAGACCCTCACGCTGGACCTGGCGGGCCACACCCTCAGCCGCGGCCTCGAGGCGGCGAAGAACGACGGCTACGTGCTGCTGGTCAACGGCAGCCTGACCCTGAAGGACAGCGTCGGCGGCGGCAGGATCACCGGCGGCTGGACCAGCAGGTACGGCGGCGGTATTTTTGTGGATGCCGGCGGCAGCCTCACGCTGGCGGGCGGAACCGTCAGCGGCAACCGGGCCTACAACGGCGGCGGCGTGGCAGCCCTCAACGGCAATATCGCTATATCCGGCGGCCAGATCAGCGACAACCGAGCCAGATATGGCGGCGGCATCTACCTTAAGGGCAAGCTTGTCATGGAGGGCGGAAGGATCGTCGACAATGACGCCTATGATCCGGACGCCACCGAGCACAATGAGCGCGGCGGCGGCATTTATGCAACGGATGCAAGCATCACCCTTTCCGGCGGTGAAATCAGCGGGAACCGCGCCAATTTGACAAGTGGGAGCAATACCGTTTATTTCCAGGCTGACACGCCCTATAATACCTCAGGCGGCGGCCTGTACATTAAAACCGGCACACTCGCCATTTCCGACGGAAGGATTTCGGGCAATGTTTCCGCCTATGGCGGCGGCCTGAGGCTGGAGGATACGAAGTGCGTCATGACCGGGGGAACGATCAGCGACAACATCGGGGTTTATGGCGGCGGGATATTTGTACGCGCCAGCGATGGATTTACCAAAACCTTCGAGATGAACGGCGGTACGATCCGTGGAAACAGCGGCCAATTTGGCGGCGGCGCATATGTCTTGGGCGAGAATAGCGATATGCGGTTCAAATTGGACGGCGGAACCATCGACGGCAACAGCGGCGGCGGTCTGTACATTAAAACCGGTACACTCACCATTTCCGACGGATGGATTACGGGCAATGTTTCCACCTATGGCGGCGGCCTGAGGCTGACGGATACGGCTTGCGTCATGACCGGGGGAACGATCAGCGACAACATCGGGGATTATGGCGGCGGGATATTTGTGAAAGCCAGCGAAGGGAATACCGAAACCTTCGAAATGAAAGGCGGCACGATCTGTGGAAACAGATCCCAAGTGGGCGGCGGCGCATATGTCTTGGGTACGGATAGAAATATGCTGTTCAGAATGACCGGCGGAAGGATCATCGACAATGACGCCTATGATCCGGATGCCACTGAGCACGTTGAGCGCGGCGGCGGCATTTATGCAACGCAAGCAAGCATCGCCCTGTCCGGCGGTGAAATCAGCGGAAACCGCGCCAGTTATGGCGGCGGCCTGAGGCTGACGGATACGGCTTGCGTCATGACCGGGGGAACGATTAGCGACAACATCGGGGATTATGGCGGCGGGATATATGTGCTAGCCAGCGAAGGGAATACCGAAACCTTCGAAATGAAAGGCGGCACGATCTGTGGAAACAGGAGCCGAATAGGCGGCGGCGCATATGTCTGGGGCGCGGATAACAATATGCTGTTCAATATGGCCGGCGGAAGGATCATCGACAATGACGCCTATGATCCGGACGCCGCTGAGCACAATGAGCGCGGCGGCGGCATTTATGCAACGCACGCAAGCATCAACCTGTCCGGCGGTGAAATCAGCGGGAACCGCGCCAATTTGACGGGCGGGAGCAATGCCGTTTATACCCGGAATGACACGCCCTATAAGACCTCCGGCGGCGGCCTGTGCATTTACACCGGTACCCTCACCATATCCAACGTAAAGATTGTGGGCAATATTTCCACCTTTGGCGGCGGCCTGAGGCTGAATGATACGACTTTCGTCATGACCGGAGGAACGATCAGCGACAACATCGGGATTTATGGCGGCGGGGTATCGGCGTACGCCAGCGAAGGGAATACCGGAACCTTCGAAATGAAAGGCGGCACGATCTGTGGAAACAGGAGCCAAATGGGCGGCGGCGCATATATCTTGGGTACGGATAAAAATATGCTGTTCAGAATGACCGGCGGAAGGATCATCGACAATGACGCCTATGATCCGGATGCCACTGAGCACAATGAGCGCGGCGGCGGCATTTGTGCAACGCAAGCAAGCATCGACCTGTCCGGCGGTGAAATCAGCGGGAACCGCGCCAATCTGACGGGCGGGAGCAACGCCGTTTATACCCGGGATGACACGCCCTATAAGACCTCCGGCGGCGGCCTGTACATTAACACCGGTACCCTCGCCATATCCAACGTAAAGATTGCGGGCAATGTTTCCACCTATGGCGGCGGCCTGAGGGTGACGGATACGACTTGCGTCATGACCCGAGGAACGATCACCGACAACATCGGGGTTTATGGCGGCGGGGTAGCGGTGTACGCCAACGATGGGAATACCGGAACCTTCGAGATGAACGGCGGCACGATTCGCGGAAACAGCGGCCTAAGGGGCGGCGGCGCATATGTCTGGGGCTCGAATAACAATATGCGCTTCAATATGGCAGGCGGAACCATCGACGGCAACAGCGCGACCAATACAGCCGGCGGCGTTTACATACAGAGGGCGCTGTTTGGAATGTCCGGCGGCAGGATTGTCAACAACCGCAATTATGGCGTCTTTCTGAGCAGCGGGGCAATGGCGGTCTCAGGCGCTCCGGTCATCAGGAACAATACTTTGAGCCCATCGAATGACACGCCCGCCAATGCCTATGTGAGCCTCATCAACATAGAGGGCGCTCTGACTTCAAATGCCCGGATCGGTATCAAAAAGCTCGGGAGCGGCAGCGTGTTTACCAGTGGCCTCGGGGCGGGCGGCAACATCGGCGCGTTCTTCAGCGACGACCCCAACTACGTGGTCCAGTGGTCCGATAATGGCGACGAGGCGCGTCTTGTGATGAAGCCGAAAGCCACACCGACACCCACCGCCAGGCCCACGGCCAAGCCCACGGCCAAGCCCACGGCCAAACCCACCGCTACGACCAAGCCTACAGCCAAGCCCAAGGTCAATCTTTCCAAGTGCAAGCTCACCGTAAAGGACCAGACCTATACCGGCAAGGCATTGAAGCCCGCGGTGACGGTGAAGTATAACGGCAAGGCGCTGAAAAAGGGCGTCGACTACACTGTCAGCTACAGCAACAACGTGAAGCCCGGCCTGGCCACGGTGACCGTCAAGGGCAAGGGCGGCTATACCGGCACGAAGAAGCTGACCTTCAAAATACTGCCCCGGACCGTGGCGGTATCGAAGCTGACCGCCGGAAAACAGAGCCTGACGGTCAAGTGGGGCAAGCGCACCGAGGCCACGGGCTACGAGCTGCAATACGCGCTGAAGAGCAGCTTTGCCGGGGCCAAGACCGTCAAGATCAAGAAGAATGCCACCGTCAGCGCCACGATCAGGAAGCTGAAGACGGGCAAGACGTATTACGTCCGCCTGCGCAGCTACAAGACCGTGGGCAAGAAGACCTACTACTCCGCCTGGTCCAAGGGAAAGGGCGCGAAGGTGAAATAGGGAGGCGTTGGATATAGCGCCCGAAGCGCGCCCCTGCAAGAGGTGTTCACAGTAAAGGTTATCCCAAACAGGACAGCATGCCGACATTGTCGACATGCTGTCTCGTTTGGGTCGATATTCCAGGCATTACCTCAATCGGCATAGGGCACGTATTCGAAGCAATCCGACTCGTTCACGCCGTTCACCCGCCAGCCCCAGCCGCGATCGTAGTCCGGGGAGATGTCCAGCGCGCCGACGATGCCGTCGGGGGTGGTGAAGTGGGCGGTCGCCTCCTTGTCGCTGGCGACGACCAGCAGCTTCTCCCCCGCGGGCAGGGTGGCCTCGCTGCCGTCCGGGGCCGTGTAGGTCAGCTCGACCTTCGCGGTCAGCGCGGCGTATTGCCAAATGTCCGGGTCCTCCAGGTCGAGCGCGTCCCGGGTCCAGAGGCCGTCGTCGTCGAACTCAAAGCGGTCGTAGGGGCTCAGGCGGACCTGCCGGGTGGCGAACCAGGTGCCCAGCACGTCCTGGCTGCCGGAGAGGGTCAGGCGTCCGTCCTTGATGTCGGTGACGCGCCCGTAGCCCTGCTTGAAGTAGCCGCCGCCGTTGTCGCCCCGGTTGCCGTCGGGGAACAGCACCTCGTACAGCGCGCTGCCATCGTAGCGCAGGCAGGCGGTGTAGTAGTCGTCGCTCATCACGTCACCGGAGAGCAGCAGCTCCACCGCGCCGTCGCCGTCCAGATCCAGGGCGAAGGCCTCCGCCTTCCAGACGATGTCCGTGGCGTAGACCAGCGCCTTGCCCGCCTTGGGCTGTACGGTCATGGTCAGGCAGTCGACGCCGTATTCCGTGGTTTCGACGGCCCAGCTGACGGATTCCGCCACGCCGTCGCCATCCAGGTCGATCTCAACGGTCTCGCCCTCCGCCAGCTGGCCCTCGAGGACCCGGTCCGCCTCCGCCAGCGCCGGGGTGAGCATGGCCGCGAGCGCCAGCAGCATTGCAAATGCGCGTTTCATTGAATAGCCTCCTCGCTATCGGAATGTCAGATATTGGACGCTTCCCAAGGCCCGTGGGTTCCCTCTCCCCTACTGCCAATGTCGTCTTTGCGTTCGGAACCCCTTCGACCCCGCCTGCGGCGGGGCCACCTCCCCTTTCAGGGGAGGCTTTTGGATACGCATTCAAGCAGGGTTACTACTTCTCTCAAGGGTAGACTTTTGATTGTAAGTATCCGAGAAGGGAAGCCTCCCCTGAAAGGGCAACACTGTCAACTTAAGGAGCGGCTTCTCCAAAAGCCTTCCCCTGGGGAAGGGTTCGAGCGCCCGGAAAACAGTCCAGTGGACTGTTTTCAGCGAGAAGGGGCCGGCAGGCCCCTGGGGGATTGCCGCGCCCTAAAGGAGTTGCTACGCGTCGAAGCGGCAAGACGGATGAGGTCTTTTGAGGATGGCTTCGCGCCTTTATTGCGTCAGAGGCGCGAAGCACAGCGTGAGGGGGACCTCATCAGTCTGGCCTGAGGCTTCGCTATGCCTTCGGCCGGCCAGCCAGCTTCCCCAGAGGGGAAGCCTTTTGGATGCTGTTCGCCCTGATTCTGTTAAGACCGTGTTCAAAGTTGAC
>JAZTZK010000006.1:0-2935 GCA_045637485.1 Clostridia bacterium
GCCGGCGGAATCCTTGACCACGACCTTGGTGTTCTTGTAGCGAACGTTTTCGGTGGTGAAATCCACCTCCACCAGGCCATTGCCTTCGTATTCGGTCTTCTTCACCTTCGGCGCGGCAGCCATCGCGGGCACGGCGCAGACTACCAACATCAATACGGCCAACAGCATTGCAACGATGCGTTTCTTCATGGGAAATACCTCCTTTATTGGTGTAACTCCATTATATGCAAAGTAAAGCGATAGTCAACGATAGCCAAATATAATCCACGGTTTGTTTACGATTTGTTAATAAATGGATTGATATGGCAGCGACGGGAATGCCCGTTTCGGTGAAAACGGAACCTTTGCCGGCATTTTTCCGTCCAAGACCAGATGGTGTTAGGGAGGAGGGGACGGCATGAGGCGGAATCTGTGCGCCGCGACGGCTTTGGTCGTGCTGGCGTTGCTGATGTCATTCACGGCGCTGGCGGCGGACGGAACGGCGTACCAGACCGTCGCCTGTCCCCGGCAGGGCTTTACCACGGCCTGCGAGGCGGAGCTGTGCTGGAAGTGGGACGACGTGAACGGCCTGGTCATCCACACCGGACAGGGCGGCGGGTCGTGCCTGATGATCCGCGTCACCGGCAGCGGGGGCACGGATTTTGAGAGCTATTTCGACGACATACTCACCCCGCAGGTCCGGTCCGCGCTGGGCGACCGGCTGCTGTCTGTCAGTCCACTGGACACCTATACCCTGGGCGACGCGGCGCTGCCTGGGGTGATGTACGCCTTTACGGACGAAGCCGGAAGCCGGCAGGCGCTCTTCCGGCTGTTCGACACCCGCTGGCCGTTGAACGTATGCTATACCCTGCGCTACGGTGAGGCAGACGCGGACACCATGCTGGAGGCTTTGGGCATAGCGGTGGCCCACTTCAGCCCGGACGGCGAGCTGACCGAAGGCGCGGCGGAGGGGGATGCCCCCTTTGAAGAAGCGCCCTGCCGTATCGAATGTCCCCAGCTGGGCTTCACAGCGGTGTGCGACGCGGCCTGTGCGACCCACTGGGACCCAAATGACGGACTGTATGTGTACCTGGGGGACTGGGGTCGGCCGCCCTATGTGCTGATATGGGTAGCGGGGGAGACGGACATCCCGGCTTTCTTCCGCGACGCCGTGAACCCCGCCATGGCTGAGCGCTATGGCAACGACCTGCTGGATGTGATCGACTGCGGCAACATCACCGTCGGTCAGCGGGTGATGACCGGCTTTGGCTACCGCTATCGCTCCGGGGGCGGGGCGGTGTATATGCTGAGGGTGCTGGAAAACCGTGATAGTCGCAGTGTGAGCTTTATCATGAAGTATCCCGAGGGCGACGAGGCCGCGAGGGAGAAGGGCATGGCCGCGCTGGCGTCGATTGCGGACAGCTTTCACAGGAACTGACGACGGGAGGGCTGAGGGTGGAAAGCGGAAACAGGGAAGGCGAGTATCGCCCCCAGGCGGTGTGGCTGTACTCCGACGGGATGTATCGCTGGATCTATGAAAAGGACCTGTACAAAAACAGGTTTGAAACCAATTATGTGCTGAGGATCCTGATACTGGTATTTGTCCTGTCCTGGCTGTTGCTGATGGGGGTGCTCCTGGGGGCTGGCGCCGACCTGGGAAACGGCATAATGGCCTTTGGCATCATTACGGCGGTCTGCCTGGGCGGCGGTCTGCTGACGGTGGGGATTGTGAAGCAGGTACACCTCTCGTCGGCCAGGAACAGGAACGGCGTGGAGGTGATCGCCTTCGGGATGAACGACGACGGCCTGCGTCAGATCCATTACGATGATGTCCGAAAGGCGGAGGACGCGGTGGAAAGGATGCTGCTGTCCGCGAGCGCAACCCAGGGAGAGAACCCGATGAAAGCGGGTGGCTTCGGCGTCACCCTGTTCGGCGATGTGCGCCGGATGGAGCTTCATCCGAAGGATGACCTGATCGACCTGACGCTGAAGGGAAACTACAAATGCCGGGTGTATATCAGGCCGGAGGATTTCGACTTTGTGCGGGATTACATACGGCAGCGCATCCGCGAAGGTCATTGATGCGACGGTTATGGTTTATACCTGTCAACAGCCGACTGATCGGGGCAGGCGGGCTGCCGCCCGCTATACCTGCCTGTCATTCGCGCCAGCAGCGCCAGGCACAGCGTCAACACCAGCGTGCCGGTCAGGCTGCCCGCGCTGTCGATCAACACGTCCAGCAGCTGGCTCGAGCGCTCGCTGATGAACAGCTGGTGCAGCTCGTCGGAGGCCGCGTAGAGCACGGCAATCCCCATGGCCCGAAGACGACAGTCCCAGTCCGAAAGCCTCGGGAAATAAAAGCGCATGGTTCCCATCAGATTGAAGCCGAGCAGCATAAATTCACAGAAGTGGGCGTTTTTGCGCACAACGGTGCTCAGCATTTCAAGATAGGACTGCTGCGCTTTGGGGGACATCTTCATGAAATCGGGCTTAAGGGTTCTCGCTACCTGCAGCGTCACAAGATCGCTCATGGCCTGTGAAGCATCGCCCTTCTTGGAGGAAAACCAGAAAATAAGCGCCGCGGTGACGATCGAGGCGAGCAGGAAAAAGCGGGCCCAATACTTCGGATGCTTCATGAAATGGAACCATGCCGCCTTTCTTGCGTTTTGTACATCATAGCATATGCGGTGTTGAGAATCAAGAAAGAAAAAACGAAACATTTTCGCGCTTGACAAAACACAGGGTTCGTGCCATAATAGACAGGCACTGGAAAAAGCGCATATGCACCCATAGCTCAGCAGGATAGAGCGACCGCCTCCTAAGCGGTAGGTCAGGGGTTCGAATCCCTTTGGGTGCGCTGAAGATCCCGTCGGCTTCGTCGACGGAATCTTCAGCGCACCCAAACCGGGATAAGCGAAGTTCTTCCCGAAGCGCAGCGAGGGAAAGGGTTCGGCGA
>JAZTZK010000007.1:0-1810 GCA_045637485.1 Clostridia bacterium
TCCTTCTGCTGGGAGCCGTACAGGCCCATGGGCTCGGTGTGCACGGCGCCGACGCTGACCACGTCGTAGCCCTCCTGGCTCACCTGGTCGTCCAGGTAGGGCTGGTGCTGGAAGTAGTTGGCGTAGGCCACGCCGGAATCCACGTCGGGGTTCTCCTGGGTGTAGTTGGACACGTCCACCACCTGCAGAGTGATGTCCTTCTCGGCCAGTATGCCCACCACCACGCTGTTCAGGATCTCGGAGTGGGGCGTCGGGGTGGACTCGATGACCAGCGTCTGGCCGGCCAGGGCGTCGTAATCCACGTCGGGGTCATAGCCGTCGGTGGGGTTGTCCACCACGGAGAGCACCGCGCCGTGATAGGTCTGGGCGATGAAGTCCTTCACCTGCTGGCTCTGCAGCGCGGCCACCAGCGCCTTGGTCAGGTCGGCGTCCGCGTTCTCACCCTTCACGGCGATGATGTTGGCGTTGGGCAGGTAGTTGGCCTCGTCCTCCAGCAGCAGGGGATCGTCGATCTCGATGCCGGCGTTCACGGCGTCCAGCACGAAGTTCAGATTCATCACGGCGTAGTCCAGGTCCGGCAGCAGGTTGGGCAGCATGGCGGCCTCGACCTCCACGATCTCGATGCCCTCCGTCAGCACGTCGGCCTTGGTGGCCGTCTGGCCTGCCTCGGCGTTCAGCTCCAGTATGCCGTTGTACTCCAGCAGGCGCAGCGCCCGGGCCTCGTTGGTGGTGTCGTTGGGCACGCCGATCTTGATGTCCGCCAGCGCGCTCACGGAACCCACCAGCAGCAGCGCCGCCAGCAGGGCGGCAAGCAGTTTGCGAAGCTTCATAATTACATACCTCCTGTTTTTCGTCTGCGGGTAGCCCGCCGCCCGTATTCTCGGCGGCCCCGCGCGGATATCGACTATTATCCTATCACACGGCGGCTGTTTTGTCCAATATCCCATTGAGATATCGAGCTATAGAAAAAATATATATGCATAACAAAAGCCAAATAAATGACACCAATCCGCCCAAAACCAAACAATCCTTGCCCTCGGCGCGATAATATCGTGAAAAATTTCATGTTTTTGCGCCGCGCCGTTGCCCGACGCCTTGCATATATACAAATTCTATGTTACAATTATTCATACTGATATGATCGGTCTCCAAGAAATATAAAGGAGGCAAATTCCGTGAAGATATCCACAAAGGGGCGCTATGCCCTGCGCATGATGGTCGATATCGCCGAGCACCAGAAGGACGGCTATGTCACCCTGAAGGAAGTGGCCCTCCGCCAGGGCATCTCCAAAAAATATCTTGAACAAATCGCCCTGCACATCAGCCAGGCGGGCATGCTGCGCGCGGTGCGCGGCTACCAGGGCGGCTACATGCTGGCCCGTCCCGCGTCCGAGTACACCGTCCATTCGATCCTCCAGGTCGTGGAGGGCTCGATGGTGCCCGTGACCTGCCTGCAGCAGAAGGAAAACACCTGTGCCCGCAGGGATACCTGCCGCACGCTGCCCCTTTGGCAGGGCCTTGAGAAGCTGATTCGCGACTACCTCACCGGCATCACGCTGGAGGACGTCGTGGAAGGCCGCATACCCGTCCCAACCGAATAATACCCTGCGCTCTCCCCGAATCAGCGCGGTCGGCATGAGACAGACCGCGCTGATTTGTGATGCTCATTATTCTGATTTGTCGCGCTGCGACAAATCAGAATTTGAGGGGTTAGGCTTTAGGGGTTAGGGGTTAGGGAAGGATGAAATCCTTGCGGATTTCTTTATATTCAAAGGCTTGCGAAGCGTAGAAACCCCTGTCTTTTCCATAG
>JAZTZK010000008.1:0-20485 GCA_045637485.1 Clostridia bacterium
CGATGCGGCGCCCCTGCATGGGGGTCATGACTGTATTATTCAGCCACTGCGATCTTGGCGTCCACCTCGGTCTGATAGTTCTCGCAGTCGAAGGCGTACAGCTGCTCATAGCCGAAGCCGTTCAGCTGCTCGATCATCTCGTCCCACATGGCCTCGAACTCGTCGTCGCTCTCGCAGAAGATCAGGTTCCAGGTGTAGGAGCACAGCTGGGTGTTCACTTCCACGCGCAGGGCCGCGATGTCGTTGTCGTCAGCCTTGGGGGTGAAGTCAACGCTGGGGCTGGCCAGCAGCTGGCCGTTCTTCTTCATGTAATCCACAGAATCCTCGGCGTCAAAGGTCTCCTGCCACTCCCGCTTCATGTCGGTCATGGTCATGTCCTTGTAGGACTGCCAGAACTTCTGGGCGAAGCGCTCGCCGGTGATGGGATTGACGCAGTAGGAAGCGACGATCCACTGGTTGATCTGGTTGTTGCCGTCGTTGTAGCCGCCATCGCCGTACTCCTCGGGCACGGGAAGGTTGTCCATCAGGGCGTTGTCCTTGTAGGGAACGAACTTGCCGTCTTCGCCGACGATGTAGTTCAGGCCCTCGATGCCGCAGTGCTGGAAGGTGGCGCCTTCAGCGCTGGCATACCAGTCCAGGAACTCCATGAGGCGGTCATACTTCTCGCCCTCAACCTGGGCGCCAATGCCGAACATGCGGTCGGAGCCGTAGTAGCGGTCCGCGTCGGCATAGTAATACATGTCGCCCACGGGGATGAAGATGAAGCCGGTGCCGGCGTTCAGGCGATCCACGCTGTTCCAGAAGCCGGTCTGCCAGCTGTACCACATCAGGTCTGCGCGGCCTGTGGACAGCTTGTTGGCCACGTCGTCCCAGGGCTGCTCGCCGGACTCGGGATCGACCAGGCCCATCTGGTAGGCCTTGTTCAGGAACTTGGTGATCTTGTAGTAGGCGGCGTCGCGGTCATACACCGTGGTGAAGGTGTTGTCGGGCTTCAGGATCGCGCTCTGCTTCAGCTTCTCGCCGTACCAGGTGGTCAGCTGCACCACGTTTGCGATGCCGATCATGTTGTCGTTGCCGTCCCAGTCACGCCACAGCGTGAAGGGATAGGCGGGGTCGCCGTCCTCGTTGGTGGGATGGACCTCGTGGATCTTGGCCAGACAGTCCAGCAGGTCGTCCAGGTTCTCCAGCTTCGGACGGCCCACTTCGGTATACAGATCCCAGCGGAGCATCGGGGAAGAATAGATCACGTCGTCGGTGATGGACGTGGGGGATGTGTCGGACATCTCGGAGGGGATGCCGTAGTACACGCCGTCCTCGCCGGTCAGGCCCTTGTTGTAGACGTCGATCTGCTCCTTGAACTGCATGATGTTCTCGCAATCAGGCAGCTTGTCGCTGATATCGCGTACAAGGCCCGCGTCCAGCAGGTCGGAGAAGTCCTTCTTGTCCACGACGATCAGGTCGCCCAGGTTGCCCGTCTGGGCGCGGGTGGCGAACACCTCGTTGCCCACGACCTGGGGCGCGATAATGTTCAGTTCGATGTTGAAGCGGTCCTTGATGACCTTGGCAAACCAGCCGGATTGGATGCCGTTGTAGTTGGCCGCCGCGTCGTAGACGTCGATGACCAGCGGTGCTTCCTCGGCCACCGCGCTGAACAGGCCCATGGAAAGTACCATGGCCAACACCAGCAGGACAGACATAAACCGTTTCATAATACCCCTCCTTTGATTGTATGATACAAGGCCGAAGCCTGTATATCCGAATTATCCCTTCACTGCGCCAATCATGATGCCCTTGGTGAAGAAGCGCTGGAAGAACGGGTAGACCAGCATCACGGGCAGCACCACGACCACGGTAACCGTCATGCGCACGGAGGTCGCGGTGGCGGCGCGGGCCAGTGTGGCTGCCAAATTGCTGGAAGAGGTGGTGCTGCTGATCAGCGCCTTCAGGCTGTTGGCCTGGTTGATGTACTGGAACAACACGTATTGCAGCGTATTTAGCTTGTCAGTGCTGGTCATCAACAGCAGCGTGTCCTGGAAGGCGTTCCACTGGTTCACCGCCGCGAATATGGCGATGGTGGCGAGGATCGGCTTGATGACAGGCAGCATAATGCTGAAGAATATCCTCAGCGTACCCGCGCCGTCGATCTCCCCCGCGTCCTGAAGCTCACGGGGCACCGATTCGCAGAAGGTCTTGCACAGTATGATGTAGAACGGCTGTATAATCGTTGGGAAGATGTAGCCCCAAAAGTTGTTGGTCATGCCCAGCTTGTCCATGGTCAGGTACCAGGGGATGATGCCGGCATTGAAGTACATCGTCACCACCACGAAGCGGTACCAGAACTTGCGCTTCCACAGCGTCTCACGGGTAAACATGTAGCCCAGGAAGCCCGCCACGATTACCGTCAGCCCCGTACCGACCACGGTCCTGAGCACGGAGATCTTCGCGGCGTCCAGAAGGCCGGGGATCTTGGTCACATTGATGTAGTTCTGGAAGTGGATCTCCATCGGGTAGAGGATCACCTTGCCGCGCTCGGACAGGTTGTTGGCGCTGATGGAGTTGATGAAGATATAGTAGAACGGATAGATGCACACGAATGCGAAGATCGCGTAGACCACGTATGTGATCACGCTGATCAGCCGGTCCGTGAAGCTCCTGTCCAGCTGCACGCCGTTCGGGTTGTGCTTGCTCATGGTCTATCCCTCCATAAAGTCTGCCCGATTGGTAAAACCAATCGTTTTCCAATTAAGGGTGTGTTTCCAAACGCATGTCCGTGATTTTTGATACACGCGCTAAATATCAGATGAAGCCGTCGCCGCGAATCAGCTTGGAAACCGTGTTGGTGACAGCCAGCAGGGCCACGCTGACGATGCTCTTGAGCATGCTGATGGCTGTGGACAGCGGGTAATTCTTTATACTGCTGCGCGCATAGTTGTAGACATACAGGTCCAGAACCTCTATGTATTTTCGGTTGAAGTCGTTCTGGAACACGTAATACTGTTCCATGCCGTTGCTCAGGAAGCTGGCGATGTTCAGCATGACGATGACGAAGTAGGTGGGAAGGATGCTGGGAATGATGATATGGCCGATGATCTGCATCCGGGTTGCGCCGTCCACCCGGGCCGCCTCGAGCATCTGCTCGTCGATGCCGGTGATGGCCGCAAGGTACATGATCGCGGCCCAGCCGGCGTTTTTCCACGTCAGCCACAGCCACATCTTGAACCACAGGTGATCCTTGGACTTCAGAAACGAGATGGGCTTTTCGATCAGCTTTAAATCCATGAGCACCGAGTTTACCGCGCCGTTGGAGCCGAACACGTTGAACGCGATGGAAAACACCAGCACCCAGCTGATGAAGTTGGGAAGCGTGGTCACCGTCTGTACGAACTTCTGATAAGGGCGGCACTTGATCTCATTGAGAAACACCGCGAAAATCATCGGGAACCAGGAGAACAGCAATGAAATGCCGCTCATGGCAAAGGTGTTGCGAAGCACGCGCAGCACGTCCGCCGTGCGCACGGGATTGGATACGATATGGTGGAACCACTTTAGCCCCACGAAGGTCTCCGCGGTGATCGGCTTCGGCGGCTGGTAGTCATGGAAGGCATATATCCACCCGTATAGCGGAAAATAGGAAAACACCAGCACAAGCAATATGAACGGCAGTATATACAGGAATTCCCTGTAGGAACGGGCCTTCTTGGGATCGATATGCATTATCGCACCTCCCAACCGGTATTCTCGACGCCGATGATTGCCTTCGTCATCCCCTCATTTTGTATGGGCATGACGACATAGGTAACCATTCATTAATATGATATCAGCACAACGCTTAACATACAAGTCAATTACAATCATAAAAAAGGGACAAAAATATCTTCAAAAAATTTTGAGTTCCCAAATGACAAGATTTGATATATAATGTCTTATGGAACAGAATCAGACATACACGGGGTATTTTAAATGAAACTGTTTTATGAAACGAGAAATGAGAATCTTTTCATTGGAAGCATGACCAGCCATCCCTATCCGCTGCATGTCCATGAAATCGTGGAGCTGGCCTGTGTGCTGCATGGTGAAATCGCCATGCAGATCGACGGAAAGGCCTATGCGCTGTATCCGGGAGATATCGCCATAGCCTTTCCGCTGATTCCCCACAGCTTTGACCGCCTCAGCCCGGATGCCTCGGGTCTCGCCGCCTTCTTTCTCACCGATACCTTTCCGCAGTTTGCGAATACCTTTCTGAATATGCTGCCCGAATCTCCGGTTTTGAGAAGCGACTGTGTCAACGCAGATGCGCGCCTGGCTGTCGACAGGCTGATAAACGACCCGGAAGGCGACGCCTCCCCATCCCGGCTCCCCTATCTGCACCTGCTGATCGCCAACGTACTCAGCCAGATGTGTTTCAGGCCCATCGGCGGCTGTAACGAGCAGGGATTGACCTATCGCGTGTTTAAATACCTCTTCGACCACGCTTGCGAGGATATAAGCCTCGACAGCGCCGCCCGGGGATTGGGCATCAGTCAATCCCACCTCTCCCACCTGTTCTCCCAGCGCTTTCACATCAACTTCCGGCGCTTCGTCAACGCCATACGCGTCGACCGGGCAAAGATGCTGATGCGCGATCCCCGCATGACGCTCACATCCATCTGCTACAGCTGCGGCTATGAAAACATACGCACATTCCGCCGGGCATTTGTGCGGGAATCCGGCATGCTGCCAAGCGAGTACCAGCAAAGGCAATGCAAAGCGGGAGGCTCGGACAGCGCCGAATCCGACGCGCCTGAAAACACATCCTAATTATCCCTGTCGATACTTACCCCCTTCAGGATGTCTTCCGCCTTGCGACGCTTGGGATTGAAGCAGACGCTGACCCGTCTGACGACGAAACCGATCATGCCTTCCAGCGCGAAATAGATGATCGTCACCGCGATCAGCGGGAAAAAGGCTTCATAAGTTCGGCTGCGCACGATGTCCCCCATCTTGGTCAGATCCTGTACGGCTATGTAGCCCACGATGGAGGTGGCCTTGATGAGCCCCACGATCTCGCCCCTGTAGGCGGGAAGGATATGGGGTGTGGCCTGGGGCAGTATGATCCTGTAGAAGGTCCTTCTATTCGAATAGCCCAGCGCGTAGGCAGCTTCGTACTGACCGCCGTCCACCGCGCCCACGCCCATCTTGAGCAATCCAAAGACCGCCGCGCCAAAGGTGAACGCAAAGCCGATGATCGCCACCGCAATGCCGCCGATGGAAACCGAGCCGAAGATGATGTAGTAGAGGATCATCAGCAGCACCACCATCGGCATGCCCTGCACCAGCCACGTGCAGAAGCGGGTGACCGTATTGGCCACGGGATTGCCGTTGCGGCAAAGCATATAGACGGCAAAGCCAAGCGCGGTGCCAAAGAGGATGGACAGCGCGGTGATGATCAGCGTGTTCCTCACGCCGGTCAAGAACAGCCGCCAGCGCTCTTCCCGCAGGAAGGTCTTGTTGAAGCTGTTGATAAGCGATTGTATAAATCCACTTTGCCGGACCTGCCTGACCACCGGCGCCGCCAGATCCGCAGCCCGCGTCATCAGGAGCAGTTCTTCTTTGTGATAAGGCTTGGAAAAGCCGACGCTCTCCTTCCGCTCCTCGGTGATGACCATGTCCGAAAGGGAGAAATCATACGTGCCCGTGACGATGCCCGGAATGATCCCCGCGGTATCCACGACATTGACCTCGATGCCATAGCCATATTCCCGGCAGAATCGGACGGCGATGTCCGGGTCTGTACCGGCGATCCCGCCGTTGGCCACGAACGAGACAGGCGCCTTTGTGCCGCTGGTTGCGAAGCGAAGCGTCCCGTTCTCCCCCGTCAGGCCGCTCATGTCCACCGGGGTTGACACGTTGTCCAGCCGGCTCCAGAAGTCGTTGATCTCATTCAGCGTTCCGTCGGCGCTCAGCTTTTCGATGAAGGCGTCCATCTGCGCCCTGAGAGAATCCCCATGGGCATCCTTGGCGAACATCGCGCCGATCTCCAGTACCCGCACGGGTTCCGTCAGTGCCACGACGGCGTCGTCCGCCGCCGTCAGGGACCCTGCGACCTCGGTGCTGGCCAGGAAATAGTCAATCTTGTTGGATTTCAGCGCCGCTACCATGTCGGTGTAGCTGTTATACTCGTTGATGCTGGAATCCGGCAGCGCCTCCGAAATCACGGAATCGTGGAACGATCCTGTGATTACGCCCCCGCGCTTTCCGTTGAAATCACCGGGAACAATGGTTTTTTCATCGGACGGCTTCAATACCACCAGAACCGCGCCGCCGGAGAAGTTCGGCTCGGAAAAGAGCACGCTTTGCTCCCGTTCCGGCGTGATGTTGATACCCGCCGCAGCAAAATCGCACTTTCCCGCCTGCAGCGAGGACAGTATGCCGTCATAGTTCATATCCACGATTTCAAGGCCGTAGCCGCACGCCTCGCAAAAGCGCGCGGCAATCTCAATGTCATAGCCCACAACAGTGCCGTTGCGCACGTATTCGAAGGGTGCGTAGCCCGACTCCGTCGCCATGCGGAGGATCCCGTTCTCGGCGCTGAGGGCGGTGACGTCCAGCATAGTCTTTGCGTCCTCATCCTCGCCGAACCACTTGTCCGCCAGCGCATCGAGCGTCCCGTCAGAGCGAAGCGGTTCGAGAAAGCCGTTGAACTGATCCCTCAACGCCTCCCCTGCCTCGCTCTTCGGAAACGCGAGACCACAGGAAAACCTGTCCAGATAGTCATGAAGGAAGGTCAAGTGATCGTCCTCTCGCATCAGGATCTTCGCCACTGGCTCGTCCACCGCAAAGGCGTCGATCTTGTCCCCGTTCAGCGCAGCCACAAGATCCGCTTTGGCATTGTAGTAGACGACCTCGGCATCCGGCATCTTGTTCTTGATCATGTCGTCAAAGGAGGTCCCCGTCTGGACGCCGATGCGCTGGCAGGTTGCCGCCGGGGATTCCGGGGATGCCTCACCGCGCACCATCACGCCCAGCCCCACCTCATACAGCGAATCGGAGAAGGGCAGAACCTCTGCACGCTCCGGCGTAACATTCAGGTTTGCGATGATGCAATCCACATCCCCGCTGAGGGCGGCCGGTACGATGGCGCCGTAATCGTATACCTTGAATTCCAGATCGGCGTTGAGCCAGGCGGCCAGGCGATAGGCAAACTCGACGTCGTGCCCGTTGAGCCTTGTACCGACATAATAGCTGTATGGCGACACAATGCCGCTGGTTCCGACAATCAGGTGCAGTGCGGGCTTGTCAGGCAGGTCTATCCTCGGCATCTCCTCGTTCTCGTCGATGACCCAGCGTTCAAACATCTCCTCCAGCGTGCCGTCCTTGCGAAGCTCCCCGATGAATTGATTGATTTTGCGCTCCAAATCGGGGATGGCGGATACCGGCGAGATACCCACGGCCACCTTAACTGTATCGCCCATGTTCTCGTCCAGCAGTCGAACGCCACCAACGCCGTTCTTGATGGCCTTTTGCATCTGGATTCGGTCAAAGATGAAGGCGTCCAACCTGCCGTTGGCCACGTCCACATAGCCCAGGTTCTTGTCATTATACTGTTCAAGCTTAGCTTCCGTCAGCTCCTGCCGGATGATCAGCTCCGCCGCACAGCCCAGCTCAGTACCCACCTTAATGCCACCGTGATTCAATTGTTCGACGGATGTGATCTCAGCAAGGGCCGAACCCGTAAGCAGAAACAACACCGATATCCATAGTACAAACCATCTCTTCATAGATCCGATCCCCAATTCATAATACGATAGATCGCGCAGCCATGACACACGGTTTTATTCGCGTGCGCTGTATTGGTTTATCACTGCTCTCATTTTATCATTTTTATAGAATTTAGTCCAGTATAAAGATTTGTTTTCGCAAGTACCCCAACACAGTCTCTGGATATTGCGTCAACCGGCACATACTGTAAAGCTTCGATTATTACGCCGGTATCTTCACCGATATGCCGCTGAGCACAGCATCGCAATACACGGCAAATGCGCAGATGCGCGCGCCGTTCGATGTATACCTGCAAATCCGAAAATGATGCCTGCACAATTGGAAAGCTGCCTTGACGCAACCCCTTCAATTCATCTATAATACTGAGCGAGGTGATCGTGTATGAAACAGATTGAGCGTTGGGATATCTATGAGTGGACAGGCGAAGGCCGTTCGGATGGGAATCCCTTTGTGGATTACGACATCCACGGCCTGTTCCACACGCCCTACGGGGACAGGACAATCGCGGGATTCTATGACGGCGACGGGATATACCGCGTGCGCTTTATGCCCGAATTCGAAGGTGAATATACCTGTGAGATTTCCGGCAGCTTTTCCGATACAACCTATTGCGACTGTTTTGCCTGCGTTGCGCCTCAGGCGGGCAATCACGGCCCGGTGCGCGTGAGGGGGGAGCACTTTGAATACAGCGACGGCACGCCCTTCCTGCCCTTTGGCACCACCTGTTACGTTTGGGAATTGCAGGACGACGCCACACAGGCGCAAACCCTTGACGCGCTGGGCAAGGGCTATTTCAACAAGCTCCGCTACTGTGTGTTTCCAAAGCACTATCTCTACAATATGAAGGAGCCTGCCTCCTACCCCTATGTAGGAACGCCCTGCGCCGTGGATGCTCTGGATGGGGACGCCTGCTTCCGCTTCGGTCGATTCGAGGGGAACGACTGGGACTACACCCGCTTCAATCCGGAGCACTTTCGACGTGTGGAACGCTCGATCCTGCAGCTTCTGGCCCTGGGCATCGAAGCCGACCTGATCATGATGCACCCCTATGACCGCTGGGGCTTCAGCGAGATGTCCCGCGAGGCGGATGATCTCTACTGGCGATACGCTCTGGCGAGGTTTTCCGCTTACCGAAACGTATGGTGGAGCCTGGCCAACGAGTACGACATACTGAGGAAGAAGACCATCGCGGACTGGGAACGCTTCGCGGGCATCATACTTGAATGCGACCCCTATGCCCACCCGAGGTCCATCCACAACTGCTTTACCCCCTACGACCAGAGCCGACCCTGGATCACCCACCTTTCCCTTCAGCGGACGGATCTCTACAAGTCCTCGGAATATGTGGACGCGTATCGCCAGCGCTTCCGCAAGCCGGTTGTGATGGACGAGATCTGCTATGAGGGCAACATCGACCAGGGCTGGGGCGCGATCTCCGGTCAGGAGCTGCTTCGCCGCTTCTGGGAGGCGGCCATGCGCGGGGGCTATGCCACCCACGGCGAAACCTATGAGGACCCCGAGGGAGTCCTGTGGTGGAGTCACGGCGGAGCGCTCCACGGCGAAAGCCCGGAGCGCATACGGTTCTTGCGGGAAATCCTTTCGCAGACGCCGGGCGGCTATATGAAGCGCTGGGAAAGCGGAGCCTGGGATGAGATCGCGGCAACCTGTGAGAACCCCGACCTGGTGGGGAAATATGTGATCTGCTACTACGGCTTCAACCGCCCGTCCAGCCGCCGCTTCAAAATGCCCGAGGGCAGGCGCTATCGGGTGGATATCATCGATACATGGAATATGACGGTCCAACAGGCCGGGGTTTTCACCGGTGATTTTCGCATACGCCTTCCCGGACGGGAATACATGGCCATACGCCTGATCGAGGTGGACAGATGATGTTTTTCATGTGGCCATCGGACCGCATGAAGGGCATGTCCCGGGCTTCGTAAACCCGCCTTTAATGATTGCAAAATGAATGGCATCACGCATAAGCGCGATGCCATTCATTATCAATATACCGTGTAATTACGCAGCCTGGATCGAAGAGACGACCGCACCCCACACCAATTCGGCATTCTCCTCGGATGCGGGCGCGCAGGTGACCTCCAGCGCGTAGCCGGCCTCAGTGGTAAAGGTGACGCTCACGCTGTCCTGCTCGGGAAGCTTATAGGAAACGCAGGGGAAGCCGTTCACGGTGCCCACCTCGATCTCGGTAGCGCCGGCTTCGTTGGCCAGGTACTCACCGTATTCCTCCAGGGACATGCCGCTGACATCAACGTAGACGACGGCCACGGCGGCGGACTCATCCTCCGGAGTGAAGTAGCCGATATAGCCTTGCTCCTGATCTTCCTCGGTGAGCTCGACCGGATTCAAGCCCTCGGGCAGCCAAATCTTAACGGCGATCTCATCAAAGGTGTAGAACTCTCCGGAAACACCGCCGGCTTCGAGGATGGGCTCGAAATCCTCCCAGTTCAGTTCGGGGGCCGCTTCGGCAAGAGCCGCGACGGACGCTGCCATCAGGCACAGGACCATCAGAACACATACGAGCTTCTTCATTGGGTATAACCTCTCTTTCTGAATTGTTCTCTCTGGAACTAAATAGCATTATAACATATCTATTTATCTCTGTATACTAAACTTTAGTAAATATTCCATGTATCTGTCCACGTCCAAATGCCCGGGGGGTACGCCTATACCTCAAAGGATATGGCTTCAGTCATATCGTATTCTCCAAACACGTCGTTCAATACGAAGCAGAACATCATTTCCAGCTTCTCGTCATCCTCGCCCAGATCCTCGTAGGTCACCGTCATTCCGTCCTCCCACAGAATCTCGTCCCCGTCGAATTCCGATTCCTGCAGCTTATCATCCCCGGTGTCGACAAATATCGTGTAGACGGGAATGATGCTGTCTCCCTCATTCAACGTGGTCGTATTCCGCACCGGCAGGCCGTTCTCGTCATAGCCCGCGTTCGCGCCCAGAATGCGCCCTTCCGTATCCCCGGCCTTGAACTCCACCACCAGATAGGTGTATTCTCCGTTCAGCTTGACCGGGATAAGGCTCCGCCTGCCGTAATCGTTTCTGATTTGATCGTAAAGCGGCACCAGCTGGTCGCCAAATATCGGCCAGGTGCCGTCAAACAGGCTGTAGACCTCGCCTCTGTTCCAGTCGATCACGTTGTTTTGCATCAAGCCCAGATCGATATATCCAAACATTTCCTCGTCGCTGATGTCCATCATCAACATGCCCTCGACATTGTCCAGGTATTGCATGTCCTCCGGCGTAAGGCTGGCGGAAAAAGCATAGTCGTTTCCTGTCGGGACGACGACATTGGCCGGCTGGGACGTCTCCTCATAGCTCTCTGTCGCCTCGTTCCAGCTCATTTCAGCCGTGGATTCCCCAATCAAAGCTGAAATCCGGGAGATGAACCCTGAACCAGAGATGTTCTGGGGCGTAGTTTGCGCGAAGCTGTGGCTCCCACCCACCAGTTCCTCTGCATAGGCCTTGACAAAGCCCATCCAATTGGGCATGTAGAAGGAGAGATCAAGACCATCGATGTAGTTCTCAAACTCGTTTTTTGTATCCTGGGGAATCAGCACCGACAATCCACAGCAAGGGTTCAGATTGTCCGTCTGCCTGTTGATCCGCACTGCCTGCCGCATTGCTTTGCGCGCTTCCGCGGCTCCGTTTGCGTCAAATTGAGCGTAGGCATCCAGCATGGCGCCCATGTCCACCATGTCCCAGCTGCCGTCAGCGAAGGAACCGAAGGTATACATCCGACTGCGGCCCCGGCGGACATCCGCGGCGTTGCCCCGCTCCATCTCATTCATCAGCACTGCGCCGATATTCTCCATGGCGCTCTGCAGCCCCTCCATTTTCCTCAGGTCGATCGCACTCATCGTCAGATAGTCGTCGGGCCTTGCTTCCAGTCCAGCCTCCATGTAACTGTCGATGATCTGCCCGCAAAGCGCCTCCGTCGTCATGCCGGGGTTCTCCTTGACCGCGTTCAGCCAGGACGTATAGTTCCACCCGAGACCAGGCTCCAGCTCCTCGCTGGCGACAAAATAGTCGATATCGTAGTAGGACAACATAGCGGCCATCTCATAGGTAGCCATCATGCACGCGTCGCATCCGAACAGGTCGATGTGAAAGCCGTTCAGCGCTTCGTTCAGATCATACAGCACATCGTTGATCTCAATGAGCGACAGCCCATCCTCTTCCTCAGTCGTGTAGTCAAAGCAAATGCCGGCCTCTGAACCCGCGCCATGATCCCACAATATGACCGCCGTCTTGTCGGCGGGATATTCGGAAAGGCCATATTCCAGGAACTCCAGCAGACTCTCCCCGCTGCCCATGGAAGCCCAGCCCCAGTCCGTTATGGACTCGAATTCACCGTCGCGTATGGTAATGAGGTTGCGCGTGTTGCCCTCGATCTCATCAAACGTCCATTCCGACGCGCCGCCTGCGAGTATCACGATATTGACTTCATCACCGGTTTCCGCTATGCCCATTTCATAGATGTCATAGCATCCGGCCTCCTGCAAATTGGCGCCGCACATATAGACCAGCAGCGTCAGGTCTGCCTCTGCCGAGGCACCGATGCCCATCAGCACAAGTACCGACACAAAAAGCGCAAACAGTATCTTCTTCATTTGATCGCCTCCTATTCCGTTGTTTGGCAACGATGCCCTCTATCCATGAGAACGGTATCGAAGCCGGTCTTGTCCAGAATTTCCATGAAGCGCATTCGCCCCGCGCCGCGTCACGCCGAACGCTAAGGCCCTGTGCATGATCAGCGGCACACATCCGCGCCTGAGCGCTGTAGCCAACGGAATGCATCTCTGAAAAGCCCTTTCCCCTTTACCATACGAACGGTATGACCTTCCAGCGTACCCTCTGCCTGTATTCCGCGTACCCCTTCAGGCCCTTCTCCAAAATCTGCTCTTCGTTTTTGATGCGCCGGGCGATGACCGGGATATAGGCCAGCATGATGATAAACGATATGATCGAACCCAGCACCAAGGGCATGGAAAAGAACAGCACCAGTGTACACATATACATCGGATGCCGTACCACGCCGTACAGGCCCGTGTCCACAACCCTTTGTCCTTCCTGAACCTCCACAGTCCGGGACAGCCATTCGTTCTCGCGAAGCACCTCTGCGTACAGCAGATAGCCCAGCAGGAATACGATCGCAAAAGCCCAGCTGACCCAATCCGGCAGTACGATCCAGCCAAAGCGATAATTCAGCCCCGCAATGACGAATGCTCCGAGAAACACCATTCCGCTGAGCAGGATCACCCATCGTTGCTCTTCCTGCTCTTCCTTCGCATTCAACCGTTTCTTCAGCAGCTCCGGCGACTTATTCAGCATCACCATCCCGGCAACGAACATGGGAATGAACAGTATGCCCATCAGTAGCCAGCCCTGCCACCAGTGGATCGTCCCTGCGGGTAAAAACAGCAGCAGTCCCATCAGTATAATACCGCCGAAGAACTTCATCAAAGCCTGACTGAAAAGCTTCATATCCATCGCTATTCTCCAATTCAACACGTTGCGTTTCACATTTTATGCATATGTTCCGGTCTGCCTGCAATCATAAGCCGGGAGCGCCCGGAATCGCTGTATCGCATGGGCAGCCGACAAACGCATCCTCTTTCAGAGTACTATTATATCACATCATAAGGGAATTGTATTGTTATTTTCACCTTTTAGTGCTCAGAAATTTCATGATATCGCCGCACAGCATACGATTAACGGTAATAAACCGCACATCGACCTGAATTATTTGACTTTATGCGGTGTCGCCCGACTGCGGACCAGATTTCATAGTTGCGCCGGGAAGCTCGCCTGTGCTATACTTTTCCCGTAAATCGATTGTCGAAAAGAAAACCACGGGCCAGAATTCACGGTCTGACAGCCGTATGAATTCAAACTAAAAAATTCTGCGGGAGATAACGCCATGAAGCATCCATTCAATCGCATGACAGACGAAGAAAAGCTATCCGCTTTCCGTGTCATGCTCAGCAATGCCACCCACGCCGTCTTCCTGGGAGGCGCCGGCGTTTCCACGGAGAGTGGAATCCCCGACTTTCGCAGCCGGGACGGGCTCTACCACAAAACGGAGAAGCGGTTTGCCCGCTATCAGCCGGAGTACCTGCTGTCCTGTGAATGCCTGCAAAACGAACCGGATGTGTTTTTTGATTACTATCGCAGTCATCTGGACGCCAGATCGGTGCAGCCAAACGCGGCGCATCGCATCCTGGCGCAATGGGAAAGGGACGGCAGGCTGGCAGGCATCATCACTCAGAACATCGACGGACTCCACCAGAAGGCAGGCAGCGCAAACGTGCAGGAGATCCACGGGACGACATGGCGCAACCATTGTACCGTCTGCAACGCCGCCTTCGGTGTGGATTTCGTCTTCGAGAGCACTGGCAAGCCCCGATGCCCGAAGTGCGGCGGAATGGTCCGCCCGGATGTAACACTGTATGGTGAATTCCTGCCAAAGGAGGCCCATGACAATGCGAGAAAGCTGATCAAAAACGCGGATCTGCTGATCGTCGGGGGAACCTCTCTGCAGGTCGGCTCTGCGGCAGGGCTTGCGCGACAGTTCGACGGCGGGCGTCTGGTCATCATCAACAAGAGCAAAACGCTTTTGGATGGCGAAGCCGATCTTGTCTTCCATGACAGCATCGGAAAGGTCCTCACCCTGGCCAATCAATCAGGATAAGGGATATTTGTGGTAGAACCGCATGACATCAGGTTCGGGAGGGCGTATATTCAAATAAACAAATTGGACGCAAGTGGATCCCGGTCAGTCCTTCAAAGAGAACCCGCAGCGCAAAACGCTTCGCGGGTTCTCTTTGGCATCGATTCAAGTCAACCGCGCTTCGCGTCGGCTGCTTTTGTTCTTTATGTAGTGAATTACTCCTTGCCGATGTAGCGCGCGCTGCCGAAGCCCAGCACCAGCCGCGCAATGGGCCCAAACAGTATCAGGCAGATGCCAAAGCCTGTGCCCTTGCCGAAGGCCCTGGCCAGCTTGATGGACTGAATGATGTGCAGAATTAGGGCAACTATGAGCAGCACGGCAGCAGCGATCGTCTTCCAGTTCTGCACGACCTCGCCCGATGTCAGCACGTTGGCGCAGAGCACCGCCACGCAGTAAACCAGACCCATCATGCCGTTCCACGAGATGTCGTATTCAACAAATACATTGTAGATTGGGATCAGGGACTTCCAGCCGGATTCGCCGGCCTTGCTGAAGATCTTCCAGTCGGCAATGGCCTGAAAAATGAACCAGACGATGAACCCTGCGATAAGCAGGCCGACGGTTATACCCATGACGGCGCCGACGCCGGCAGCCTCCTCCTTGGTCAGTCCCTCAAGGGCTTTGGACAGATCGGCGGCTTCCTCCGCCAGCGCAACGGGAATGATGTTCATATCCATGAACTCCTTTCTTTCCCACAATGTGGGAATAAGTAAACTACTGGGAAGACTCCTTTCCCTTGAAATATTATACCATACAAACAATAAGAATAGCAAAACGTTGAATGGTCAATCCGCCAATCAACATGCGTTTTAACTCAATAATTACACTTTCTATCCAAACAATAATGTTATAATAAGTTTATATGGGTTCAGAGAGGAGGAAACCTTATGAAGAACAAAGAAAACGAAAAGTACTTCAAGTGGGGTCTTACCGCGCTGATCGTCACCGCCCTCGCCATTCTGTACGCCAACGAGGTGTTCAATGGCAGCGGCCAGCCAGACGCGTTAAACCTGCTGCTGAAGATACTTCGTCCCTTTGTGTTCGGCGGCGCCATCGCCTATCTGGTCACGCCCCTGGCCAACTGGTTGGACCGTATGTTCGGCGGCAAGGCAAGCGGCCTTGCCAATGTGCTGGCCCTGGTTATCGCAATACTGATCGTGTTTGGCGTCATACTGCTGATCGTACCCCAGGTGGTGAGCAGCATTGTCGAAATTGCCAAGTCGATTCCCGCCCGGGTCAAGCTACTGCAGGAGCAATTCTCGGCTTATGTGAACGAGTACACCTCAAGCCATCCGGAGCAAGCCGATTTTATCAATAACACCATGGGGGACATCCTCGGCTGGTTCAACGCTCTCTCGACGACCTTCAGCACTGCGGGTACCATCATCGAAAAGGTGAAGCCCGTCATTGAAGGATCGGCCTCGAAGGTCACCGGTGTGTTCGGAGCCCTGAAGGACCTGATGATCGGCACGATCGTCGCTCTCTACTTCCTGTCCAAGCGCAAGCAGCTGGCGGAGCAGGCCACTATGATCGTTCGCAGCGCGCTGAAGCCCTCCTGGGCCGAGTGGGTATTGAACGAGGTCAAATTTGCCGACAGGATGTTCAACGGCTTCTTCATGGGCAAGCTGCTTGATTCCGCAATCGTGGGCGTGATCTGCTTCGTGGGCTGCCTGGTCATGCGCTTTAAAAATCCGCTGCTGATCGCCGTAATCGTCGGCGTGACGAACATCATTCCCTTCTTTGGCCCCTTCATCGGTGCAGTTCCCTGCGTACTGCTGTTACTGCTGGAAAACCCGATGCACGCACTGATGTTCATAATCTTCGTCATCATCCTGCAGCAGCTGGACGGTAATTTGATCGGTCCCAAGATCCTTGGGGATTCCACCGGTCTTTCAGCGCTGTGGGTTATGTTCGGCATACTGCTCTTCGGCGGTCTCTGGGGCATCCTGGGCATGCTGATCGGCGTACCGCTCATGGCCGTGATCTACGACATCATCCGTCAACTGACCTTTAGGGGCATGCGGGAGCACGGCTATGGCAAGCAGGTCGATGCCTACATTCAAAAATATCACCCGGAGAGGCTGCAGAAGCAGAAAAAAACGGCTTCCGGGCAATAACGCCATAAGGAGATAAGGTTTCATGAGCGCGCAGAAAGCACCGAAGAACGCCGGTCTGCTCACCGTACTGGACGGCTTGCTGTCCCTGGCTGTGCTGGCACTGGCCGGTTATTACATCGAATACTTCTACACCGTTATCGAGAAGGGCAACGCCTCCGGAAAATGGGGCCTTGTTGCGCTGATGTTCCTGGGCATGGCTCTGACCCAGGTCATCCGCATCTACCTCGCCCGCGCCAAGCACCGCATGGACGTCATACGGCACACCGTCTACGCGGCCGTCTTCCTGGTCTGCGCCGTTTTGATACTGCTCAGCCGGCAGAGCGCCGACGGCGCGGTGCTGACCATAGACGCCTACACCCAGGACATCCACTTCAGAATCGTGGCGTGGCTCTACGAGGCGTCACTGATCTTCAGCCGGGTGCTGACCATCCTCAGGGACCACAGCCGCCGCAGCACGCTGATCAATCTTGCGCTGATCGCGGTGATTGTGATACTCATGTGGCAGATGGAGATGATCTCGATGATCCTTTTCATCGCCTGGCAGTGCGTCGCCCACGTGGGCACAATCGCCTTTTCCCGCATCGACATGCCCACGCTGAAAAAGATCATCCGCAAGACCTATGCGGCGGAAATCCTGTTTGGCATTGTGCTGCTGATCGTGGCCTTTTCGCTGGTGCTGCCCCATCTGGAGGAAGGGATCACCACCTTCAACGACGCGCTTTGGTACTGCTTCGCCATCGTAACCACCATCGGCTTTGGAGACTTTGCCGCGGTCACGCCCATGGGGCGCATACTCTCCGTCATACTTGGACTCTACGGCATCGTTGTGGTCGCGCTGATTACCTCCATTATCGTCAACTTCTACGGCGAGATGAAGGCTGATGATGATGAATAGACGTCCTTCGGCATTTCATCGAATCACACTCTTTGTAAGGAGCTGGCATCCATGATACAGAGCAATCCCAAACAGCAGACTTCCTACGAAAAAAAGCTGTTCTGGCGCAAGGTGCGGATGTACCTGGCGTGGGCCTTGACGTTCATCGCCTGTCTCATCGTCTCCCTATTCTCCTTTGACCGGCGTTATTTCGAGATCATCAATCCTCAGATCAGGCGCGCCTACATTGAGATTGCCAGGCTGATACCGACGCTGGAGGCAAACGAGGAGTCGCTTGTCAAAACCCATGAGCTGCTGGTCAAAAGCCGCGAGGAAGCGAAAACGATGGGGATCACCCTGTCCCAGGATACCATCGCCGATACCCAGTTTGCCCAGGGTATGATAGAGGGCAGCTTTGCCATGAACCGCATCACGCACCTTTCCGTGGGCCACAACGGTATCGTCGCAGTCGCCATGAAGGATACCGGCATGATCGTAGCCCATCCTGATGAAAGCAGGATTGGTAAGACGCTGATGGTTTCTCCGATCAGCAACAGAGACATCGTCACCACCGAGGGAAGCGCCCTGGCCACCAGCGTTGTGAACTACAGGGGCATTCCCGACCTCGACCTGAGCAGCTTTGCCGACGAAGCAACCGCCCAGAAAGCCGACCTCCGACGCATGATTCTCTTCCCCAGCGACGGAGGCAAAATCAGTCTGACCTCAGCGCTGAAAGACATGGTGTTCGGCTCCATCGTGCCATACGGGCCGTTCTACATCGTTTGCGGCATAAGCATATGGGAATTCCTCTCCTACATATCCCGGGCGGTGTTCATCAGCGTGATCGCCTGCGTGATACTGTGGCTGTTCGTCCACTATATCTCCCTGACGCTGGAGCGGCACGAGCTGAACGGCAGGGATCTTCTCAAGCAGCTGGCATCCTATGGCCTGGTGATTGTGATCGTCATATTCGGCGTGAGCTGGTATATCCAGCTGCTCAACAACATTACCAAAGACCTGAATGCCATGCAGAGCTACGCCGATTCCGGTGTTGATACCCTGCAATTCTATCAGGATATCCAGAAACGGGTCGACAGCTGGTTCGACAAGCAATACCTGACCCAGTGCCGAATCGCCCGCGACTACGTAAAAACCAAGGGCACTGAAAACATCACCCGCAGGGATCTGGCGGATCTGAGCGAGATGCTCGTGGTTCAGCACATTTACATCTATGATCGGGAGGGCAGGGTGATCGTCACAAACTCCCCCTATGACCATTTAAGGCTCAGCGACGATCCCTCCGACGCCTCTCATGCCTTCCTGCCCCTGCTGGAAGGCGCGGATCACGTCGTCCAGCCACCCATGCCGGATGGAATATCCAACGTGCGCCGCCAGTTCATCGGCGTGAGCCTGCGCGACGAAGCGGACATGGCCGATGGCTTTGTACAGATCAGCGTCGACCCCACGCTCAGGGATTACCTGACCCAGCCGCTGGGTATGAACAGCGTGTTGACCGTCATGACCGTGGGCCTGCCGACCTCCGCTATCGCCCTCGACAAGAAGGATCTGACTATCTCCGCCACAACCGGGTTCGGCTATATCGGCGAATCCATAGAAAACTATGGATACAATGCGGACAAGCTAAAGGACACCCGCAGCGGCTTCCTGCAACACGGCGAAAAAATATATTACGCGGGATTCGGTGAATCGGAAGCGTACTATCTGATCCCCGTCGCCGAGCGTGTCCACGACACCGCCGCCTTCCTGATCTCCCTGCGCATCGCCCTGGTTGTATTGGCCGGACAGGCCTTGATCCTGCTGATGGCACTGTTCCACTACCAGCGCGACGTGGTGGACGCCGCTCCGCCTGAGGAGGCGATTGCCGAGAAACCGACGCAGAATAAGGCCCTTCTTTCAAGGCTTGGCGTATCCGTGTCCGACATTTTGAACATCGTCGGAGTGAAGGAGAAGAAGGGCTTCGACAAGCGCTGGCATGTGAAAAACGCCAAGTCCGGCCAGACGCCCGCCGAGCGCGTCAAGGCCATTGCCTACAAGCTGTTGCTCGTCTTTTGCTTGTTGAGTCTGTTGCCGCTGGCCTACCGCAGCCTGTCCAACGGCAATGCCATGCTCAGCGGACTGTCCTATGTGTTGTACGGCCATTGGGAAAAGGGCGTGAACATTTTCGCGGTCACCGCCTGTCTGGTGCTGCTGTTTGCCCTTTACATATTCGTGTCGCTGACCAACCGCGTGCTCTACAACATTGCAAGGGTTTCCGACCTGCGGACGGAGACGATATGCCTGCTGCTGCGCAGTTCCCTCAAATACGTGTGCGTCATAGCGTTCATCTACTACGGCCTGTCCCAGTTCGGAATTCCCACTCAGGCGCTGCTGGCCTCCGCCGGTATCATCACGCTGGCGGTCTCCATGGGCGCAAAGGACATGGTCAACGACATCATCGCCGGTTTCTTCATACTGGTCGAGGGCAATTTCAAGGTCGGCGACACCATCACCGTAGGCGGTTGGAACGGCACCGTGCAGGAGATCGGCTTGCGCACCACCCGGATTAATCGCGGTCTGGATACCAAGGTCTTCAACAACTCCTCCATACGTGACATCATCAGCAGCGACCCGGAGGTGACCCATACGACGTTGAAGCTGCCGGTGGGGCTGAGTGCCAACCTGGCTGAGTTGGAAGGGATCCTGAAGGCGGAGTTGCCCGAAATGCTTGCTGACGTTCCCGGCGTGATCTCCAGCCCGTGTTATGAAGGCGTAGACGACATTACGGACGGCTGTATGCAGCTGAGGATCTCCTTTGATGCACAGACCGGCAAGCACAAGGCTGCCAACCGCGAGCTGAACCGCCGCTTGAAGCTGATGCTGGAGCGCCACGGCATCGAGATTCCCGTGAACCCGGTTTATGTCTATCAGCCAGAAGGCACGAAACGCAAAACGGCCTGACGGGTAATCCAC
>JAZTZK010000009.1:0-18507 GCA_045637485.1 Clostridia bacterium
AGGAATTTTGACAGGAGCTGTCCCTAGTACGAGAGGACCGGGATGGACGCACCTCTGGTGCAACAGTTGTCATGCCAATGGCACAGCTGGGAAGCGAAGTGCGGACGGGATAAACGCTGAAGGCATCTAAGCGTGAAGCCCCCCTGGAGAATAGAATTGCCACTGCCAAGAGCAGGTAAGACCCCTTGAAGACGACAAGGTAGATAGGTCATCGGTGGAAGTGCGGCAACGTATGGAGCTTGATGATACTAATCGGTCGAGGGCTTGATCTAAGGAAGAGAGTGAAGCGTAGAGAGTGGAGAGTGGAGTCAAAGCAAGCGAAAGCCAGCGGAGACAAAGCGGGACACGAAGACGAACACTCGGGAGCCAGTGGTTTGTGGAGCGGAGGAATCCGCGGGGACGCCGTAGAAGGCGTCGGCAGAGAGAAGTTTCAAAGAGAGTGAAGGAAGTCACCTTGGTCAGGTGATGAACAGAACTCGATCCTGTGCGGTTTTGAGGGTGCGGATAAAGCCAAGCCCCTGTGCGAAAGCCCAAAGCGACGCCGAGTAAAGGAAGACGCGAGCCGGTTCGATAGGCGAGCGGCGAAAAGAGAAAGGCGGCGGCAATAGGCTCCTGCACAGCAGATTTCCGGTGACAATAGCCTGAGGGACCCACCTGTTCCCATCCCGAACACAGAAGTTAAGCCTCAGCACGCTGATAGTACTTGGCTGGAAACGGCCCGGTAGGGTAGGTCGTCGCCGGATCTCATCGAGAGTCGTTCGTTGGAATGGCTCTCTTCTTTTATCCCGGCGGGTTGATTTAGAGCAGATATTCGGATATAATGGAGTTGGATACAGTGAAGGCATAATAACCATGCCAACGGCTGCGGGGAGGTGGTATGTGCCATGAGGCTGTTTATAGCGGTGCGGTTGTCGGAGAATATGCGCGATGCGATATGCAATGTCCAGAACGATTTGCTGCGCATGGGTGTCCGGGGCAGCTATACGCCCAGGGAGAATCTGCACCTGACCCTTGCCTTTATCGGAGAGTATAATGACACGGAACAGGTGTTGGAGGTCATGCGCGGCATATCCTTTGAACCGTTTGAACTGAGGCTTGAGGGTATGGGTTGCTTTGGCGATTTGTGGTGGGCAGGCCTGGAGCCGTCCGTGGGGCTGCAAGGCTATGTCCGTCAGCTGCGCCACGCTCTGGCGGAAGCCGGCATACCCTTTGACAGAAAGCGCTTTTCGCCGCATATTACGATGTTGCGCAGGGCAAGTGCAGATATATCAAAGCTTCGAGGGATATCAATCAAAGGAAATGGCATGATTGCGGATCATACGTCGCTGATGCGCTCTGACAGGGGCAAAAGGGGAATGATCTATACGGAAATTCAATGAATAATCAGGATATAAAGCTCGAAGACCGGGGCGTGAGCGTATGAAGTGGATTTATATCGCGCTGCTTGTGAGCGTGATTATTGCGCCGTTTGACGCTTTGTATATGTATATCAAATCGGAAAAGCGAAAAGACGCGCTGAAAAAGCAAAGGCATAAGACCGAGCATTCTGAAAACAAAGAGGATCCTTAGGGCACAAAACCCCCTCGTCCTGCCACAGATGGGCGATCGCGTCGCCTGTCTGGGTTGAAACGAGGGGGTATATTCCGTTTACCTCAGGTGAAGACCCTGCGGGCACAGTGGAAATTGCGCTTATAGTAATCGGATTTCGAGGAGACCAGCTGGCTGATGATGACCTCTTTGGCGGTGTAAGAAGCGTGGATGATTTCACCATAGCCCAGATAGATGGCGGCGTGGTCTGGAGTATCGCTGGTATCGGTATGGAAGTAGACCAGATCGCCAGGAGCCAGTTCATCGTAGGAAACCTCCATGAAGCGGCTGTCGCTGACCTGTTTGCTGGTGGAATCCTTCAGTTTGACGCCGACCTGCTTGTAGCACCAGTATGTAAAGCCGATGCAGTCAAAGCTGTTGGGTCCGAAATTATGCCTGGTGTCGTAGGGCTTGCCCAGCTTACTCCGGGCATATTCGAGCAGCTTGTCAATTATATCGTTTTCAGAGGAGCCGTTCTCAAGAACCTGAAGCGATACAGTGTGGGAAACATCGTTGTACATGGTCACCTTGATCTTGCACATACCGGGCGCAATGGCGGTGACGAGGCCCTTTTCGTCGATTGAGGCGATCTCAGGGTCGCTACTGGAGAAGGTGAAGCTCCCGCCGTAGCCGCTGTCGAATTTTATCTTGTACTGGCCGACCTGGCCGACCTTCAGCGAACCGTTCTTCGGCGATATGGAGAAGTTTCTGGCTTTGGGAGATTTCAATACGTTGACTTTGCACTTAATTTCCTTTTTATAGCCCTCCACCTTTGCATATATGGTGGTTTTGCCCTTTTTGACGCCGGTGACCTTACCGGTCTTGGAATCGACCTTTGCGATTTTTTTGTTGGCGGAGCGCCATTTGATTTTCGGCGATTTTCCGTTGCTCACCGTCATCTGGACCTTCAGCTTGGTGTATTTTTCCTTTTCGCCGATGGTTATGGATGTGGCTGAAAGAACAGGACTGGATTTGTTGGACTGATGGACGCCGTCAGACGGTTCGTCCTCTTCACCGGTGATTTGCATGCTGTCGTCTGTCTCAGGATCACTGAGCAGATCGACGTCTATGATGCCCAGGTCCCCGAGTACCAGCGCATCGGGCAGTCGGACTTCAGATTCCGAGAATTCCGTTTCGTCTATGCTGACATCCTCTGATTCGGCAAAAGCGGAATAATTAAAGGTGGTTAGTAACAGTGCCAATAAAAGCGCGAGGCTGAAATATCGTTCCATAAATCGTTGACGCCTCCCAAGTCGGACTAATCAAATACGACGAAGAAACCAATCATATACATTGTACCACGAAATACAATAACTGTCAACAATTGTTAATAATTATACATAAAAAAATTGTGATCGCAATGTGATAATTATATGATTTACCAGTGAAACAAAATATGTTTCACAATGTATACTATTATAGAAAGATTCAAGCGGGAGGAGTCGCGTTGTATCTGTCAAAACGGACATTTATAAATACACAATGCCCTACGGGACACAATTTGCATGCAAATTCAATATATTTCTGCAAAAACAGATGAATTGTGTCCGCCACAGGCGGATTTTTGTGGAGCGGACGCACAAAGCATACAGAAATACTGCAAAATAAACAATTTTGGGGTTGCATTTGTGTTTTGAAAAATGTATAATAGCGCTATCCAAATTAACAGGAGGTTTTTTCTCATGAAAAAGGTATTGGCAATCGTATTGGCAATGATGCTGGTCCTCTCCGCGGCGGCCATGGCTGAGACCGTGAAGATCGGCGTGTATGAGCCCGCCTCCGGCGACAGCGGCGCCGGCGGAAAGCAGGAGATTCTGGGCATGCAGTACGCGAACAAGGAGACGCCTACCGTAGAGATCGGCGGCACGACCTACGACGTCGAGCTGGTCTATGCTGACAACGGCTCCTCCACCGACAAGGCCCCCTCTGCCGCGCAGAAGCTGGTGTCCGAGGGCGTATCCGTGGTGCTGGGCAGCTACGGCTCCGGCGTGTCCATCGCGGGCAGCCAGTACTTTGCCGACGCGAATATCCCCGCCATCGGCGTTACCTGCACCAACCCGCAGGTCACCGCGGGCAATGATCACTACTTCCGCATTTGCTTCCTGGATCCCTTCCAGGGCACCGTGCTGGCCAACTACGCCGCCAAGGAGCTGAGCGCGACCACCGCGTACTGCCTGGGCGAGCTGGGCAACGACTATGACCAGGGCCTTCTGACCTACTTCAAGCAGGCGTTCGAGGGTCTGGGCGGCACTGCGATCGTGGAGAGCTTCCCCACCGGTACCGCTGACTTCACCTCCTATCTGACCAATGCCGCCAACTATGGCGCGCAGGTGTTCTTCTGCCCCGTGTCCATCGCCTATTCCACCCAGATCGTGCAGCAGGCTGCCAGCCAGGGCGCGACCTTCCCGATCCTGGGCTCTGACACCCTGGACAGCAACGTCGTGGCCGAGGCCGCCAAGGGCACCAATGTGGACGTGATCATCACCACCTTCTATCAGGAGGGCGCTACCCCCGCGTTCGACGAGGGCTTCAAGGCCTGGCTGAACGAGGATTCCGAGGCCATGACCAACAACGGCGGCAACGACATGATCTCTGCCGTGTCCGCCATGGGCTATGACGCCTACTACACCGCGCTCGAGGCGCTGAAGGCTGCCGGCTCCATCGATTCCGCCGCAGTCAAGGCCGCCCTGCCGTCCGTGACGCTGACCGGCGTGTCCGGCGAGATCGCCTTTGACGAGACCGGCGACGCCATCCGCGACGCGGCCTTCATCAAGAAGATCAACAACGAGACCGGCGACTGGGAGTTCGTGACGGAGCAGACCGTCCAATAAGAACCCTGCCCGAACCTTCGGCGGAGGCCTTCGCCTCCGCCGATGCTTGATTATTCGCCGCACCTTGCGGCAGGTTGTAGGGGCGCCGTTGCGGCGTCCGCCCGAGTACAAAGCACATCCCTGTACCTGGCGGGCGGCGCAACGCCGCCCCTACGGCGGTTAAGGAACTACTGAGCTTAAAAGGAGCGTTCCCGACATGTGGAATACCGTATTTCCCTACATCCTCTCCGGCATATCGGTCGGCGGACAGTACGCGCTGATCGCCATCGGTTATACGATGGTCTACGGCATACTGCGCCTGATCAACTTTGCCCACGGCGATGTTTTCATGGTGTCCGGCATCATCATGGTGTACATGGCGGCCAGCGGTGTGCCGCTGTGGCTGTGCATACCGCTGGTGCTGGTGCTGACGGCGCTGATCGGCTTTGTCATTGAGCGGGTGGCCTACAAGCCGCTGCGCAACGCGCCCCGCATGAGCGCCATGATCTCGGCCATCGGCGTCAGCTATACATTGCAGAACCTGGTGCTGTATATCACCGGCGGCCTGAACCAGATCTATCCCACCATTCCCTGGATATCCGATTCCGTGACGATCTTCGGCGCGACCACCAAGATGGTCACGATCATCACGCCCTTCCTGACCATCATATTGGTGGTGGCGCTGGTGTTGCTGATCAACCACACCAAGATCGGCATGGCCATGCGGGCCGTCTCCCGCGATTTTGAGACCAGCCAGCTGATGGGCATCAAGATCAACAGCGTCATATCGATGACCTTTGTCATCGGCACGTTCCTGGCGGGCGTGGCCTCTGTGCTGTACTTTACCAACTATACCACGGTCATCCAGACCTCCGGCGCCATGCCGGGCCTGAAGGCCTTCGTGGCGGCGGTGTTCGGCGGCATCGGCTCCATCCCCGGCGCGGTGGTGGGCGCCTTCATCATCGGCATTGCTGAAAATATCATCAAGGGCCTGGACATCATACTGTTCAAGGCGGGCATCCTCTCCGGCCCCATGGGCTTGGCCACCTTCTCCGATGCCTTCACGTTCGCCCTTTTGATCATCATACTGGCCGTCAAGCCCACGGGTCTGTTCGGCGAGAAAATTACGGACAAGGTGTGAGGTGAGCGGAATGAGCAACAGTCTGACAAAGAAGAAGATCGATTCCGCCACGATCATATCGGCGGTCATCGTCGCCTGTATCTATGTTGCCGTATTTGTCGCAGAGCAGTTCATACCGGCCACCTCCATGCTGTTTACAGTGCTGAAGAAGGGCGCAACCTACGCGCTGGTGGCAGTATCCATGAACCTGTGCAACGGCTTTACCGGCATATTCAGCCTGGGTCAGGCCGGCTTCATGCTGATCGGCGCGTATGTGTACGGCATATTTACCATTCCCCTGGCTGCGCGCATGGACGTCTATCAGTACTATAACGGCGGCCTGGTTCAGTTCACGCTGCCCTGGTTCATCGCCATGATACTGGGCGGCCTGGCGGCGGCGTTCTTCGCCTTCCTGATCGGCCTGCCGGTGCTGCGGCTGAAGAGCGACTATCTGGCCATCGCCACGCTGGGCTTCGCGGAGATCATCCGCGCCCTGTTCCAGTGGGACAAGCTGGGCCCGATCACCAACGGCTCAAACATGCTGCGCCTGTTTCCCACGTTCAATGATTTCAACATCCGGGGCGCGGAAGGCCAGGTGACGGTTTACCTGTCCACGCTGGTGCCGCTGCTGATAGCCGGCGTGTGCATCGGCGTGATCATATTGCTGATCAACTCCACCTTCGGCCGGGCCCTGAAGGCCATCCGGGACGACGAGATCGCCGCCGAGGCCATGGGTATCCGCCTGGCCAGCCACAAGCGCCTGGCGTTCTGCATCTCCTCGTTCTTCGCGGGGATGGGCGGCGCGATGCTGGCCATGTACCAGACCACCGTGCAGGCCAAGAGCTTTACAACTGCCATGACCTATGAGATCCTGCTGATCGTGGTCATCGGCGGCATCGGTTCGGTGACGGGCAGCTGCATCTCCTCATTCCTGTTCGTGGCGGCCTCCGAATGGTGGCTGCGCTTCCTGGACCAGAAGCAGATGATCGGCGATTTCGAGGTGCCGCTGCTGCGCAACGGCTTCCGCCTGGTGGTGTTCTCCATTATCATCATGATCGTCGTGCTGTTCTTCCGCCAGGGTATCATGGGCACGAGGGAGCTGCCGGATGTGATACGGGGCTGGCAACGCAAGGGCAAAGGAAAGGAGGCGCAGGGAAGATGAGTGAAAATGTGCTTCATATCGACCATTTGACCATGCGCTTCGGCGGCGTCGTGGCCGTGAACGACCTGTCCATGGACATCAACGAGGGCGAGATCGTGGCCCTGATCGGCCCCAACGGCGCCGGCAAGACCACCGCCTTCAACATGATCACCGGCGTCTATACGCCCACGGAGGGCAAGGTCATACTGAACGGCCAGGATGTCACCGGCAAGCGGCCGGACGAGATCACGAAGCTGGGCGTGGCCCGCACCTTCCAGAACATCCGCCTGTTCTCTTCGATGACGGTGTTTGACAACGTGCTGACCGCGCGCCACCTGCGCCGCACCAGCAATTTCCTGACCGCCACCTTCCGGCTGAATGCCGCGGAGGAAAGGAAAATGCGGGCAGAGACCGAGGCGCTGCTGCGGGAGGTGGACCTGTATGACCTGAAGGACGAGATGGCCACCTCGCTGCCCTATGGCAAGCAGCGCCTTCTGGAGATCGCCCGGGCGCTGTCCACCCAGCCGAAGCTGCTGCTGCTGGACGAGCCCGCCGCCGGCATGAACCCCCAGGAGACCGAGGAGCTGGGCGAGTTTATCAAGCTGATCAAGGAAAAGTTCAACCTGACGGTGTTCCTGATCGAGCACCACATGAACCTGGTCATGGGCATCTCCGACCGCATCTACGTCATCGACTTCGGCAAGCAGATCGCCCAGGGCACGCCCGCCGAGGTGCAGAACAACCCCGCGGTCATCGCGGCATATCTGGGCGTCGATGAAGAGGAGGGGGTGCGGTAATGGCGCAGGCAAGCATGCTGAAGGTGAAGGACCTGAAGGTCAACTACGGCGGCATCGAAGCCCTGAAGGGCATCAGCTTTGATGTGGAGCAGGGCCAGATCGTCACGCTGATCGGCGCGAACGGCGCGGGCAAGTCCACCACGCTGCGGGCCATCAGCGGCCTGGTCAAGACCGCGTCCGGCGCCATAAACTTTCTGGGTCGGGATATCATTCCCTTCAACGCCCAACAGGTGGTGGCCGAGGGCATCGCCATGGTGCCCGAGGGACGCCGGGTATTCGACAATCTGACGGTAAAGGAAAATCTGAAGATCGGCGCCTACCTGCGCAAGGACAAGGACGAGATCGAATCCGGCATCGAGGACATCTACCAGCGCTTCCCCCGCCTGAAGGAGAGGGAATGGCAGCTGGCGGGCACGCTGTCCGGCGGCGAGCAGCAGATGCTGGCCGTGGGCCGGGCCATGATGGCCAGGCCGAAGCTGCTGATGATGGACGAGCCCAGCCTGGGCCTGGCCCCGCTGGTGGTGCGGGATATCTTCACCATCATCAGCGAGTTGAAGGCCGAAGGCATCACGATTTTGCTGATCGAGCAGAACGCCAACGCCGCGCTGCGCTGCGCCGACCAGGCCTATGTGTTGGAGACCGGACGCATTACCATGCAGGGTACCGGTGAAGAGCTTCTGGCCGACCAGCGCGTGCGCGATGCGTACCTGGGGTCGACGGCAAGGTAAGAGTTGCCAATTATACATTTCCTGTTTCCCTCGCACACTATTTTCGAATACGTGCGAGGGAGGTTTTTCTATGAATGAAACCGTGCAGCTGCTCCAGGATGTGGTGCGCAACGCGCGCACGGGGCAGGACGCGGTGGAGCACCTGATGCAGAAGACGGAGGCGGGCTCCATGCGCGACGAACTGATCCGGGAGAAGGAGGACTATGCCGTCACCCGGCGTCAGAGCGAGCAGGCCCTGGTGAACGCCGGCGGTCGAGCCGAGCCGGTGGGGCCTCTGGCCAAGGCTGGCATGTGGGCGGGGCTGGAGATGGAAACCCTGGCGGACCGCTCCGACGCCCACATCGCCGAAATCGTGATCCAGGGGGCCACCATGGGCGTGATCGAGATGACCAAGGCGTTGAACAGCTATGGCGGCGCCGACGCCGATGCCCGGGAGCTGGCCAGCCGGTTTGTGGCGCAGCAAAACGAAACCATCGACAGACAGAAACAATATTTAACATGATAAAGGGCGGGTTCCCGGTGAACCCGCCCTTTATCACTGTAAATCGCCTCTGTTTCGCCTAATTTCACATGATCCTGTCGGAAATGTGATAAAAATTGGGCTTCTTCCATATTCGGTTGCACTAAGTTGAAGGAATGTATATAATAAAAGTACAAAAGTGATATTTGGGGTGATATAAATGTCAATGTATCCTCTTATTCTTATCGCCGACGACGACCCCGTGGTCCATGAGTCGCTGGGCCTCTACCTGGGTTCCGAGGGATATGAGCATCAGAGCGCCTATGACGGCCAGCAAGCCCTGGAAATGGTTGAAAGCCTGCATCCGGATATGGTGGTGCTGGACCTGATGATGCCCCGCGTGTCGGGCATCGACGTCTGCCGAACCATCCGCCAGACCAGCAGCCTGCCGATCATCATGCTCACCGCAAAGGGCGAGGAGATCGATCGCATACTGGGCCTGGAGCTGGGCGCCGACGATTACATCGTGAAGCCCTTCAGCCCCCGCGAGGTACTGGCCCGCATCAAGGCGGTGCTTCGTCGCTTCAGCGAAAAGACCAGCGAGGAGGACAGCAGTATCATCCGCCTGCCCCAGTTGGAGATCAGCCTGGAAAACTATCAGGTGAAGGTGTCCGGCAAGGTCATCCCCTGCACGCCCAAGGAAGTCGAGATCCTGCACATGCTGACCAGCAACGTGGGCCAGGTGTTTTCCAGGGAGCAGATCCTCTCCCGGGTGTGGGGCTACGATTACTTTGGCGATACCCGCACCGTGGACGCACACATCAAACGCATACGCCAGAAGCTCCCCCAGGAAAACGTGCCCTGGGCGCTGAAGACGGTCTATGGCGTAGGCTACAGGTTTGAGGTCAACGCATGAAAAAAAGCAGCGTGCTGATTCAGCGCGCGGCACTCTTAGCGGCAATCGCGGTAGCTATCGCGGTTGCCGTGGGTCTGTCTGTCTTCTTTGTTTGGACGGGAGGGCAGGCGTCCTCCGCCGCGCAGTCAGGAGGTCCGGTTCCGGCGCTCGTATCAGGGGCGGCGGCGCTTGTGGTGTCGCTGGCAGCGACGTGGCTGCTTGCGGATAAGATCATGCACCCGGCGATGGAACCGGTGGCCAGGCTTCGGGATGCGGCCGTGGCCATGTCCGAGGGCGACCTTGAGGTCCGAGCTGACGAGAATGCCTATGGCGAGCTGGGAGAGCTGGGCAAAGCGGTGAACCAGCTGTCCTACCAGCTTTCCCGCAACATGTATACGCTGATCGTCGAACGCAACCGGCTGCGCAATATGCTCAACGGCCTGTCCGAGGGCATCGTCGCCATCGACGCCAAGGGCGGGATCACCCACACCAATCCCGCCCTGGACAGGTTCTTTACCCGCCAGAAGACGGCGATCCACCTGCCTGACCCGAGGATGAAGGTGATCGACGACAAGAGCGTGTGGGACGACTTCGACGCCGTGATTCAATCCGGAGAGCCGATGAGCCGCAACATGCAGGCCAGGGATATGATACTGCGGCTGACCATCACCCCCATCGTGGATGAGATCGGCAGCATCGCCGGTGCGGTGGGCCTGTTCTCTGACATCACCCAGATGGAACGCCTGGAGCGCACACGGCGGGAGTATGTCTCCAACGTCTCCCATGAGCTGCGCACGCCGCTGACGGCCATGCGGGCGCTGGTGGAGCCGCTGAGCGAGGGCATGGTCACCGAGGAGGCTGACCGGCAGCGCTATTATGACATCATTTTGCGGGAGATCCAGCGCCTGTCCCGGCTCATCAACGATCAGCTGGAGCTTTCCCGGCTGCAGAGCGGCAACCTGGCCATTCAAAAGAGCGTCATGGCGCTGGATGATGTGGTGTACGACGTATGCGACCGATACAACTCCATCGCCGCAGAGCACGGTCTGGAGCTGAAGCTGGATACCGACTTTACCCAGTGCCCCCCGGTATACGCCAACGCCGACCGGGTGGAGCAAATGCTGATCATACTGGTGGACAACGCCATCAAGTACACCGAGGAGGGTTTCGTGTCCGTCTCCGCCGACTGGGACGACGAGCGGGTGGTGATTCACGTAAAGGACACCGGCATCGGCATCGAGGAAAACGATTTGCCCTATGTGTTCGACCGCTTTTACAAGGTGGACAAGGCCCACAGCGGCAAGGGCAGCGGCCTGGGGCTCTCTATCGCCAGGGAGCTTTTGAAGCGAATGGACGAGGAGATCTGGGTGACCAGCGAAAAGGGGCAGGGCACTGAATTCAGCTTCACCCTCCATCGACCGGAGAAGAGGGAGGAAAATATAGATGAAAATGAGGAATAAAGAGAGGTAAGACAATGCCCAGGAGAACCATCCATCGTCGCCGTCGCGCGCAGGGCGGATGCCTGTCCTTTGCGATTGCCGCGCTGGCCGTGGTGGCGCTGGCATTGGTCGTGGCTATTGTGGTGACCAATCGCCAGAAGCCTCCTGCGGACAGCGTTGGCGGGGCGGTGGCGGGCAACCCCGACGGGAAATTTGTGGATGCGAACAACCCGCCCGTGGAGGACAATGAAATGGTGTTGACCGCGGGCCAGCTGGGGCAGGGGGACGGAGAGCTCGTGGTGCTGACCCCGTCGCCGTCTCCGTCGCCTGAACCAACGCCGTCGCCCGAACCCACCTTCAACCCCAACGACCCATACGCGCTGGTCAGGCCCCAGCCTACCCAGGAGGGCTTTCTGCCCATATTTACCAAGGCCTATATCGACGAGCCAAAAATCGCCATCACCCTGGATGAGTGCTCCGGCGCGGGCATCACCCGAAAATTCGCGGATATGGCTCTGGAATACAACGCGAAGCTGACGCTGTTTCCCACAGGAGAGAGCGTGATGAAGAAGGGCATGGACGAAGCCCTGCAATACTGCTTCAACAGTCTGGAGTTTGAGATTGAGAACCGCTGCTTCAGCACTACCGCGAAGCTCTACGCGCTGAACGATACGCTGATGGTCTCGGAGATCTGGAAGCAGTCCCTTGCGGTCAGCTATGTGCTGGGTGTAAAGTATCACCCCCACTTCCTCAGGCTGTACGGCCGCGACGGCGAAAACGACCTGCGTACCCACACCTTCCTGAAGCAGGAGGGGTATATGGGCATCGCCGGCTGGACCTACAACGGCAGCCGGATGGAGGAGGGCCGCATCGGAAACAACCTGGCCCCGGGCAACATCTATTATTTCAAGAGCAATAATAATGACCTGGAGCGCATGCGCGTGCTGATGGAGGAGGCCAAACAGCAGGGCTATCAGATGGTCACGCTGAACGAGCTCTTCGGCTACGAGCCAAACCTCTGCGAGACGGACGTGAATGTTCTGACCGAGGAGATGCCCGAGATCCGGGATAAGAACATTCCCTATTATTTCATGAAGACCGGCGATTGCACCTGGGCGACCAACCTGCTCCAGCGCAGGCTGACCGAGCTGGGCTACTTGCCTCCGGACAGCGCTGACGGCATTTACGGCAGCAGTACCGCCGCCGCGCTCAGCGCCTTCCAGGCCAAGCTGGGCATGGCCGCCACCGGCGCGGCGGACGTGCTGACCCAGGAGAAGCTGTTCGCCGACGACGCGCCCACCGTGGACGAACGGTGAGAGATAAAGTATTCCCAAAGGGGATCATCGGCAGCTGCCGATGATCCCCTTTGGCAATATATAAGAATTAACCACAATATCTTTGTAAAACCCTCTTGCTTTTTATTGAAAAATTAGGTATACTGCATATGGAACCCGAAATCGTTTTAGAGCGTTGGGACAATAAGGAGGACATCATATGTCTGTGACCATCAAGGATGTCGCGCGCAGCTGCGGCATGTCCATTTCCACAGTCAGCAAGGTGTTCAACGGCTACCCGGATATCAGCGAGGCCACCCGCAGGCAGGTGATGGAAACCGCCCACGAGATCGGCTACCGTCCCAACGCGCTGGCCAGGGCATTGAAGACCAACCGTAGCTTCAACCTGGGCGTACTCTTTGTCGATGACAATATCAGCGGACTGACGCATCCCTTCTTTGCGGCGGTGCTGAACGCCTTCAAGTCCGAGGTGGAAAGCCGGGGCTATGACATCACGTTTATCAACCACAACATCGGCTCGATGGATATGACCTATCTGGAGCACTGCCGCTATCGCAATGTGGACGGCGTGTGCCTCGCCTGCGTGGATTTTTACTCGTCCGAGGTGGCCGAGCTGGTGAACAGCGACCTGCCCTGCGTCACCATTGACCACACCTTCGACAACCGATGCAGCATTCTATCCGACAACGTCAACGGTATGCGGATGCTGGTGGATCGGGCCGTGGCGCTGGGGCACCGGCGCATCGCCTTTATCCACGGCCAGAAGCGCAATTCTGCGGTGACGGAAAACCGCATCCGGGGCTTTTACCGCGCGATGGAGATGAAAGGCCTGAGCCTTCCCGACGGTTATGTCGTCCCCGGGCGCTATGACGATTTTGAATACATCCGGGAAAGTCTGCTGGCGCTGCTGGAGCGCCCGGATCGCCCGACCTGTATACTGCTGCCGGACGACGCCTCCTACTTCGGGGCGTTGGACATTATCCGCGAAAAGGGCCTGAGGGTACCGGAGGATATTTCCGTGACGGGCTATGACGGCGTTCGCTCGGTGCAGGCGGTGCGCCCCAGGCTGACCACGATCCGCCAGGACAGCGATGCCCTGGGCCGACAGGCGGCGCTGCAGTTGATCGGGCAGATTGATCATTCCAATGCGGCTGTCTGCGGCTCCATACTGATTCCCACGACGCTCATTGAGGGCGAATCCCTGGGAATGGTGCCGGGAGATCAACCTTAGGCATTATATATTTGAACTCCGATCAGGGCGCGCTCCGCACAGATTTGGTGCGGGGCGCGTAGTATACACCGAACCCCCTGAAAGGAGCAAAGAAAATGGGAAATAATTATCGCTGCGGCGACTGCGGACGCCGTGATTCCAATAATCGCTATGGATGCCTGAACAGCCTGAGTGAAAACCGCCGCTGCTGGGACAACTATCCCTACTATAACGGGCCCTGTCCCGACAGGAACGGCAATTATGAATCGATCCGGGGCGACTATGACGACGGCTGCAGGCCATATGACTGTGGCAGGCCCTCTGAACGGCGCTCGAAGTACGGCATTTTTTCGGCCATGCTGCCCATGGCGGTGGCGCCCAACGGCATCATTCCCCTGGTGAACGGCAATTGCTTCTGCCAAGGCGGCGATTTTGCCGTCAACTGCGGCCTGATCACCGTCGAGGAGGCGGGTACCTACCTGGCAACCTACACGGTGCGGGTGCCCGAGGGGCAGACGCTGACGTCCAATATCACGCTGAACGTCAACGACGCCTGCCAGTCCACGGCCATCACCGAGGTCGGCGGCGAAGGTCCGGTCAGCTTCACGGCCCAGGCCATCTGCGATATGTGCGAGCGCTCCACCGTCGCGCTGCGCAGCTCCGAGGCCATCAATCTTACCGATCCCTCTGTTCAGCCGCTGGTGACGCTGTCCCTGGTGAGAATTTGACGATATTGGGGCGAAGCGAACATGCTTCGCCCCATTGTTGACCATATTAGCGGGGCCTTGCTGCGTTGACTTTTTTGGCTGATTCTGCTATACTGGATGCGTCATCCGGGAATATTCCCGTCGCATTGCGCCAATGACAGATCGACGGATAAGATGGCGGGATACGCCCGTGGACTTATCCGTTTTGTTCATTCAGGATCAATGACACAGAGGACACAGCTATGGCAAGTCAAAACAAAAGACCCATCTTCTCCCGGGCGCGACAGCGCTCGATAGACCGTAAGCGGCTCATCATCATCGGCGGTGCGGCAGCGGCGCTGGTGCTGGTCGTGGCGCTGGCGCTGCTCCTGCCCAAGGGCAACGCACCGGACCAGGCGGTTTCCAAGCCGGTGGAGGGCCCCCTGCAGGCGGAGGGTGAGCCGCTGGTGCCGCTGGTCAGTCCCACGCCCACGCCTGAGGCGACGCCGAAGCCGACGCCTGAGCCGGAGGCCGTGAATCCCCAGCGTGCGGCCACGCGCCCCACGCCCACGGCCGAGGGCTTCATGCCCGTGTTTACCAAGGCCACTACCGAGGAAAAGATCGTCGCCATCACCGTGGACGACTGCTTCCAGGCGGATAATCTGAAGCAGATCGTGGACAAAGCCATCGAGGTGGGCGGCAAGCTGACGATCTTCCCCATTGGTCAGAATGCAATCAAAAAGGCCCAGAGTGAAATCCTCAAATATGCCTGGGAAAACGGATTTGAGCTGGAAAATCACACTTATACCCACAACGGCCTTTTCGCGTGCAGCGACGAGGAGCTGGCTGAGGAGGTTTACAAGCAGCAGCTGGCCCTCAGTTACATACTGGGTGTGAACTACCACTGCCACTTCCTGCGCCCCAGGGGCGGCGACGCCCGGGGAGACCAGCGCATGCAGATGTATGCCAGGCAGCTGGGATACTACGGCATCGCCCATTGGTCGACCTCCGGCTCGGCCAACAACGCGAAGATCGCCAAGGGGCTGGAGCCGGGCGCGATCTACCTGTTCCACACCACCGACAAGGACCTGGAGAAGCTTCTGAAGTTCATCCCCTGGGTGGTGGAGCAGGGCTATCAGCTGGTGACGCTGAACGAGATGTTTGGCTATCCCACCAATGAAACCTCCGAGCTGACCACACCGGTCAATGAGCAGGCGATTCCCCGGCTGGAGCCCTACGATATGGTGTATGTGCCGCTGAAGAAGACCGCCTACAGCTGGGAGGCATACCTGCTTCAGGAGAAGCTGATTGCCATGGGCTATATGACCGGGACGCCCGACGGCGTCTATGGGGATGGCTGCGTGTCGGCGGTCATGGCTTACCAGAAGGACCACGGTATGGAGCAGACCGGCGAAGCAGATGCCGACCTGGTGCGAATCATACTGGAGGGCGTCTGACATGGCCGGCGTGGCGCGATTTATGCACGTCTCGCCCCGACGCTTTTGCGCGGACTGGCAGGACGTCTTTGCAGACGCGGCGATCCCGGAGCTGCCGCCGCTGCCCCGTCGGGCCACGGCGGGCTCTGCGGGCTATGACTTCTTTTCCCCGTTGGCCTTCAGCCTGGCGCCGGGCGAGAGCCTGCGCATACCCACGGGTGTGCGCGTCCGCATCGACGACGGCTGGGTGCTGATGCTGTTTCCAAGGAGCGGCCTTGGCTTTAGGTATCGGCTGCAGCTGAACAACACGGTGGGCATCGTGGACGCGGACTACTTCGGTGCGCGCAACGAGGGGCACATATTCGTCAAGCTGTTCAATGCCGGAGACCGAGCCATCTCGGTGGAAACCGGCGAGGCCTTCGCCCAGGGGGTGTTCCTGCCCTTCGGGTTGACCGATGACGATGATGCCTGTGGCGAGCGTACCGGGGGCTTCGGCAGTACGGGAGCAAAGGGAACAGAGGCGCGGGATGTCGGCGCTTCCGGACGGTAACCAATAACCACAGTATTTATTTTATAACGGAAGGAAGGGTTCACTATGAACACGACACTGGTCGTAATGGCGGCGGGCATGGCATCCCGTTACGGCGGCAACAAGCAGATTACAGGGATGGGGCCCAACAATGAGATCCTGTTGGAGTATTCCGTGTGCGACGCGATTCGCGCGGGCTTCAACAAGGTGGTTTTCATCATTCGTCCGGACATGCTGGAGGATATGAAGCGCATCTGCGGAGACAAGCTCTCAAAGAAGATCGCGGTGGAATACGCTTTCCAGGACTACAGCTCTCTGCCGGATTGGTACGCGGTGCCGGAAGGCCGGGTCAAGCCCTTTGGCACGGTACATGCCGCGCTGTGCGCCCGCGCCTGTGTAAACGAGCCCTTCGCCATCATCAATGCCGACGACTACTACGGTGTGGATTCCTTCCAGAAGATGCACGACTTCCTGGTGAAGCGCTCTGCGCCTGAGAAGGCCGCCATGGTGGGTTATCGCCTGAAAAATACCGTCAGCATCCACGGCGCGGTCACCCGCGGCGTTTGCAAGGTGGTTGACGGGCGCATGGTGGACGTGGACGAGGTCGCGAAGATCCGCCTGTACGCGGACGGCCACATCGCCGATACCTCTGCCGGTGAGCCCGGGGTCGAATTGGATCCGGACGCGCTGGTCTCCATGAACTTCTGGGGCTTCCACCCGGCCCTGTTTGACGGCATGCAGCGCTATTTCGAGGCATTCCTGAAGAAAGCCGATCCCGCTGACATCAAGTGCGAATGCCTGCTGCCCGTGATGGTGGACAGCATGCTCAAGGGCGGCGAGATCACCGTGGACATGCTGGAAACCGAGGCGATATGGTTCGGCGTGACCTACAAGGAGGATCGCCCCCTGGTCCAGAAGGCGCTGCTGGAGCTGCACGCCAAGGGCGTCTATCCCGAGAAGCTGTAAATTTATCGGATTGCTGTCCCCCCTGTCCGCATAGAATCAGGCAGACAGGGGGGTTGTTTTTGAAGCACCTGAAATGGTTGGGCGGCCTGGCCGCGATGGCGTTGCTGCTGTCAAAGCCCCAGGCGGCGTCAAAAGGAGCGGCGGAAGCGCTGGTTCGGTGGTATGCGTCGGTAGCGCCGGCGCTGTTTCCGTTTTTGGCGCTGATGCCGCTTTTGACCTGCGGCGAGGCGGTCGAAGCCTATGAGAAGCTGTTGGCCAGGCCCATGAGGGCCTGCTTCAGGCTGCCCGGAGCCGCTGCGCCGGGGATGATCGTCGGCATGGCGGCAGGAACGCCCGCGGGGGCCCTTGTGGCGAGGAACGTCGCCGCCGGAGCCCGTATGAATCGCGGCCAGCTGCAAAGGCTGGTCGCGGCCGTCGCTGGTTTCAGCCCTGCTTTTTTGGTTGGCGGCATCGGCGTCGGGATGTTGAACAGCGCCGGGATGGGATGGAGGCTGTGGGAGGCGCAGCTGTTGACCCAGATCATACTGATGATATTGCTTCGCGGCGCATGGAAAAGGCGCTTAGAGGGCATCGAAGCCGTCGGCGGAGCGGTCGATGATCGGCCGATTGGTGGGGCGGTTATGGGCATACTGACGATCTGCGGGTATATGACGCTGTTTGGCGCGCTGGCCGGCGCGCTGGGCGAATGGGTCGGTCAGGGACCGGCGGATGTCCTGGTCTGCCTGCTGGATGTGCCGTCGGGAGCGCTTCGGGTATCGAAGCTGGCGATGCCGGAGGAGATCAGGCTGCTCTTGCTGGCGGGGATGTGCGGGTTCGGCGGGATGTGCGTCATCGCCCAGAGCCTTGGAGCGCTGAAGGGATGCGGCGTAGGCGCAGGGGCGTATGTGGGCATTCGAGTTCTGGCAGGGGCGATCGAAGCGGGCTGCATGGCGCTGCTGCTGAAGCTGCCGCGGCTTATGGCCGGGGACATCATCGAGCCGATTCGGGAAAAACCGATGGCCGCAGCAATGCTTATCGCCGCAATACTGGCATGTCCGGTGCTGGTAAAGCATTTTAAAGCCATTTCTCAATGTTAAACGACGGTAAAAAGACGCGGTTAAGTGGATGTTTTCAGTGAAAATACCATATATTGTGGCCTGTGACGAAAATGACCACAAGTACGTCATCAAATCATAACAAATAAAGTGCTTGACAAATGCCGGGTCCTTTGATATAATAACAAAGCTGTCAGCGAGACAGGGTCAAAACCCCAAGTCGAGCGGGCAGCGAGCGAACCTTGAAAACGATACAGAGGAAACGAGTACAGGTCTTGCGGACTTGCGAAGATAGCCGAGAGGCAGGAGCGAGGAAGCGAGACGAACAGTCAGAATTCTATGAGTAAAACGCCATGACGAAACGGGAAAGCGGA
>JAZTZK010000010.1:0-6184 GCA_045637485.1 Clostridia bacterium
AAGACACCGACATACTCGTCCAGGTCCCCGGCGGCAAGCTGGACGTGCGCGTCACCGACCAGACTGTCATCCTCACAGGCAAGGTCATGCAGGTTTTTGAGGCGCAGACGGAGTATTGACGGACAGAATGCGGGCCGGCGCGCATCGGAATGATTCGCGCCGGCCCGCACGCGTGTTTGGCGCCATGCATCCCTATGCGGTCTTCATCGAGGCAAGCTCCTGTATCTTTTCCAAGGGCAATTCGATGGCTTGCGCAACCATCTCCATCGACATCTGCCCCATGGCAATCAGGTTCTTCTCGTTCTGGATCACTTTCTCGTTTCTTGTTCCCTTAAAATCCCTGCACATTATCTCAACCAACTTACTGTAATTTCACATTCTTCAGTAGAATTCTATCAATTTCATCTCCTCCATCGCTCTTCTTCTCATATACCCGTATATATCCGCTCAGTCTTTTAGATTTTATAGAAGGATTTTTTAAATACATTATCGTCTCTCTGGTAAAGCCGGAAGGAACAATCAATTCCAAATCATTATAATTCACCCAGTAATCAGTACCGGGCAATGTATCATTTTCTTCATCCAGTTGCTTGCCATCCAGTATGAAATATTCACTGTCAAGCCAAATATCCATATCTGTCGTATTCTTATACTTGAAAACAAATCCTTTTGAATTGATCTCCTTGAGCCAGAGCCTGCCATACTTGCCCGAATAAAGCAGTTTATTCAATTTCTTGATATTCTGAACAGTGACTTTGCATTTAAATGCTATTCCGTTGTATTTGCCTGTAACAACGGCAGTTCCCGCCTTCCTGGCTGTAATCACTCCATTCCTGTTCACAGAAACAACCGCCTTGTTGCTGGTTCTCCACGCAACCTTACCGCTGTCAACACCCTCGATTTCCAAAGTTGTTTTGTCTCCCTTGAACAGTGTCAACTTATGAGTATTAAGTGAAAAGGTGCTTGCGTTGGCAGGAATGATTATTGACATACAAATAAGCAGTAACATTACGATGGACAGGGTTCTTTTCATGGGAATACCTCCTATCTAATATTTCTATGAGATATTGGTTAGGTGCATAAAGTAAAAACAATCTATTAATATTATATATCTCATATGTATAGATTGTCAATACACAATCCCACTTCTTTCCTATTCATTTGAGTAATAAAATATATTCAGACGGAGAAGGGGGTGTGGGCGTGGACGCAAAACAGCGCATACGCGAATTGCTGACAGAATTGAACTGGAGCGAATACCGCCTTGCCATCGAATCCGGCCTGTCCCAATCCACGGTAGCCAATATCTTCAACCGCAATACGACACCCTCTGTGGCAACATTGGAAATGATCTGCAAGGGCTTCGGCATCACGCTGGCCCAGTTCTTCGCCGAGGGCAGCATGGTCGAATTGACAGAGGAACAGCAAACGATGTTCGAAGCCTGGCGCACCCTCTCCCCCGAACAGAAGGCCGCGATCAGCCATTTGATTTCCGTCATGAAAAAGTTGAGGAAGCCTTCTCAATCGAAGTGCTTCCTCTGTTTTCATATGCGTCATGCCCTTGCGGAGCAGGCTCAGTAAGGTTTATGCACTCGCTATCCCCAGCCACTGCTGAACCGTGCTCAGTGCTTCATTCAGCACCTTGGCTATATCCTCAGCCGTCATACCCATCTTGTACAGGTTGATCGCCGCTTCCCTTGCCTTCTTCTCCGCGCCTCGTCTTTCCGCTCTATCCAAAACATCACACATATTCTGAACCCCTCCTTCCTCAGGGGTGTCGCTGTAGGCTTCCTCAAATCTATGGTCATTGGTCATCACGCTCAACAGCTGCAGGGTTTCCTGTACGTGGTGCAACTTCTCAGGGCTGGGAATATAATCGCCGTTCTCCTGCTTCTGTACAAAGTAATCCACCACAATTCTGAAATCGCTCTTGAACAGGTTGACCTGCTCCCTTGTCAGGTATGCAATCTCGAACAGGTTGATCTTCACATCGGACACATACGCTTTGAACAGATCCGGCACATTCACCGATTCATACAGCGACGTCGCCTTGTCCCAACGCTTCTTATATCCGAAGTACAGAACCAGCGTCACAACCGGATAACGGGGGTTGTCCCGATTCTCCTTCAGAAGCTGCGTCCTGTATTCGGTGCCATCGTAGCTGTACACCCGCAGGGGCATGTCGGCATCCGGCTCGGTCTGGTTTTCAAAGCCTATACAGGCAATGCGAATGTTGCTCTTCAGCCAGCGCTTTGCAACGTCTCTTTCGATCTCCCGAACCCTTCCGTCCGCCTTGTAGGCGGCACGAGGGGCTTGGTCGACGAGATCCTCGGTTTGATGACGGATTTTCCGTTGAACAGCAGCACATTGACGATATCCGCAAACACATCGTTGTAGGATTCGAGTATCTTCTCGGCAATGTCCATCTCGCCCATGCGCATCACCTCCACCGCTCCATCTCTATAATACTTCACTTTCGATCATTTATCAACCGCGATTGCGAAGCCCACGAAATGTGTTTTCAATTTCCTGTTGCCCCCAACTCCAAAATATGTTAAAATATGGATGTATCAGAGGATTCCCAAATACTCCATTTGCAAAGGAAAACGGGTTATCGCCATGACCAAAGCCAATGATCATAACAACGCGGACTATATCGCTCGGCTGGAAAAGATACGCCGACTGTCCTCTCCGTCCCTGGAGGGCATTGACGACGCCATGCTGTACAGCGAACTGCTGCGGAAAAACTTCATCCTCATCGGCAATCTTTCCACCGAAAACCGGGCCTTCCTGGACACCGAGCTTTACCCCATACTGTTTTCCAACGAACAGCTTTCCGCCGCGCAGACCGACGAGCTGATCGCCCTCAGCGAGGCGCTGCTGTCTGCCACCAACGTGGAGAACCTGGATCTGCCCATCGTATCGCTGATTTCCGACAGGCTGCTGAAGGATGCCGCGTCCCAGGACGACGCCACCTCCATTCGCCGTCTGGACATGCGGATGGACGCCTGTTATGCCCTGACGCTGATGCTGGGACGGGTGCACACCTGTCCCCAGATTGCCGACCGCTTCCGCCAGGAGGGGATGGCCATCGGCCGACGCTGCCTCGAATTCCTCGAACCGGCGAAGTTCCAGGCGCTGGACGTCGACAGTCGTGAGATCGTACTGACAGACGCGCGCTACATGGCCGTATTCTATGAGGGCGTGGTCTGTGACAGCGCAGGGCCGAACGAAGAGCTTCTGCTCCTGGACCGCATGCTGGCCATCGCCGATGATCCCTTCTACCGGGCGTTGCTGCCCGACTACGATTGGCGCTACTTCCGCTATCGCGCGCTGAACTACTATGCCAAGGCCACCGACGGCGGCAACGCTCGGGGCTTCGGCCCGGCGGAGCTGGACGTGATCTGCGACCGCGCCGAGGACTTCTCCCGCCTTTGGTACAGCGACCCTGACCACTTTTCCAATTACGACAACGAGAAACAGATGCTAATGCTCTTGTATCGCAACCGCTACCTGGCAGGCCGCATCAGCTACCGCGAATGCCACGACGCGCTGATCGCCCTGTATGAGCGGCGCGACCCCCATCAATACGACCTGAACGGCATCTATGACAACCTACAGCTGCCTTTTGAGGTCATCTGCCAGCTTGATCGCGACCATCTGAGCCCCGACGACCTGCGCTGGCTGGACCTCCTTTACCACGAAATCATACGATACGCCTTCCATATGCCCAACAGCGGCACACTTTCCTCGATGCTGGAATTCTTCCAGTACATCATCGACCGCTTCATCGAGGTCCCCGGCGGCCTGTCCTTCGAGGATATGGCCCTTCAGTGCCTGGCTGCGCTGCACCCGCCCACCTACGTGCACTCGATGATGGTGGCGAAGCTGTCATCCTACCTGTGCGAACAGCTGATTGAACGCGACCCGAAATGGCTGGTCGGCACGCCGGGATGTGAAAGCGTCGAAGATGTCGTCGCCAACCGGTCGACCCTGACGGACTTCACCTTCCATGCGGCCCGATGCCACGACGTGGGCAAGCTGTCCATCATCGACACCATATTCGTCTACGGGCGCAACCTGTTTGACACCGAATTCGAGCTGATCCGTACCCATCCCCGCACCGGCTATGAGCTGTTGGACCGCCATGACTCCACCCGCCCCTACCGGGATGTCGCCCTGGGCCACCACCGCTGGTATGACAATTCCAGGGGCTATCCCGAAGATTTCGACACCCGCCACAGCCCCGTCAAGCCCATCATCGACATCGTGCTCTGCGCCGACTGCCTGGACGCCGCCACCGACAGCGTGGGCCGCAGCTACCGCCGGGGCAAGACGCTGGACGACTTCATCAACGAGGTACTGCCGGAATGCGGCGCCCACTATCCGCCCTGGTTGGCCGAGCTCCTGAAGGATCCTGAAACCGCCCAGGGTCTGCGGGCCATATTGCAGGAGGGTCGAAGGGAGACCTATCAGAGCACCTACAGCCTGCTCAGTCGAATGAACGAGGCATAAACACGTCCTCCCTGCCCTGCTCCACCAGCATCATGGCCGCGGAAACCAGCAGGGCGAGGTGCTGGTCGGGGTCATCGATGGGGATTTCGTACTCCTCCTTCAGCTTTCGGATCCTGTACAGCACGGTATTTCGGTGGGTGAACAGCCTGGCGCAGGTCTCCTGCAACGAACGGTGACAGCACAGGTAGGTATAAAGCGTCAGGCAGTACAGCGTATCATCCTCCATATCCCGCTGGCCCAACGCCCTCACCGAGGGCAGCATCAGGTCACTGTTCTGGCCCAGCTGGCGCAGCATCATCAGCGCCTGATAGGGCTCGGCCATCACCGCGAAGGGATGGGACAGCTTCGGCAGCAGCGCGGCCATCAGCGCCCGGGTGGCGGCGTAGACCTCCGGCAGGCGAAACAGCCTCCCGACGGGCGCGGAGACCACCACCCGCAGGCTGAACTGGTGGGAAAAGCTGCGGAACAGCCCCATGTCCGGATCGCTGTTCAGGAAGAACACCACGCTGCCATCGTGCACCAGGGGCCGGGACATGGGAAAAACGTCCAGTATCGTGCTGCGCAGGGCATTCTCCGACCAGTTGGTGCTGCGGTACAGCTCCAGGTTCACCAGGGCGATGCGCCGGGGCGCCATGTACTTCAGCCCCGCCGCATCGGCCTGGAGCTGGAACAGCGATTCGTCGGTAAAGCGCCCCTCCAGCAGGTGCTGGAGCACCGATTCCTCGGCGCTGCGCACGCTACTGCCCCGGCTGCTCTCCAGCATCAGCTGTTTGGCCAGCGCCGATTCGACCGCCGAAAACACCCGACCGTCCTCGCGCTCCAGCCGCGACCCCACATCCACCAATATGAGGTAGCCCACCGGCGCGCCGCCGGTCATCAGCAGCGAAAAGCGGCGTTTGTAGGGGCTGTCCCGGGGGCTGACCAGCTGGGCCTGCACGTCGGTGCCTGCCAGCAGGCTGCCCGCCTCGTAGGTCAGGCTGCCCAGCTGGACGGACGTTCGAAAGTGGGCGTCGTCAAAATCGGGCTCGCAGTGCCAGGCGATCACGTGGAAGGCCATGTCCACCACCATCGCGGGGCATTCGAACAGCCCTGCGGCGTCCCGCACCAGCAAATCCAGGTCGTCCTTGTTCATAAAATCGTTCAGGAACGTCTGTAAATCCACGTTTTCGCCTCCCGCCATAACCGATTTGTCCAGATTTCGCGCACATTCAATGGCATCAATCCTATGTTGTGCTCTCAGCACAAAGCCATTTAATAGTATTATACCCACAGCATCGTGCAAAAGCAAGTCCTTTTCGCTATAATTCTCACTGTACCGAGGGAACGGTACGACAATCGAACGCAGAAAGGATGCGATATCATGATGCTTCTGAAGAATGCAAAGGATATAGATAATCTGGTCGAGGCAGTCAATCGTTGTCGTGACGACGTGCTGCTGCGCTCCACCGACGGACGGGAGGAGTTCAACATGAAGAGCGTGCTCTCCCGCTATGTGGCCATTGGCGAGCTGTGCAAGGACCACGGCGACAGCTACGAGGTCTTCTGCATGAACAAGGCTGACGAGGTCTATATGATGGAGTTTTTCAACAGCCTGGGCCATGTGAACGCCAAGTGCGCGTAATATCCCATGTCAACCAACCGCCCTGCCGGAGGCATCCGCCGCGGCGGC
>JAZTZK010000011.1:0-11997 GCA_045637485.1 Clostridia bacterium
GTAGACGCCGCCGCTACAATGTCGTACAATCTCCCCGTCAAATCAGTATTTCCCCGTCTCGATCACAAATTCCATTGGCATTTCCCGCAAAACATGCTATACTGTTATCGTTCATACAAACAAAACGCCCAAGGAGGCACAGCACCATGAAGCCCAAGACCAAAGTCATCATCATCATTGCGGTCATCGTCGCCCTGCTGGTGGCGGCGCTGATCATTTACTGGGAATCCACCCACGGCAACCGCCGTCTGATCGACACGAAGTACCGCTTCGACAGGGCCATCATCAGCCTGCCCAACGGCGAGGTCATCGACGGGAAGGTCTCGTCCTGGCTGGATTTCGACGATTCGGACGCGGTGCAGATCACCATCGACGGAAAGACCTACCTGACCCACTATGTGAACGCCTGCCTGATCGAAGAATGACCCGCCCATGTATAAAACACGGCTGCCGCAGCGGTGCATTGCTGCGGCAGCCGTATTCTATCGCTTATCTCCTCACCACTTCACCAGCTCGCGCACCTTCGCGATCTGGGCCTCGGTCAGGTCCAGGTTGTCGCTGTTGACGCTGCCGGTGCTGCTGTCCTCGATCAGGGCCAGCTTGGTGTCCTTGCGGGTCACGGTGTTGTGCCAGAGGGTACGGGGGATGTTGTAGACCTTCAGGGGCTCCATCTCCACCGCCCGGATGTCCAGGCCGTCTGCCGTCTCGTTGGCGAACAGCAGGGTGCAGCGGCCGTTCAGCAGTATGAACAGCTCGTCCGTTTCGTTGTGCCGCTCCAGGTTGTTGATGTTGGCAATGTCGTTCATGGGCTTCCAGTTCTTGATGCCCACCATCCACTTTTCGTTCTCAAAAACCCGGGTCAGGCCCTCGCCCTCAAAGGCATACTTCAATATTTCCATGATCGTTACGCTCCTTCAATGCATTACTTGCGCGCCATAACCCGCTCGCAGGCCGCCAGCACGGATTTGTCGGTCAGGCCGTAGGCCTCGAACAGCACCGGGGGCTTGCCGCTCTGGCCGAACTTGTCCATGATACCCACGCGCTCGAAGGGCACGCCCTGCTGCTTCTCGGCCAGCACCTCGGCCACTGCGGAGCCCAGGCCGCCGATGATGGTGTGCTCCTCGGCGGTCACGATGGCGCCGCAATCCTTCGCGGCAGCCAGCACGGCGGCCTCATCCAGGGGCTTGATGGTGTGCATGTCGATCACGCGGGCGCTGATGCCCTTTTCGGCCAGGGCTTCGGCGGCCAGCAGGGCTTGGGGCACCATGATGCCGCAAGCGATGATGGCGACGTCCCTGCCGTCCCGCAACACGTTGGCCTTTCCGATCTCAAAGGGGGTATCCTCGGCGGTGCAGATGTCGGTGGGCAGGCGGCCGGTGCGGATGTAGACCGGGCCCTGGAGCTTCGCCGCGGCAAACACGGCCTTCTCCATCTCCACGGCGTCGGCGGGAACCAGCACCGTCATGTTGGGCAGCGTGCGCATCAGGCTGATGTCCTCCACAGCCTGGTGGCTGCCGCCGTCCTCGCCGCAGCTGGGGCCGGCATGGCTGCAGCCCAGCTTCACGTTGGCCTTGGAATAGCAGATGGCGTTGCGGACCTGCTCGAAGGCGCGGCCCGCCCCGAACACCGCGAAGGTGCTGCAGAACACGGTGTAGCCGCACTGGGCCATGGCGGCGGCGGCGGTCATCATATTGCCCTCGGCAATGCCGAAGTTGTAGAAGCGATCGGGATACTTGTCGGCAAAGCTTGCCGTCATCGTGGCGTGGGCCAGGTCCGCGTCGCAGACCAGCACGTTCTGGTCCGCGGCGCCCAGCTTTGCCAGCGCCTCGCCGTAGGCGATACGGGTGGATTTCTTCTCAGCCATGGTTACACCTCCAACTCGCGGATAGCCGCTTCGTACTGCTCCTGGTTCATGGGCTTGCCGTGCCAGCCGACCTGGTTTTCCATGAAGGAAACGCCCTTGCCCTTGACGGTTTTGCAGCAGATGAAGCGGGGCTTGCCCGCGCCGGGCCGCTTGAGCGCCTCGGTGATCGCTTCCACGTCGTGGCCGTCCACGGTGATGGTCTCCCACCCAAAGGCGGCGTACTTCGCGCAGATGTCGCCCAGGCCCATGACCTGATCGTTGGGGCCGTCGATCTGCAGACCGTTGTAATCCAGCAGGATGGTCAGGTTGTCCAGGTGATAGTGGGCCGCGGCCATGGCGCTCTCCCAGACCATGCCCTCCTGGCACTCGCCGTCGCCGGTGACGCAGTAGACATTAAACTGATGGCCCGGACGCTTGCCGATCAGGGCATAGCCCAGCGCCCAGCTGGTACCCTGTCCCAGGGAACCGGTGCTGGCGTCAACGCCGGGGCACTTGTTCATATCGGGATGGCCCTGGAGCATGCTGCCGTATTGCCGCAGGTTTTTCAGCTCCTCCCTGGGGATGAAGCCCTTGTCCGCCAGGATGGCGTACAGGGAGGGGCAGGCGTGGCCCTTGCTCAGCACCATACGGTCGCGCTCCGGCCACTTGGGATTCTTGGGATCGTAGCGCAGCACGTTTTCATACAGCGCCTGCAGTATCTCGATGCAGGACAGAGATCCGCCCGGATGGCCCGATTGACAAGCGTACAGCATGTCCAGCACGTCGCGCCGGTACTGCCGCGCCTTCAGTTGTAACTTTTGATCCATGATGACGCCTCTTTCTCTCTAAAGATCGAATGATATCAAAAACAGTTTGTAGCGGTACCGCGATCAGCCCTTGACGGCGCCCGCGGTCAGACCGGCCACCAGCCGCTTCTGAGCAAAGAAGAACATGATGCAGACCGGAATGACGGTGATGATGCCGCCCGCCGTGATCAGATCCCACTGCACGCCCAGCTGGCCCACCAGCATCTTCAGGGAAACGGGGATCGTGCGGCTGGTCTCGTTGGTGAACAGCACGGCGAAGGTGTATTCATTCCAACTCTGCATAAAGATGTAAACGCCGGTCGCCAGCATGCAGGGCAGCAGCAGCGGCAGCACGATGCGCAGGAAGCCCTGCGCGCGGTTCGCGCCGTCAATCATGGCCGCCTCCTCCAGGGCGATGGGCAGATCATTCAAATAGCCGGTGAGCAGCCATACCGAGAAGGGTATGGTGAAGGTGGTGTAGCTGAGTACCAGCGAGGCGGGGTTGTACAGCAACCCCATCTTGCGCATGATGGTGAACAGCGGTATCAGCAGCAGCACCGTGGGGAACATGTTGTTCGTAAGGAACAGCACCATCAGCGGCTTGCGGCCCACAAAGCGATAGCGCGAGAATGCGTAGGCCGCCAGCGTGGACACCGTCAGCGAGATCAGCGTGGTAATGGCCGCCACGACCAGGCTGTTCTTCATCGGGTGCAGGAAGTTGTACTGGCCGAACAGGTGGCTGTAGGCCTGGAAGCTGGGGTTCTGAGGCCAGTAGATGACCTTCAGACTGTGCAGCTCCTCCGGGAGCTTCAGGCTGGTCACGAAGGTCCAGTAGAACGGGAACAGCAGGAACAGCAGGAACAGCACCAGCGGCACCCAGAGCAGGAATACGCGACCGAGCTTCTGCTTCAGCAGGCCCTTGTTTTCAAACTTTTCGCCATTCATGTGCTCAGCCCTCCTGATCCCGGAATGTATTGCGCAGGTAGGGAATCGCCGCCAGCAGCAGCACCAGCATCAGCATGATGGCCATGGCGCTGGCATAGCCCATGTCAAGAGCGCTGGCCTTCTTGTAGATGTAGACGCTGAGCGTCTGGGTGGCGTAGGCCGGGCCGCCCTCGGTCATGTTGAATATGACGTCCACGGAGTTGGCGACCCAGATGATGCGCAGCATCGTGGTGACGAATATGGTATTGCGCAGGCTGGGGATGGTGACGTAGATCAGCTTCTGCCAGCCGGTGGCGCCGTCGATGGACGCCGCCTCGTACAGGTCGTAGGAGATGCCCTGCAGGCCCGCCAGCAGCATCAGCGCGAAGAAGGGTATGCCCTGCCACACGATGGTGACGATCACCGAGGGCATGGCCGTGGCCGGCTTGGACAGGAAGGCGATGTTCTCTTTGATGAAGCCCAGGCGCATCAATATGTCGTTGATCACGCCGTAGTTGCCGTCATACATCCAGCGCCACATCAGCGCGATCAGCACGCCGGGGGTGACCCAGGGGATCAGGCTGACGGCACGGACCACGCCCCTGCCCCTGAAATTCTTGTTCAGGACCAGGGCCAGCAGGAAGCCGAACAGGAACTGGCAGCCCACGCCGAAGACCACCCAGATCGCCGTCCGCAGCAGCGAGCTCCAGAACAGGGGATCGTGTAAGAGGGTGGCGTAGTTCTGCAGCCCGATGAAGCCGATCTTCTTGGGCTTGGTCAGGTTGTAGCTCTGAAAGCTCATGCTGACGGCGTTGATGATCGGCACGATCACCACGGACAGCATGACGATCAGCGCCGGAAGCAGCAGCAGATAGGGCCAGATGGTGCTGCGCTCCCTTGGCTTTCGGCGAATATCCATAGTCAACCTCCGTGTTTGGTGAAGCGACCGGCCTTCAGCAATCGGGCCGATGCGCAAGCTCTCATGGGACACGCCGGAAGGAAAGCCCTCCGGCGAAGTCGTTATTGTTTCCTCTGTGCCGCTGCACGGGCCTGCCTGGCCCGTGCAGCGGTGGCACGCCATCCGTTTGAAACCCTGTATCCATACCCATTTCTTTTCACGCGGACTGGCCTGTAGCGGCGGCGCCTGCGCCGCCATGATGGCGGCCTTGAGGCCGCCGCTACATGGGTCCGAACCACGTCAGATGGTTAAACAGGCTTATTCGGCCCACAGCGTCTCCTGGAGGGTCTTCATGCAATCCTCCGCGGTGATCTGTCCCAGCAGCGCCTGCTGGATCATGGACGGCCAGTTGCCGATCCACTCGGTGGTGGTGTCGCGCACGGGCAGTATGCCGGCCACGGGCGCGCCTTCGATGGAAACCTTCATGAAGGGATTGCTCTGGAACTGCTCCAGGGCCTGCACGCGGGCGGCCACGGGCACGTTACCGGTCACGGTGCACCAGGTCTCCTGGCCCTTGCCGGTGGCCAGGTAGGCCATCCACTCAAAGGCGGCTTCCTTGTTCTGGCAGGATTCGAACATGACGGTCTCGGTGTCGCCCATGGAGGTCCACTGGCCCACGCCCTTGGGGAACACGAACGCGCCGACGTCGTCGCCGAACAGCTCCATCATCTGGGCGGAGGAGCCGATGTGATGGATGGTCATGGCGGTCAGGCCGGACTTGAAGTTGTCGATGACCTCGGCGAAGCCGTCGTTGGGCGCGGTCTCGGGGGCATAGCCGTTGGTGTACAGGTCGATGTAGTCCTGCATGCCCTTGATGGCGCCTTCGGAATCCAGATGCTCCCAGTCGCCGCCGCCGGCGTAGATGAAGCAGCCCCAGGGCTCCTGGCCGCCGTTGGAGCCGCGCATGCCGAAGCCGTAGACGTCGATCTTGCCGTCGCCGTCGGTGTCGCGGGTCAGCTTGGCGCAGGCATCCAGGAACTCCTCATAGGTGGTGGGCACGGAGACGCCCGCCGCCTCGAACATGGAGGGACGATAGTACACATACAGCACCTGGGTGTTCCAGGGCATCACGTAGATGGCGTCCTCGCCGCCGGCGGAGCGCATGGTGTTGTACAGGCTCTCGTTGATCTGGTCCTTGTCCTCCCAGGCGTCGATGAAGCCGTCCAGGGGCGCCAGCAGGTCGTTGCCCACGAAGGAGGGGGTCGCGGTCAGCTTGAAGGTGGCCACGTCGGGGCCGCCGCCGCCGATGGCCGCGGTCAGCAGGTTCTGGCTGAATCCGCCGCCGTCCCAGGGATACTGCTCGCCCACGACGGTGATGTCCTTGCCGTTGGTGGCGTTGAAGTCAGCGATCATTTCCTGCATGGTGGCGGCATAGTCGTCGTTGTCCGCCCAGAACCAGAACTTGATGGTCGTCTCCTCGGCGCAGGCCACGGAAAGCATGGTGACCGCCAGGGACAGTGCCAGAAGCACAGCAAACAGTTTCTTCATGATTGTGATTCTCCTTCCACATTTCGGTTGATGTCGTTCAGTGCCTGAAGGATATGCCGGCGGGTTGATTCCGAGGCGGCCTTTGCCTCGCCCCTCTCGATGGCATCGAGGATCTCCCGGTGGAACGCCAGCGCCACCCCGGCGCTGCCGTGAACGTGCGCCGTGCGGCGATAGCCCTGCACGATGGCCTCAAAGACCACGGGGTACATGCGGCGCAGCACGCTGTTGTGCACGCTCTCGGCCATGGCCAGGTGAAAGCCGTAGTCGTAGCGCTCGTAGTCCTCCCCCGCCTCGGAGGCTTCGGCCATGCAGCGGATGGCGTCCCGCATGACCTCCACGTCCTCGGGGGTGTGCCGCAGGGCGGCCTCCCCTGCGATGTTGGGCTCCATCAGCAGGCGCACCTCCATCAGCTCGCGAAGCACCCGGGACTGCTCCTCAAAGCTCAGCCCCAGCGGATCCTTGCCGATGCCGGTGCGGTCGGCCACAAAGCTTCCCTTCCCGCGGCGTATGACCACGATGTTCTCCGCCTGCAGCTGCTTGACTGCCTCCCGGATGGTGGATCGGCCCACCTCGAACCGCTCCATCAGCGCGCTCTCCGTGGGCAGTTTGTCGCCAACCTTCATGCTCTCGCGCATGATGAGGCTTCGGATCTCCTCCGCCACCGTTTGCGCCAAACGCACCTCTTTCACGCTGATCCTCCTGTCTCGTTCAACCCAACCCCAATGACGTCAGACGTCCGACCTCATTGCCATCATTATACGCTCTGTCCAAGACGATGTCAACCTGTATTTTTACAATAATCTCAAAAAAACAGCAAATCAACCAAAAGGCAACGGTGCGTTTTCTGAAAACACGGTTCAACCCCCCGGCAATGCCGGGAGGTTGAACCGTGATGTCAATTCAGTTGAATCACCGTGTAACCATTTGGTGTTCCGGATTTTGATTATTGATACTCCGCAACGCTGATCCACTTCTCCAGCAGCTCGCGCTCGCTTCCCTTGTGCTTGGTCAGCTGAGCCGCGGCCACCACGGGCATCCAGGTCTGGATGTACTGTATGGGCAGGTCGGCCTTTTTGCAGAACAGCCGCAGGTACTTTTCCGCCAGCGCCGACTCGTCCAGTGAGAAGCGCATGTAGGTGATGGCGGCGTCCGCCCCGGCGTTGCCCGCGCTGGCGTGGGCCCAGTCCAGCACGCACCAGCTGCCGTCCTCCTTGATGACGATGTTGCTGGGCACCAGGTCGCCGTGGCACAGCTTGGAGTGCTGTGCCATGCCGTGGATGCGCTGGAGCAGCTCGTAGCGCGTGCTGGCGTCGATCTCCGTCATCGTCTTGATGGAATCCTCCATCTTCATGCGGGTGTTGCGCAGCTGGCGCACCCTGTAGCCGCCGACCTCCAGCTGGATGTCCACCAGCTTTTCGAGGTATTCGTCGATCCTCTCCGGCTGTGCCTTCATCAGCTCGTCCAGGGTCTTCCCGGCGACGTACTCCATGGAGATGGCCCAGCCGCCGTTTTCCATGTGCACGCCCAGCAGCTTCGGCACCGGCACGCCGGCGTCCTCCACGCAGGCGTGGATGTAGGCCTCGTTGAACACGCCGGACATGGAATGGGAGGGGGTGAACGCCTTGACGATCACATTGCCCTCGCGGTATACGGTTTTATAGGATTTCTCCTCGAGAATCTGCCTGTCTGCCATTGTCTTTCCCTCCCTTTCGTCAGATCTTCTCGGCTTCCTTGGTGTCCTTGCCGTAGTAGGCCAGCAGATACAGCTGCTTGATCTCGCTCATCAGCGGATAGCGGGGGTTCGCGCCGGTGCACTGGTCGTTGAAGGCGTTCTCGGTCATCTCGTCCAGCGTGGCCAGGAAGTCCTCCTCCTTGACGCCGAAGTCCCGGATGGATGCCGGGATGCCGATGGTCTTCTTGAGCTGCTCCAGCCTGTCGATCAGCATGTCGAAGGTCTCCTGGTCGTCCTTGCCCACGATGCCGTTGTAGCGGGCCACCTCGCAGTAGCGCTGCAGCGTGTGGGGATACTCGTACTGCGGGAAGGTGCCCATCTTGGTGGGAATGGGGTTGGCGTTGTAGCGCATCACATAGGTCAGTATCAGCGCGTTCGCCACGCCGTGGGGAATGTGATGGTACGCACCCAGCTTGTGGGCCATCGAGTGGTTCACGCCCAGGAAGGCGTTGGCAAAGGCCTCGCCGGCCAGTGTGGAGGCCATCGCCATGTGCTCCCGGGCCCTTGGATCCTTCGCGCCGTTGTTGTAGGCCGAGGGCAGGTAGTCGAACACCAGCTGGGTGGCCTTCAGGGCGATGCCGTCGGTCATGTCGCTGGCCATCACGCTGACATACGCCTCCAGCGCGTGGGTCATGGCGTCGATGCCCGAGGCGCTGGTCAGACCCTTGGGCTGGTTCATCATGTTGTCCACGTCCACGATGGCCATGTTGGGCATCAGCTCGTAGTCCGCCAGGGGCCACTTGGTGCCGGTGGTGGCGTCGGTGATGATGGCGAAGGGGGTCACCTCGGAGCCGGTGCCGGAAGACGTCGGGATCGCCACGAAGTAGGCCTTCTTGCCCATCTTCGGGAAGGTGTACACCCGCTTGCGGATGTCCATGAAGTCCATGGCCATGTCGTCGAAGTTGACGTCGGGATGCTCGTACATCACCCACATGATCTTGGCCGCGTCCATGGCGGACCCGCCCCCCAGGGCGATGATCACGTCGGGGCTGAAGGAGCGCATCTGTTTGACGCCCTCCTGGGCGCACTGGAGCGTCGGGTCGGGGGCCACGTCCCAGAAGCAGGCGTGGGTGATGCCCATCTGGTCCAGCTTGTCCGTGATGGGCTTGACGTAGCCGTTCTGGTAGAGGAAGGTGTCGGTGACGATGAACGCCTTCTTCTTGTTCATCACGGTGCCCAGCTCATCCAGGGCCACGGGCATGCAGCCCCGCTTGAAGTAGACCTTCTCTGGCAGTCTCAGCCACAGCATGTTCTCTCTCCTCTCGGCAACCGTCTTGATGTTGATGAGGTCCATCGCCCCCACGTTGTGGGACACGGAGTTGCCGCCCCAGGAGCCGCAGCCCAGCGTCAAAGACGGGGTGAGGCGGAAGTTGTAGATATCGCCGATGCCGCCATGGGCGGACGGGGTATTGACCACGATGCGGCAGGCGTGCATCCGCGCCGCGTGGGCCGCCATCTTCTCCTTCTCGGTGGTGTCGATGTACAGCGAGGCCGTGTGGCCGGGGCCGCCGTCCATCAGCAGCTGCTCGGACATGTCCAGCGCCTGCTCGAAGCTGTCTGCCCTGTACATCGCCAGCACCGGAGAAAGCTTCTCGTGGGCGAAGGGCTCGGAGATGTCGGTGGAGGTGACCTCGCCGATCAGTATCTTGGTCTTCTCCGGGACCTTGACGCCCGCCAGCTTTGCGATCTTGTACGCGCTCTGGCCGACGATCTTCGCGTTGACGCCGCCGTTGATGATCACGGTGTTGCCCACCTTCCTGATCTCGTCGCCCTTCAGGAAGTAGCAGCCCCGCTTCTCAAACTCGGCCCGGGCCTGGTCGTAGACGTCCGATAGCACGGTCACGGATTGCTCGGAGGCGCAGATCATGCCGTTGTCGAAGGTCTTGGAGTGGATGATGGAGTTCACCGCCATCGTGATATCGGCGGAGCTGTCGATGATCACCGGCACGTTGCCCGCGCCCACGCCCAGGGCAGGCTTGCCCGAGGAATAGGCCGCGCGGACCATGCCGGGACCGCCGGTGGCGAGTATGATGTCGGCCTGCTTCATCACCAGGTTGGTCAGGTCCAGGGAGGGCTCGTCGATCCAGCCGATGATGTCTTTCGGCGCGCCGGCGGCCACCGCCGCCTCGTACACGATGCGGGCCGCCTCTATGGTGGCCTTCTTGGCCCTGGGATGGGGGCTGATGATGATGGCGTTGCGGGTCTTCAGGCAGATCAGCGTCTTGAAGATGGCCGTCGAGGTGGGGTTGGTGGTGGGAATGACCGCCGCCACCAGGCCGATGGGCTCCGCAATCTTTCGGATGCCGTAGGCCGGATCCTCCTCAATGACGCCGCAGGTCTTCGTGTATCGGTAAGTATTGTAGATGTACTCCGCCGCGTAGTGGTTCTTGATGACCTTGTCCTCCACCACGCCCATGCCCGTCTCCTCGACGGCCAGCTTCGCCAGCGGGATGCGGGCCTTATTGGCGGCCATCGCGGCGGCCCGGAAGATGCGATCCACATCCTCCTGGCTGTATTTGCCGTATTCCCGTTGGGCGGCGCGCATCACCGCCAGCTTCGCCCCCAGCGTCTCCACAGTGGTCACGGGAGCCTCAGCGCTCTTCCTTGTCATATGATTGCACATCCTTTCCGCGTCGGAGGGAATGCTTCCCCGCCGTCCGCCCAGTTGCCGTCCCTTATTATACCAGCTATTGTGCCCGGATGCAAATAAGAAAATGCTTTCCTCATATAAGATAAAAAATGAATTCAAGAAAAAAACGGTTTTCCTCTCCCATGAGAGGCAGAAAAAAGGTCCCTCCCCTGCGTTCGGGATGAAGGGCCAAAGGGAGGCCGTCGTGCTGAACGCGGGAAAGAACCTTTTGCGAGGGCGGTTCGCTGCCCCTGAGATATTGTATTACAGCCGCGCTTCGATCTGCGCGATCAGCCGGTCGGCGAAGCCCGCCGCGGTGTCGCCGTCGTGGGGCACGGCGTCCAGCGCCGCGTCGAGGACGGCGGCCTTTTCGGCGCGGGCAATGTGCCTGAGCAGCATGCCCGCCGCCCGCAGCAGCGAGGAGGGGTTCGCGTAGTCGCCCCGGCCCGTCTCGATCATCCGCGGCGCGGAGCCGTGGATGGCCTCGAACATGGCGTACTGGTCGCCCAGGTTGGCGCTGCCGGCGGTGCCCACGCCGCCCTGCAGCTGGGCCGCCTCGTCGGTGATGATGTCTCCGTAGAGGTTGGGCAGCAGGAACACCTGGAAGCGGCTGCGCACCCTCGTGTCCACCAGCTTGGCGGACATGATGTCGATGTACCAGTCCTCGGCCTCGATGCCGGGATACTCCGCGGCCACCTCGTGGCAGATCTCGGAGAAGCGGCCGTCGGTCTTCTTCATGATGTTGGCCTTGGTGACGATGGCGACGCTGGTCTTGCCGTTGTTCTTCGCGTACTCGAAGGCCGCCCGGGCGATGCGCCGCGTGCCCGGCAGCGTGGTCACCTTGAAATCCATGCACAGCTTGCCGGGGATCTCCACGCCACGGCTGCCCAGCACGTACTCGCCCTCGGTGTTTTCGCGGAAGAAGATCCAGTCGATGCCCTGGTCGGGCACGGACACCGGGCGGACGTTGGCGTACAGGTCCAGCTCCCGGCGCAGGGTGACGTTGGCGCTCTCCATCGTGCCACCCTTGGGGGTCTCGGTGGGGCCCTTCAGCAGCACGTCGCAGGTCTTGACCTCGGCAAGCACGTCCTTCGGCACGGCCTCCCCCTTCGCCAGGCGGTTTTCGATGGTCAGGCCCTCGATGGGCTTTAATACGATGCTGCCCGCGGCGATCTCGTCCTTCAGCAGAGCCTCCAGCACCCGGGTGCTCTGCCTTGAGATGATCGGGCCGATGCCGTCGCCATCGATCACGCCGATGGTCACCACCGGCAGGGCGGTGAAATCCTTGGCCGGGGCCGCGTTCTCCATGCGCCCGGTGCGCGCCAGCTGCTCCTCGAGGAGCGCGCGGAACTGGGCTACGGCAGATTCGATATGTTCGTTCATGAGTGGTTGCCTCCTGTCAATTTCGGTTGTACAAATTCTGATATGTCGAGGTGTTGCACGAGCCCAAAGCCTTCCCCAGGCAGCGAAGCTGCCGGTTCAGGGGAAGGCTTTGGGGCGCGGCACCAGCTATTCCTATTGCCTATTGCCTGTTGCCTGTTGCCTATTCCCTATTGCCTCTGAACGTACCCTTGGCGTTTCCTCATACAGCTCGATAAATCAGAATTTATCTCCCCT
>JAZTZK010000012.1:0-4132 GCA_045637485.1 Clostridia bacterium
GATGAAATCCTTGCGGATTTCTTTATATTCAAAGGCTTGCGAAGCGTAGAAACCCCTGTCTTTTCCATAGAATCAAACAAATCCCGAAGGGATTTGCGACGCGAAGCTAGCCCTTTAGGGCACCACCCCTAACCCCTAAAACCTACCCCCTAACCCCTCAAATTCTGATTTGTCGCAGCGCGACAAATCAGAAGTTACGGCTTCCACGTCGTTCCGTCGCTGAACCGAACCTGCAATATCCTGTATGCCACATGGTCGGTTTGGCTGTTGACGTCGACGCGCTTCGTCGTGGAGGCATGGGCATTGATGGTCGCGTCCAGGTCGAAGCTGTTATACGGGCTTTTCAGCTTCTGATTCCGGTAGTCGTATTGCAGGATATCGCACTTGATATAGGTGATCTTCTTGCCGGACTGATTGGTAAACCGGGCGTGGAGCATACGCTTGCCCGACTCGGTGGTGAGCTTCACCGTCGTCATCTTCAGCGGCGCGACCACCTTCACCTTGCACTTCAGCGTCTTTCCCCCCGCGATCTTCGCCGAAATCACCGCCGTGCCCGGCTTGACGCCCTTCACCGTCACAGAGCCGTTGCTGCTCTTCGTTATCTTCGCCACGCCGCTCTTCGTGCTGGACCAGGTGACCTTCCTCCCCGACGCCCCCGTCAGCTTGACCGTCGCGCTGTCCACCGCCGAGATCGTCAGCTTCGTCTTGCTCAGCTTTGCCGGGTCGGTGACCGCGACGTTGCACTTCAGCGTCCCGATGCCCTTGACCTTCGCGGAAATGACGCACTTCCCCGCGCCAACCGCCTTGACCTTGCCCTTGGATACTGTGGCGACTTTTTTATTGCTGCTGGACCATTTAACCTCGCTGTTCTTGAAACCGCTAACCGTCAACTGGCTGGTTTCTGAGGGCTTCAACTTCAGGGAGGTTGCGTTCAGTACTCCATATATATCATACTTCTGACCATGATTCTTCGCCCATTTTATGGCGTTGGAGCCGCTGATGATGTGAAACGTCAGTTTGCTGTCGCATTCGAGAAAAACCTCTTGTCCAATATTGATACGCTTCGATAGTATGCTGACGTTGGTCAGGCTGCTGCAGCCGTAAAACGCCCATTTCCTTATTTTTGTAACGTTGTTCGGGATGCTGATGCTGGACAGACTGCTGCACAAAACAAACGCTTTCTCCCCAATGCTTGTGACGCTGTTAGGGATGCGGACGCTTGTCAGGCTGCTGCAGCCAAAAAACATCTGATCACCAATGCTTGTAATGCCGTTCGGGATGCTGACGCTGGCCAGTTTGCTGCAGCCGGAAAACACATACCACCCAATGCTTGTGACGCTGTTCGGGATGCTGACGCCGGTCAGGCTGCTGCAGTTGTAAAACGCCCATTTCCCAATGCTTGTAACGCTGTTCGGGATGCGAATGCTGGCCAGGCTGCTGCATTCTTGAAACGCGCACTCCCCAATGATTATGACGCTGTTCGGGATGCTGACACTGGTCAGGCTGCTGCAGTTGTAAAACGCCCATTTCCCAATGCTTGTAACGCTGTTCGGGATGCTGACGCTGGACAGGCTGCTGCAACCGGCAAACGTGCACTCCTCAATGCTTGTCACTCTGTTCGGGATGCGAACGCTGACCAGACTGCTGCAGTTGAAAAACACATACTCCCCAACACTTGTCACGCTGTTCGGGATGCTGACGCTGGACAGACTGCTGCAGTTGGTAAACGCACCGTCCCCAATGCTTGTGACGCTGTTCGGGATGCTGACGCTGACCAGGCTGCTGCAGTTGGTAAACGCACCGTCCCCAATGCTTGTCACACCGTCAGGAATGATCACTTTCTTGCTATTACCCTGGTACTCGACCAGCACGCCATTCTCGATCACGAAATCAGAGCTGCCATTTGCCGCTGTCTCCGCCTGTCCTGCCTCGCCGGCATCTCTTCCCCGTCGGCGGCGCTCTCTTCCCTGGCAAGGTCGAGGTCCCCGGACAGCGCCAGGGCGTCGCCAGGCTCAAGCCCGAGGTCCTCCGGCTGCTCGCGGAGGTCTTCCATGTCGATCTCCAGCCCATCCCCCGCCGCGCCCTGCGCCGGGAGAATTTCCCCACCGTCCTCCAATACGATTCCCTCCGTCGCGACCACCGGCGCGCAGAGCGCCGCGCAAAGCATCATGGCCGTCAACAGCGCCGCCAAGAAGCGATACCAGGATTTCATATTTGCTGCCTCCTTCTGTGAGATCAAAGGTCATATTTATCTGCCCGGTCCCGAATCAGGATTCTACTTCCTCGGCATCGCGTTCACGCACAATCCCTCGGCGTCGTGGGCGGCCTCCTTGATGATCTCCGATACCGTGGGATGGGGATGGATGACGTTGGACAGCTGCTCGACGGTGCCGCCCAGCTCCAGCACGGCGGCGATCTCGGCGATCATGTCCGTGGCCCTTGCCGCCATCATCTGGCAGCCCAGCACCTTGCCGTCGGCCTTGTCGACGATCAGGCGGATCAGGCCGGTGGTCTCGTTCATCACCATGCTGCGGCCGTTGGCGGCCACGTTGAAGCTGCCCACGGTGACCTCGTGGCCCGCGGCCTTCGCGGCCTCCTCGCTCAGGCCCACCCAGGCGATCTCCGGCGAGGTGTAGATGCAGGCGGGCACCCGGTCATAGCGCATGGTCCTGTCCTTTCCGGCGCAATTCGCCGCGGCCACCATGCCCTGGGCCGAGGCCACGTGGGCCAGCTGGACCTTGCCGGTGATGTCGCCGATGGCGTACACGTCCTTCACGGCGGTGCGCAGGCCCTCGTCCACCTCGATGAAGCCCCGCCGGTCCGTCTCCAGGCCGATGGTCTCCAGCCCGCAGTCCCCCGTCATCGGCTTGCGGCCCGCGCACACGATCACCGTGGCGGACCTCCGCTCGTCGGTGACGCCGTCCTTCTCAAAGCGCACGGACCGGCCCTTCACCACCTCGACCACCTTCGCCCCCAGTATGAACTCCACGCCCTTCTTCTTCAGCAGGGCCTTCAGCTTGGAGGTGATCTCCGGGATGCAGCCCGGCAGGATATCCGGCATCATCTCGATGATGGTCACCTGCTTGCCCAGGGACGCGAACAGCGTGGCGAACTCTATGCCGATCACGCCGCCGCCGATGATGATGGCCCCGCTGGGGATGTGGGTGGCCGAGAGCACGTCGTCGCTGGTGTGGGCCGTCTCCATGCCCGGCACCGGCGGCCTCGAAGGGGCGCTGCCCATGGCCAGTATCAGCTTGTCATAGGTGAGCTTCCGCCCGTTTACGTCCATGGCGTTGGGCCCGGTCAGCCTGCCGAAGCCGCGGATGACCTCGACGCCGTGGGCCTTCTCCAGCGCCTCTATGCCCGCGACCAGCTTCCTGACCTTGTCGTCCTTGTAGGCCGCCAGCTGGGGATATTTCAGCGTCAGCCCGTCGGTGATCAGTCCGAAATCGCCGCCGTTCTTCGCGTAGGCATAGAGCTCCGCGCCGTGCAGCAGCGCCTTTGTGGGAATGCAGCCCCGGTTCAGGCAGGTGCCGCCCAGCTCCCGCGCCTCCACCAGGGCCGTCTTCAGGCCCAGCTGGGCGCAGCGAATCGCGCTCTCATAGCCGCCCGGCCCGCCGCCGAGCACCGCAACGTCAAAATCATACTTCATGGGATATCCTCCTTGGATGGGTCGTGCCGACCGCGCGCGGCATTATACAGCCGTAGGGGCGACGCTGCGGTGGTCAATTCACTCATCTCCGCCGAATACAGCTCAACAGCGCTGTACGCGACAGGATTCCGCAACGTCGCCCCTACGATTCGTTGGCTTGCAGGGCGTCGATCAGGCCTCGGAGAACATGTCCTTGCCCACGCCGCACAGGGGACACTCAAAGTCGTCGGGCAGATCGGCAAACTTGGTGCCGGGGGCGATGCCGTTCTCGGGGCTGCCCAATTCCTCGTCATATACCCAGCCGCAAGCGTCGCAAACATACTTTGCCATGGTGTTACCTCCGTTATTCTGATGGGATGTAAAGATAGTATACACCATTTTACAGGGAATGGGAAGACCCCGGGCAAAAGAAATTTTGGCCGGCCTGAAGCAGGTCGTTACAGCTCAGGGTCGACACGGTGGAACCCCTCCGACCCCGCC
>JAZTZK010000013.1:0-3366 GCA_045637485.1 Clostridia bacterium
GCCCTCCGCAAGCGCTTGCGGAGGGCGTCTTTATCGGTTGGTTTACAGCCTGGCGGATCAGCGATCGGCGCTGCCCAGCGCGGTGCCCAGCACGATCATGTCGATGCCGTTCTCCACGAAGACGACGCCCATCAGGTTGTCGATCTTATTATGCAGCTTCATCCAGCTGACCCAATTGCCCGAACCAGTTATTCATGATCTCATCCAGATACGCATCATCATAGTAGTTCTGATACACGGGAACAACCGAATCCTCGCCAATCAAGGAGGCAATTACATCGACGAATGGATCGTCAGCCAATTCAGTGATCGGCTTTGTCTCTGTTTCGATCGGGACGTCAATGCTGCAGCCGCCCTCCACCGAAACGCCGCTGGAATCCCTAAGCTGCCACTGGCCGCTGGACATCATATAGTATAAGCCCTCTGCGTCGCTCCCGATCTGAATGCAGCAGGAGCCTCCGCTGGAAGGCTCTCCGATCAGAACCGCCCCGGCTTCCTGAAAGACAATCGGAAACAGATTCCCGCAGGAAAAGGCATACCGCGACACCAGCACGCCATAATGATAATCGTATCTTACTTCCCTGTCCTTTTCATCATATGCGCCGTCAAAGTTGGCGTCGATTTCAAACGTAACGGTCATCGCCTGACCGGTAATATTGTTTCTCCCATAGATCTGATCCTGCCCGGTCGTCATCGCGAGAATAGCCATCATCACATCCGGACTTCCGCCTTCATTGCCTGACAGGTCGAATATCACATTCTCAATCTCCGGATTCTCCGACGCCTTCTTCAATCCCGTTACAACAATTCCGAGGTCGTCCTGAGGAAGCTCTCCCGCGTCATTGTAATAGCTGTCCCAGGCCGCTTCATCCTCCATGAAGGAATCAAGCCGGATGATCGCCGTGCTGCCACATTCACGGTAGGTGTCTTCTCCCCAGCAGAGCGTTCTCTGTCCCGGGATCAGCATATTCAGCACCTGCTGTAACGAGATGGGATCGTTTAGCATGTATTCCATAAATGATGATTGAAATTCATCCGTGAATGAGCCGACCGAACTGACAGCGGGATCCGCGATCATATCCGCCCCGGCGGTAAACAAAGTATGCCCGTCGCTCAGATACGCAAAGAACAGCTTCATCATGGCATCGACATACTCTGCAAAGGACGCAGAGAGCAGGCCCGCTTTGATCGCCTGTCCGTCCTCTCCAAGGCTCTCCAGCGCCTGATCGAGCCCCTTATCCGCAAGCGCTTCTTCTAAAACCGCCTTCCCGGGATACCCGTAGAAATAGTCGAAGTTGAAGCAAAGATCCGCATAGCACTGCCTGATGATATCCTCCGGCCTGTCCTCTCCTTGCATCTGCGCCTGCAGCGCGGCTGAGCCAAACAGTCCATCTATCAGGCTGCCATCCAGGCTTATTCTCTGCGCGTAAAGGTTCTCGCCATTGTAGAGCATGTAGTTGGTTGCGATATCCGTCATCATGTTTGACAGCGTTGAAACCGGAAGATAGATATCGCTCTCATCCGAATAGAGCTTAATGCCGTACTTCGCAAAATCGATTGTGACAGGCGCTGCCTCTCCTTCATATGCAATATCCGCGATTCTGGCAAAATGAACGCTCGTGTCCTTTAAGCCCAACGCCCTGTCCTCGAGCGGCATCGGCAGGGCAAAAAAGGCATTCCAGTCCCGCACAAGGATCCGGCCTTCCTTCGCATCGCAGATCAGCCGTGCGCCATTCCAGTTTTCCAGTTCACATACCCCTTCCTCGCTCTCACGAACGCTGAAGGGCTGCCGCCCCATAAACTGTGCGTATTCATTCATTCCCATATAAGGAATGTTCGGCGTCCCATCATAGAATCGAAGGCTGAGCTCTCCGATCTCTTCCCCACAGGAGAATATCTTGACCGAACGATCGGTATAGCCAGGCTCTTGTGCGTATGCCGTAAGGGAGATTGCTGACGCGAATATTAGCGTAGCAGCAAACACGAATACCAACAATAACTGAATCTTGCTCTTTGCCATATCTACCCCTCCAATGAATGGCTCGTTATCTCTTAACCTGTGGAACACCACAAGCTGCGGGTTCTTTTGATTGCTCAGCCAGTTCGCTCACGCTTGCGCTGCCATACTGCCGGATGCGCTGGAATATATCCATTCTGCGTTGCCCGGTATACAGTTTGCTTTCGCTCATAGGATTGCGTTCCAAGGTTTATTGATGCTCTGATTCTATTCTAACGCATAGAGAAGCAAAAATCAAGATGTTGTGTCTTGGACTGAGAATCATTATACCTTCGCTTCGGGCTCGATCTGCAGCACGTCGTTGAAGACGTTGTTGGCGATCATAAACACGCCCATGGCGGTTGCAACCACGATGGTCTCCTCGGAAAACGCGGACCGCAGCGCCTCAAACAGCGCGTCGGGAATGCCCTTCGGGTTCTTCGCCAGGGCGCGTCCGTAGTCGATCAGCAGCTGCTCCTTTTCGGTAAAGGCGAAGTGCTCGAAGTCCTCAATGCCGTTTTTCCGCAGCAGGTTCGCGAAGTACCGGCTGCACACCAGGCAGTCGTTTTCAAGGGAAATCGCGTATTCAAAGAAATCCGCGGCGCGCTTGCCCACGAGGCGCTGGAGCTCCCGGTCCAGCGCATAGGACTGGACCTCCAGCGCGTTGAAGGCGGTCACGTTGTGCAGAAGCGTCAGCTTTTCGTTGGTCAGCCTGTATCCCTCCGAGAGGTGCGCGTCGACGGCGGCCTTGACCTCCGGGGATGCGGAGTTGAGATCGATTTTCGCAATGCGCGGCATGGCGTTCACTCCCTGGCAATGTATTGATATGCGAGTCTTACTGATTCGGAACGGATCATATCACGTAAAACCACACAGGATCGTCTCCCGGCACGTCGGGCTGGGTGACGAAGCCCTTGCCGTTTTTGTACAGCAGCTCCTGGCTCTTGATGCTGACGCGGGTATACGGAGCGATGGGATGGGTGATGAACACGTTGGAGCCGATGACCGAGTCGTGTCCGATGACGGTTTCTCCGCCCAGTATGGACGCGCCGGCGTAGATGGTCACGTTGTCCTCGATGGTGGGATGGCGACGAACGCCGTGCAGCCTTTGCCCGCCCCGCGTGGACAGAGCGCCCAGCGTGACCCCTTGGTAGAGCTTCACACGGTCGCCGATCACCGTGGTCTCGCCCACGACGATGCCCGTGCCGTGATCGATGAAGAAATACCGACCGATCTGCGCGCCGGGATGAATGTCGATCCCCGTCCTGCTGTGGGCGTATTCCGTCATGATCCTGGGAATGAGCGGTATGTTCAGCTTGTACAGGGCGTGGGCCAGCCGGTTGACGGTGATGGCGTAAAGGCCGGGATAG
>JAZTZK010000014.1:0-35456 GCA_045637485.1 Clostridia bacterium
CCTTTAGGGCGCGGCAATCCCCCAGGGGCCTGCCGGCCCGTTCTCGCTGAAAACAGTCCACTGGACTGTTTTCCGGGCGCTCGAACCCTTCCCCAGGGGAAGGCTTTTGGAGAAGCCGATCCTTAAGTTGACAGCGTTACCCTGAAAGGGGATGTGGGTGGCAGCCCGAAGGGCTGACGGAGGGGGGTTCGTCTCCTCTCCTAAATCTGACAACATTGGTTCCGCAACGAATCGCGCAACACCTGTTTACAACGCTTTAATCTCCTGCTATAATATGAATGTGCGAATATGCGGCGGACGCGCCGCGCCTTACGACAGGAGGGGAGCCCATGGGTTTGTTCAACAAGAAGGTATGCGACATCTGCGGAGGGGAGATCGGGCTGCTGGGGAACAGGAAGCTGGCGGACGGGAACCTGTGCAAGAACTGCGCCCGGAAGCTGTCGCCTTGGATGACCGACCGGCGGGAATCCACGGTGGAGGAGATCCGGCAGCACCTGATGTACCGGGCCCAGAACCAGCGGGCGCTGGCGGGGCTGCGGCCCAACGCGGCGGTCGGCGCGAATACAAAGGTCTACATCGACCAGGCCGCCCGGAAGTTCTTCGTCACCAATGTCAGCGACTGGCGGGACGCGAACCCCGATGTGATCGACTTTTCCCAGGTGATCGACGTGCAGACCGAGGTCACCGAGCACCGCACCGAGCAATACCACCGGGACCGGGAGGGTCGCCAGGTGTCCTTCAACCCGCCCCGGTACCGCTACAGCTACGAATTTGAGACCACGATACTGGTGGATTCGCCCTGGTTCAACCGGATCCGCTTCGAGCTGACCGGCACCCGCCCGGAGCGGATCGGCAGCGAGGAATACCTCTACTACGAGCAGCAGGCCGACGCCCTGCGGGCGGTGCTGATGTCCGCAAGCCCGGCCCAGCCCCAGGGCCAGCAGGGGCTGAACCTGGCCGACGCCCTCGCCAGGGCCATCAACCAGGCAGCGGGGGCTGCCGCGGGAGCCGCCGCCAATGCCGCGCCCAGGCCCGCCGCGCCCCGTGTCGCCACACCGCCCACGGTCCAGGCCGACAGCGGCCGCTGGACCTGCGCCTGCGGGGCTATGAACGACGGCAACTTCTGCACCAACTGCGGCGCGAAGCGCCCCGAGAAGAAGCGAGTGTTCCGCTGCGACAAATGCGGCTGGACCCCCGACGACCCCGCCAACCCGCCCCGGTTCTGCCCGAACTGCGGCGACCCGTTCAACGCCCTGGATGAGGCGTGACAAGGCGGACGGGGACGGGACTGTCCATGCCGCCCAACTGCCGGTTGAGTCGCCTGTTTCGGGGTGATTTCAACCGGCGGTGTGTCGTATCGGCGGCTGAAAGCGGCTATGCCTGGTTTTGGAAGGCGGTATCCCGGCGGATCAAAAGGTTCGTCGCCGAGTGCCGGAAGGGATGGGGGCTGTTCTGAACCGTGGTATGGGAGGATTGTTGGGTTATTCGAGTTTATGCAGGGCAGGAATTACTATTCCGCCTGGTCGAGGGGAAAGGGCGCGAAGGTGAAGTAATCAGATAATCCAATCACGAAGCCATGCCAAAGGCCATGCCGGATTTGCCGACATGGCCTGTAATTTTGCGATACCGCCTTATGCCTTCTTCACCTTCGGCCCCTTCGGGGTGTCCTCGATGACGTAGCCTTTCGAGAGCACCTCGTCGCGGATGCGGTCGGCCTCGGCGAAGTCCTTCGCCTTCTTGGCGTCGGCGCGGGCCTGCACCAGGGCCTTGATGTCCTCGGGGACGGTGTCGGCCTCCTTCATCAACAGGCCCATCACGTCGCTGGCCATCACGTTCAGCATGGAAAGGCCCTCCTCGATGGCGGCTTTGCAGGGCTGCTTCGCGTCGGAAAGGGACGTGTTCATGTCCCGGACGTACTCGAACAGCACGCCCATGGCCTCGCTGGTGTTCAGGTCGTCGCACATGGCGTCGTCGAACTGGTCCATGAAAGCCTTGCCCCGCTCGATGAACGCCCTTTCCTCGTCGTTGAGCTCCCGCTCAGGGGCGTGGTCCAGGGCGAACAGGGCGTTGTTGCGGGCGGTGTACAGGCGCTCCAGCCCGGCCTTCGCCTGCTCCATCAGGTCGCGGGAGAAGTTGATGGGGCTGCGGTACTGGGCGGAGAGCATGAACATGCGCACCACCTCGGGGTCGAACTCCTTCGAGATGTCCCGCACGGTGAAGAAGTTGCCGGCGGACTTGGACATCTTCTTGTTGTCCACGTTGATGTGGCCGTTATGCATCCAGTACTTGGCGAAGGGCTTGCCGGTCGCGCCCTCGGACTGGGCGATCTCGTTCTCGTGGTGGGGGAAGATCAGGTCCACGCCGCCGCAGTGGATGTCGAAGGTCTCGCCCAGGTACTTCATGCTCATGGCGCTGCACTCGATGTGCCAGCCGGGACGGCCCTCGCCCCAGGGGCTCTTCCAGAAGGGCTCGCCGGGCTTCTTCGCCTTCCACAGGGCGAAGTCCATCGGGTGGCGCTTCACGTCGCCCACCTCGACCCGCGCGCCGGACTCCAGGTCGTCCAGGTCCTGGCCGATGAGTCGGCCGTAGTTGCTACGCCAGGTCTGGGTGTCGAAGTAGACGTCGCCGTTGTCAGCGCGGTAGGCCAGGCCCCTGGCCTCCAGCTTTTTGATCAGGCCGATGATCTCGCCGATGTGCTTCGTGGCCCGGGGGTGCACGTCCGCTCTCTGCACGCCGATGGCCTCGGCGTCCTTGAAGTACTCGGTGATGTACTTCTCGGCAATGGCCTCGACGGTGGTGCCCTCCTCATTGGCCCGCTTGATCATCTTGTCGTCGATGTCGGTGAAGTTCTGCACGAAGGTCACGTCGTAGCCCAGGTGCTTCATGAAGCGGCGCAGGGTGTCGAAGATGATGAAGGGGCGGGCGTTGCCGATGTGGAAGTAGTTGTAGACCGTGGGGCCGCAGGCGTAGATGCCCACCTTGCCCTCGTGCACGGGCACGAAGGGCTCCTTCTTGCGGGTCAGTGTGTTGTAGATCATCATCTGCTTCATGGGTCAAGCCTCCTCTGGGATATCCACCTTGATCTTAAGGGTTTCCAGCTGGTCGGGGCGCACGTCGGCGGGGGTCTCCATCATCAGGCAGTTGGCGCTGTTGGCCTTGGGGAAAGCGATCACGTCCCGCAGGCTGTCACTGTCCGTCAGCAGCATCACCAGCCGGTCGATGCCGAAGGCCAGGCCGCCGTGGGGCGGCGCGCCGTACTTGGAGGCGTCCAGCAGGAAACCGAAGCGGTGGTGGGCCTCCTCGTGGGAGAGGCCGATCATGTCGAACATCTGGGCCTGCATGTCGGCGCGGTGGATGCGGATGGAGCCGCTGGCCAGCTCGATGCCGTTCATCACCAGGTCGTAGGCACGGGAGCGCACCTTCTCCCTGTCGGTATCCAAATAAATGTTGTCCTCGGCGTACCAGCTGGTGAAGGGGTGGTGGGCGGCGACCCAGCGCGCCTCCTCCTCGCTGTACTCGAACAGCGGGAACTCGGTGACCCAGAACAGGTTGTATTTGCCGTGGTCGATCATGTCGTTGCGGCGGGCGATCTCGCAGCGCAGCGCGCCCAGCGCCTGCCAGACCACGCTCTTTTTGTCCGCGCCGAAGAACACGATGTCGCCGGGCTCGGCCTTCATGGCCTCGCGCACCTTCTCAACGAGGTCGTCGGTCATGAACTTGTTGAAGCTGCTCTTCACGCTGCCGTCGGCGGTAAAGGTCATGTAGGGCAGGCCCTTGGCCCGATAGGTCTTGACGAACTCGGCGTAGCTGTCGATCTGCTTGCGGGTCATCGAGGCCAGGCCCTTGGCGTTGATGGCCTCCACACGGCCGCCGTTTTCGACGGCCTGGTCGAACACCACGAAGCCGGTCTTTCCCAAGGCGTCGGTCAGGTTCACCAGCTCCATGCCGAAGCGGGTGTCGGGCTTGTCGCTGCCGAAGCGCTCCATGGCCTCCACCCAGGGCATGCGGGGCAGGGGCAGGCTCAGCTCGATGCCCTTGACCTCCTTGAATATGCGGGCGAACACCCGTTCCACGTTGGCGTAGATGTCCTCCTCATCAATGAAGCTCATCTCGATGTCGCACTGGGTGAACTCCGGCTGGCGGTCGGCGCGGTTGTCCTCGTCCCGGAAGCAGCGGGCGATCTGGTAGTACTTGTCAAAGCCGGCGAGCATCAGCAGCTGCTTGTAGATCTGGGGGCTCTGGGGCAGGGCGTAGAAGGTGCCGGGCTTCAGGCGGCTGGGCACCAGGAAGTCACGGGCCCCCTCGGGGGTGGACTTGGAGAGTATGGGGGTCTCCACCTCGGTAAAGCCGGCCTCGTCCAGGGCGTAGCGGATGCAGTTGACCACCCTGCTGCGCAGGCGCAGCTTTTCCTGCATCGACGGGCGGCGCAGGTCGAGGTAGCGGTACTTCAGGCGCACCAGCTCGTTCTCGTCGGCCTTGTCGTCGATGTAGATGGGCGGGGTCTCGGACTTGTTCAGCAGCGCGGCCTCCTTCACGAAGACCTCGATGGCCCCGGTGGCCAGCTCCCGGTTGATCGCGCCCTCGTCGCGCCTGCGGACCTCGCCCACGGCGGTGACCACGTATTCCGAGCGCAGGGAACGCCCCAGCTCGAACACCTCCCGGCCGCACACGTCGGCGTCAAACACCAGCTGCACCAGGCCCTCCCGGTCCCTCAGCCAGACGAAGATCACGCCGCCCAGGTCACGGGTGCGCTGCACCCAGCCGGAGAGGTGGACGACCTCGCCCACGTTCCGCTCGGTCAGAAGACCGCAGTAATGATCGCGCTTGTGAGAAAGCATTTTTATATCCTCCTGCATTGTTGAATAAGCTTTTTAAATGAGGAATGAGGAATTAGGAATTAGGAATGGCGGTGCAAATCCCAGAGGGATTTGTTTGATTTACAGCGGCTACACGCCATTAATTCCTCATTCCTAATTAAATAATCGACGATCTCGTCCCTTGCCACTTCCGCCTCGCTGCTGGCCGCCATGTCCCTCAGCTTGACGACGCCCTTTTCCAGCTCGTCGCCCGCGATGACGATCACCTTACTGGCGCCCTGCTTGTTGGCGTACTTGAACTGGGCCTTCATGCTGCGGGCTGCGTGGTCGAGATCGGCCCGGATGTCGTGGCGGCGCAGCTCGTCCACCAGCTTCATGCCGGCCAGGCGCGCCTCGTCGCCCATGGTGACCACCAGCACGTCCAGCGGCAGGACCTCGGTCGTCCTGCGGCCGCGCATTTCCTGGACCATGAGCATCCGCTCGATGCCCATGCCCCAGCCGATGCCGGGGGTGGGGGGGCCGCCCAGCTCCTCCACCAGGCCGTCGTAGCGCCCGCCGCCGCAGACGGTCAGCGCCCCGCCGTCGGGGGTGTCGGTGATGATCTCGAACACGGTCTTGGTGTAGTAGTCCAGCCCGCGCACGATGCGGGGGTCGATGGCGTAGTCCAGGCCCAGGACCTTCAGGTAGCCCTTCAGCTTTTCGAAGTGGTCGGCGCAGTCCTCGCAAAGGTTGTCCAGCATGGCGGGGGCGTCGGTCAGCTTTTCGGCGTCCTCCTTGCAGTCCAGTATGCGCATGGGGTTGCGCTCGAAGCGCTCCCGGCAGGTCTTGCACAGCCCGGGCAGCTTGGGCGCGAGGTAGTCCCGCAGCCTCTCCAGGTAGGCGGCCCGGCACTTGGGGCAGCCGATGGAGTTGATGTTGAGCCGAAGCCCGTCAATGCCGTTGGCGTGGAGTATGTCCATGGCCAGCTTGATGATCTCGGCGTCCACGCTGGCGTCCTTCGCGCCGAACACCTCCACGCCGTTCTGGTGGAACTGGCGCAGCCGGCCGGACTGGGGCTTCTCGTAGCGGAAGCAGGGACAGGCCGAGTAGTACAGCTTCGCCGGCAGCGTCTGGGCGAACATGTGGCTCTCGATGAACGCCCGCACCACGCCGGCGGTGCCCTCGGGCTTCAGCGTGACGGAGCGGTTGCCCTTGTCCTCGAAGGTGTACATTTCCTTCTGGACCACGTCGGTGGTGTCGCCCACGCCGCGCTGGAACAGCTCGGTGTGCTCGAATATAGGCGTGCGGATCTCCTGATAGCCCGCCAGCGCGCATAGCTCGCCCATGGTATGGGCGATGTACTGCCAGCTGCGGGCGTCTTTGGGCAGCATGTCCTGGGTGCCCTTGGGTGCCTGGGTCAGCATTGTGATTTCTCCCTTCGGTCTGGATTGAACGCGGCATGGGGAACGGAAGGATGTCCCATTGCCGGGCGGCGAATGACGAATATAAAAACGCCTCCGTCCCAACCGTAGGGGCGAAGGATTCGCGGTGCCACCCTGCTTGAAGCCGAGGCTTCATCTCATTTTCCGTTAACGCCGGAATGCGCCGCGGTCGCGGCTGCTCGGGGAGTGTCGTTCGCCGCGCGTGGCATGGGGCGCTTCCAGCCGCGTCGCCCCTCTCTGCAATGCTCCCGCACGGTTACTGTTCCCGTCGTCGCAGAATCAATATCAATGGAGCAAGTATAGGCGACCAAAGGGAAAAAGTCAAGATAAATGTTGGTTTAGCGGCAAGGGAGCGGGGAGGAGAAAAAGGGGGCCGGTGCTTGAAGGCCGAGCGCATTTGTGGTATGCTATAGCCACAACCCCCCGGGAGGCGAGCCTATGGGAACCTATCTGAATCCGGGAAACGGCGGTTTCGCCGAAATCCTGACAGACAAATACATCGATAAGACCGGCCTGATCGGGGTGATCAACGGCACGATCGACACCCGCAGGAAGCTGACCTGTGTCAGCCGTCCCCGGCGGTTCGGGAAATCCTACGCGGCCCAGATGCTGTGCGCCTACTATGACCGGACGGTGGATTCCCATGCGCTGTTCGCGCCGTGGACCATATCGAGGCAGCCGGACTATGAAGCGCACCTGAACCGGTACGATGTGATCTATCTCGACATGACGAACATCATGGGAAAGACGAAACCGGAGAGCTTTGTTTCGTTCATCGTGAAGGCCGTCACGGAAGAGCTGCTGGCGGCGTATCCCGGCATTCGCGTCGGCAACGCCTTTGACGAGACCCTTGCGGGCGTCGTCGAAAGGACCGGCAGGCGGTTCATCGTGATCATTGATGAATGGGACGCGCCGGTTCGTGAGTTCAACGACGGGGTGGGGGACGGGTATCTGCTGTTCCTGCGGATGCTCTTCAAGAGCAGCGCGACGACGGCCAAGCTGTTTTCGGCGGTCTACATGACGGGCATACTGCCGATCAAGAAGCTCAGAACGCAGTCGGCGGTCTCCAATTTCGAGGAATACACGATGCTGGATCCGGGAACCTTCGCCGAATACGCGGGCTACACGCGGCAGGAGGTTGAGGAGCTGTGCAGCACCTACAAAATTGATTTTTCGGAGATGAAGCGGTGGTATGACGGCTATGAGCTGCCCGGCGCAGGCGCCGTTTACAATCCGAATTCCGTGATGAAGGCGGCGCTCAAGGGGCGGTTTGGCTCCTATTGGTCCCAGTCGTCGTCGGCGGACAACCTGCTGGACTACATCCGATGGGACGTGGGCGGGCTCAGGCAGGCTGTCATCGCCCTCATGGGCGGCGTGGAGATCGAAATCGACCCGGCGGAGTACGACAACGACCTGACCTACGACACCCGGGACGCGGCGCTGACGATGTTTGTGCACCTGGGGTATCTGACGTACAACCAGGCGCAGAGCACGGTCCGCATTCCCAACGAGGAGATTCGGCTGGAGTTTTCCCGGGCGTTGCGCAAGGCGAACAATGCCGAGACCCTGGCGCGGGTGCGCGAGAGCGACCGGCTGATCATGGATACGATCCATGGAAATGCCGAGGCGGTGGCGGCGCAGGTCGGGCGGGTCCACCAGGAGGTGTCGAATCCGCTGAACCGCAACAGCGAGGCTTCGCTGAGGGCAGCCATCCAGGTGGCCTACTTCGCCTACAAGGACTATTACCTGAAGCTGGAGGAGCTTCCGGCGGGGAAGGGCTACGCCGATATCGCCTACATCCCCAAGCCGGGGAAGGGCGTGCCCGCGCTGCTGGTGGAGCTGAAGTGGAACCGAGACGCGGATACCGCGATCCGGCAGATCAGGCAGAGGGGCTACGCAGACGGGCTGAAGGACCTCGGGTCAGAGCTGCTGCTGGTGGGGATCGGCTACGACCGGGACGGCAAGGACTATACATGCAGCATAGAAAAGTGGCGGGGAACGGGTGAGATGCAGTGATTCCATGGTCAGTGGATGACAACGGCAATCAAGGAGGGATATGCATGCGGAAGATCAGCCTGGCTTTGATCCTGCTGTGCATTTTGGCGACGCTCACATGCGCCATTGCGGAGCAGACAGAAGAGCCTGAAGAGTTCGTCATCATGGATGGCGTCCTTAGACTTTACAACGGCCCCGGCGGCGACGTCGTCGTCCCGGACGGTGTGACCCGAATTGACGAATACGCCTTTGTGAAGTGGCGACCCTCTGCAATGCCGGGTGGTTTTGTTGTTCGGGACGAGAACCCGGATATCACCGGCGTGAAGCTGCCGGACAGCGTGACCGTCATCGATGAGGAGGCCTTCTTTGAATGCGTCAACATGACCTCCGTCAACATCCCGGAGGGTGTGACCGAAATCAACAAAAGAACATTTACCGGTTGCCGAAGCCTGGAGCGCATTACGCTTCCGGCCGGCATGACCCGCATAGGCGAGGGCGCTTTCGGCCGCTGTAAAAACCTGACCGCTGTGGAAATACCCGAGGGCGTGAGCACCATAGAGGCCGGAACCTTCAACTACTGCGAAAAGCTGGCGCGGGTCGGGATTCCCGGATGCATAACAAGCATCGGCGACCGTGCCTTTCAGGGCTGTGCGGCACTGGAAAAGGTGACCCTGCCCGAGGGCCTGACCGCCATCGGGGAAAGTTCGTTTGAAGGGTGCGGGAAGCTGCAAAGCCTGCGCATTCCCGGCAGCGTTGGGGACGTGGGGTTATTCGCATTTTCAGAATGTACGGGTCTGAAAAGCGTCACCATCGGAAAGGGCGTCGAAACCATTGGCGGAAGCGCCTTCGTCGGCTGCTCGGCCCTCAGCAAGGTCGTTCTCGAGGGCGGGACGAAGACGATCGGCGCCTCCGCGTTCAGCGGCTGCGCCCGGTTGGCGGATGTCACGTTCGGCGAGGGCGTGGTCAGCATCGGCGACGAAGCCTTCTTTGAGTGTGCGGCGCTGAAGCGCGCGGCGTTCAGCGATGGACTGCAGAGCATTGGCCAGCGCGCCTTTTCGGGGTGTGGGGCCCTGACGGAGGCGACGCTGCCGGACAGCCTCAAGGAACTTGGCGAAGAGGCCTTTTACAACTGCGGAAAGCTGGCGGGGATAGCACTTCCCTCGGGACTGGCCGACATCAATGCCCGCGCGTTCTGCGGCTGTTTGGCCATCACCGAACTCGTCATCCCCGACAATATCCGCAGCATAGGCGCAGGGGCTTTTGGCGGCTGCGGAATCTCCGCCATCGCCATTCCCGAGGCCGTGACCACCATCGGCGATGGGGCCTTCACCTGCCCCGGGTTGTCGAAGGTGACCATCGCAGGCAGCAGTGACCGTTTTACGGACGACGCCAACTGCGTATTCAGCGGCAGCGACGGGATGGAGGCAGACTGTGACCCCCGGTATATTCGCTATTTCGTGAAGGACAGCTTGAAAACCGCGGTCGTTCCGGAGGGCGTGACGGCCATCGGCGGCGAGGCCGGGAACTACGCCTTCTGCGATTGCACGGCCCTGACCCGTGTGGAGCTGCCGGACAGCCTGGCTGTCATCGACGAAAAGGCCTTCAGCGGGTGCGCCGCCCTGACGGAGATAGCGCTCCCCGGCAAGCTGAAGACGATCGGGCCCAGCGCCTTTGTGGGCACGGGCCTGACGGCTGTTCACGTACCCGGAAGCGTCACCCATATCGGGGATCATGCGTTCTATGGCCTGACCGAACTGAAGGAGGTTGTCCTCCGGGAGGGCCTGGTCAGCATTGACCATTCCGCTTTTGGGAGAACCGGAATCTCCTGGTTCATCATGCCCGACACCGTGACCGAGCTCGGTAGCGGCGCGTTCCGGAATTGCGGCAACCTGCAGAGAATCAGGCTTTCCAATCGCCTGAAGGCGATTGAAAGATCCACCTTCAGTGATAGCGGGCTTATCGAGGTGGTCATTCCCGACAGCGTTACCCGCATAGAATACGACGCCTTCTACAGTTGCTACGCACTGAAAAGCGCCGTGATTGGCGCCACGGTCACCTATGTGGACGGCTCAGCCTTTTGCTGGGACGACAGGCTGACCATCTATGGCGTGCCGGGCTCGGCAGCCGAATGGTATGTGAAAGATCAGGGCTACGGTTACGGAATCAAATTCCGGGGAATAGCCAACGCGCCCGAGCCCGACCCTGTCTTCCCGCTGGATGGACTCAATGTGATGAGACTGCCCGGGAACGCCAAAGTTATCGAAGACGAGGCGTTCTGCGGCACCGACTGCCAGGCGGTCATCATCCCCAAGGGCTGCACAGATATCGGCGCCCGTGCGTTTGCCGACTGCCCGGACCTGGTCTATGTCCGGATCCCCGCCGGCGTCAGGTACATCGCCGATGACGCCTTTGAGGGCTCCGATCGGGCGGTCATCGAGAAAGAAGGTTAAATATCAGGTAACTGTCGTTGCACCCTTGACACGGGCCGCCTGGCTCTGTTATAATTACTCTTGGCTTTTGAAAGGCTCTGTGCCACAGACAGCGAGTGCGTATGCGTAAACCTTCGGGTGCTCGCCGAGGCGCAACGGATGGTTGAAGTTTTTACACCGCCCTTGCGTCTTGCGCAAGGGTTTTTTGATGGCCGTCACGGCACCGGCAGCGCCGGGGCCGATCTGTGGACGGAATGCGAGGTGTTAGAGAATGTCCAAGAATATCGAGGCGAAGAAGGGCGTCGTGGCCGACATCAGGCAGAAGTTTGAGAAGGCCCAGAGCGTCGTCCTGGTAGACTATCGCGGCCTGAACGTCGCGGAGGATACCGAGCTTCGCAATCTGCTGCGCAAGGCGGGCGTTGAGTACGCGGTTCTGAAGAACACGATGATCAACCTGGCCGTGAAGGACATGGGAATTGACGACATCAAGTCCCATCTGGAAGGCCCCACCGCAGTGGCCTTCGGCATGGAGGACGCGGTCGCTCCCGCAAAGGTGCTCTCCGACTTCATGAAGAAGACCAAGAAGATGAGCGTCAAGTGCGGCGTGGTCGACGGCGCCTACATCGACGAGAAGGGCGTGGAAGCGCTGGCGAATACCCCCAGCCGCGAGGTCCTCATCGCGAGGATCATGGGCAGCATGATGAGCTCTGTGTCCAAGTTCGTGTACTGCGTGGAGGCTATCCGCAAGAAGCAGGCCGGCGAGGAATAACCGCCGCCTGAACCCCAACGAGAATTTACTATAATGGAGGATATAATCATGGCTAACAATGCTGAGATCATCGCTGCGATTGAGAAGATGACGATCCTTGAGCTGGCTGACTTGGTCAAGGAAATGGAAGAGAAGTTCGGTGTGTCCGCCGCGGCTCCCGTGGTCGTGGGCGGCGCTGTGGCCGGCGGCGAGGCCGCTGCGGCTGAGGAAGAGAAGACCGAGTTCGACGTGATCCTGAAGGACGCCGGCGCCAAGAAGCTGAACGTCATCAAGATCATCCGCGAGGTCAAGCCCGGCCTGGGCCTGAAGGAAGCCAAGGCCCTGGCGGACGAGGCGCCCTCCACCCTGGCGGAAGGCATCACCAAGGAAGCGGCCGAGGAAATGAAGAAGAAGTTCGAAGAAGCCGGCGCCGTGATCGAGGTCAAGTAATCAAGTCGCGCTCAATGGGACCATGCGCCTGCGGCGCATGGTCCTATTTGGGAAGGCGCTTGCCCGAATATTGTAAAATTTGCACAATTTCGCCTTATTGCCTTGCATTTGGCGGCGGGCTATTTTATAATATATCAGTCTGCCCCGGTTGTGGGCTGCTGTTGTCGACGGCAAAAGCCGTTGCGGGCATCGGCGGCCGCAGGTTTTGCGGGCGCCGAATAAACACATGGGGAGGTGTCAAGCATGGCATCGGATAAGCGAATCAAGGTTACGCTGGCGTGCAGCGAGTGCAAGCAGCGCAATTACAATACCATGAAGAACAAGAAGAACGATCCCGATCGTTTGGAGATGCACAAGTATTGCCGCTTCTGCAAGAAGCATACCAGCCACAAGGAGACCAAGTAAGCCGTCTCCTGCAAGCGGCGGGCCGACATGAAGCGGCCGGCTGGGCCGGCGTCCGGGCGGGGCGTCGGCAATCGCCGTATACTGCCATAGACAAGGATGTGAAAGCATGGCAAAGGAAGAGAACAGGAATGCCAAGCCCGGGTTCTTTGCGCGGATCGCGAATTTCTTCAAGGGCATCGGCCGCAGCTTCAAGAACATGTTCCACGAGCTGAAGAAGGTCTCCTGGCCCACCAGGAAGGACCTGATCAACTACTCCGTGGTGGTATTCGTATTCATGATCGTCATGGGCGTGATCATCGGCGTGTTTGACCTGGGCGCCGGCGCGCTGATCAAGCTGATCACCGGCTGATTTTCAAGGAGCCGAATATGTCTGAGAACGCGGATATCAAATGGTATGTCGTGCATACCTATTCCGGCTATGAGAACAAGGTGCGGGACAGCCTGCTGAAGGCTGTTGAGAACAACGGCATGCAGGACAAGATTGTGGACGTGCGCATACCGGTGGAGGAAGCCGTCGAAATCAAGAACAACAAGCGCAAGGTGGTGCAGCGCAAGCTGCTGCCCAGCTACGTGATCGTCAAGATGGAGATGACCAACGAGACCTGGTACGTGGTGCGCAACACCCGCGGCGTCACCGGCTTCGTGGGCTCCGGCAACAAGGCCACGCCCCTGTCGGAGACCGACTTCGCCTCCATATTCGATACGGCCCCCCAGACCCGCATCGACATCCAGGTGGGCGACGAGGTGCGCATACTGACGGGCCTGTTCGAGAACTTCACCGGCAAGGTCACGGCCATCGACCCGGCCACCCAGCAGCTGAGCGTCACCGTGCCCATGCTCAAGCGCGAGACCAGCGTGGAGCTGGCCTACGACGAGGTCGTCCGCGTGGAATGATCCCGTCGCATCGGTAGACTGAATGCCCGGCCCCGGCCGGATTTTCAGTGAGTGGGAGGGACAGGAAATGTTCCGCTTCACCACATACATGTAGAGGAGGAAACCCAAATGGCAAAGAAAGTTACTGCGCTTATCAAGCTGCAGGTGCCCGCCGGCAAGGCGACGCCCGCGCCGCCCATCGGCCCCGCGCTCGGCCAGCACGGCGTTAACATCCCCGGATTCTGCAAGGAATTCAACGATCGCACCGGCAAGCAGGCCGGCCTGATCATCCCGGTGGTCATCACCGTCTACCAGGATCGTTCCTTCACCTTCATCACCAAGACACCCCCGGCCGCCGTTCTGATCAAGAAGGCCTGCGGCATCGAGCACGCCTCCGGCCGTCCCAACAGGGACAAGGTGGCCAACATCACCAAGGCCCAGGTCCGCGAGATCGCCGAGCTGAAGATGCCCGATTTGAACGCCGCCTCCATCGAGGCCGCGATGAGCATGATCGCCGGTACCGCCCGCTCCATGGGCGTCGTGGTGGTCGACTAACGAAGGTATAGCCACAGAATCGTGGGAGGATCGAGAGATCCGCTTGACCACAAGGAGGATGTATTCATGAAAAAAGGTAAGAAGTATTCCGACAGCCTGAAGCTGATCGACCGCACCAGGCAGTATGATCCCGAGGAGGCCATCGCGCTGGTCAAGGAGACCGCCAAGGCCAAGTTTGACGAGACCGTGGAGATCTCCGTCCGCCTGGGCGTCGATCCCCGTCACGCCGACCAGCAGGTCCGCGGCGCGGTGGTGCTGCCCAACGGCACCGGCAAGACCGTGCGCGTGCTGGTGATCTGCAAGGCCGACAAGGCCGCCGAGGCCGAGGCCGCCGGCGCGGACTTCGTGGGCGCTGAGGACATGGTCGCCAAGATCCAGGGCGGCTGGTTCGACTTCGACGTGGTGGTCGCCACCCCCGACATGATGGGCCAGGTCGGCCGCCTGGGCCGCATACTGGGCCCCAAGGGCCTGATGCCCAGCCCCAAGGCCGGCACCGTCACCATGAACGTGGCGCAGGCCATCCGCGATATCAAGGCCGGTAAGGTCGAGTATCGCGTGGATAAGACCGCCATCATCCACTGCCCCGTGGGCAAGGCTTCCTTTGACGATCAGAAGCTGGTCGAGAATCTCCGCGTGCTGATGGAGGCCATCATCAAGGCCAAGCCCGCCGCGGCCAAGGGCACCTATATCCGCTCCGCCGTGATCTCCAGCACCATGGGCCCCGGCATCAAGCTGAACAGCCTGAAGTTCTGATTTCATTGAGCAAGTTTATCCCCCTCCGAATGGAGGGGTTTTTGTTTGGCGTCGTATCTGTTCAGTGAGGGAAATACGGATTTGGCGGGGAGAGATCATGTAGCGGCGGCGTCTACGCCGCCACGGTTCCCTGACATGATTGGAATACCTTTGGCGGCGTAGACGCTGCCGCTACATCGTTACACATCTCCTCGTCAAATCCATAGTTGCATGTAACTGAACAATTACATCATCTTTTTTATATAGTATTGAGAGTCCTGTAAACGGGTATGGAAAAGTCGCTTGACAAAATGCGGGGAGGGAGGATATAATATATTACAAACAGGTTATGAACCTGATAAAATTTGGAGGGGTGCGAACATGAAGCAATGGAGAGGACTGCTTGCCGCGCTGCTGGCGGCGCTGCTGCTCTGCGCGTTGCCGATGGCGGCGACGGCGGAGCTGGAGATCGGGGAGGTCGGCGGGCCCTTGCCGGACCTGGAGGTCGAGGGCGCGGAAATCGAGGATGGTCTGGCACCGGATGAGGTGCCACCGGCGCTTGACGGACTGGATCTGCCTCAGTCCGAGCCGGTTGAGCTCCCCGCCGGGGACCGTTCGAACGATGGCGACGAGGATTTCGACATCGAGGACGGCGTGGTGGTCGGCTATCACGGCACTGGCGGCAACATCGTCATACCCGAAACCGCGACGGCCATCGGCCCGTGGGCGTTCTACGAATCCCCCCTGGTGACCGGCGTGACGATTCCGGGCAATATCCGGGAAATCGGCGAGGGCAGCTTTCAGTTTTGCCCCAACCTGACCCGCGTGACCATCGAGGAGGGCGTGACCGCGATCCGCAACAATGCCTTTTCGCAATGCCCGAAGCTGAAGGCAGTCACCGTTCCCGGCAGCGTGAAGGTGATCGAAGGGGCCGCGTTTAACACTTGCGGCGCTCTGAAAAAACTGACGCTGGGAAATGGTATTGAGGAGATCGGTTGGTATGTCTTTCAAAACTGCACGAGCCTGACGAAGGTAGAGCTTCCGGAAAGCGTTAAGATTCTGGGAGACGGCTGTTTCATGGGCTGCAGCGCCTTGACGGGCATTGCGCTCCCTGAAAGCCTGGAGAGCATTGAACAAGAGGCATTCAAGGAATGTACCGGCCTGAAGAGCGTGACGATTCCCGGCAGTGTCAGGAAGCTCCAGGGTACCTTCCAGGGCTGCGCTTCCCTGGAGAAGGCGACCATCAAAGAGGGCTTGGAATACCTCTATGACGACGTATTTGGCGATTGCGAGAAGCTGAAGAGCGTGACGCTGCCAAACACGCTGAAGCACATCGGCCAGGGGGCCTTCTACAGCTGCGCCGCCCTGCAGAGCATTAAGATTCCGAAGAGCGTGGAGGGGCTGGAAAGCTATGCTTTCGCACATTGCGACGGTCTGACGAGCGTGACGATTCCGGCCGGGCTCAGGAAATGCGAGGGCAATCCCTTCATCGGATGTCGCAATCTGGAGAAGATCGTCGTCGCAAAGGGCAACACCAGCTTTGTCTTCTCAGGCGGACTGCTGTATACCCGGAATATGAAGACGCTGATCTGCGGCGTGGGGACCATTACCGACGCGACGATTGCGGATGGTGTGAAGACCATCGGCTTCGGGGCCTTTGATTCATGCAGCCGGCTGAAGAGCGTGACGATCCCCGGGAGCGTCAGGACCATCGATGAAGGCGCCTTCTCGAGCTGCGCCAGGCTGAAGCGCGTGGAGATTCCCGCGGGCGTAAAGACCATTGGGGCTTGGGCTTTTTCACAAGATACCGCGCTTCAGCAGGTATGGATCCCAGCCAGCGTGACGGTGATCGGAGAGGCCGCGTTTATCTATGAAGACGATGACGGGGACTATCCGCTGAAGGCGACCTTCATCGTCGAGGAAGGCTCCTATGCCCAGAAGTACGCGAAGGAAAACGGGCTTACCGCGCGCGTTGACCTGTCGAAGGCCAAGGTCACCGCCAATGACCAGGTGTATACGGGCAAGAAGCTTGAGCCGGAAGTCGTGGTGACCCTGAAGAAGAAGACGCTCAGACCGGGCAGGGATTACACGGTTTCATACAAGTCGAACAAGGCTGTCGGCACGGCCACGGTCACCGTCACGGGCAAGGGCGATTACATCGGCAAAGCGACGGGCAGCTTCGCCATCAACCCGAGGCCAGTAAACGGCCTGAAGCTGACGGCGGGGGTGAAGCAGCTGACCGCCAACTGGAGCAAGGCAAACGAGGCTGAGGGCTATCAGATCGAGTATAGCCTGGATAAGAAGTTTGCAACCTCAAAGAAGATAAGCATCGCCAAGGCCGCCACGGTGCAGAAGGTGCTGAAGAGCCTCAAATCCGGCAAAACCTACTATGTGCGCATTCGCGCCTACAGGAAGGTGGACGGCAAGGTCTACTGGTCCGCCTGGTCCGTCGCCCAGTCTGCCAGGGTAGGCTGACCGGCGAAACGGCTGCATATACGAGCGACGACAAGGAGCTCCGCCCGCGCGATCCGGGCGGAGCTCCTTTGCGGGTTTGCAAGATCGCGGACGAAGTGGTATAATGGTGAACAGAGACAGATTTTTGACTTTTCAGGCTCCGACTGACAAGGTTTTTTCCAGCGAGGTACCCGCCATGTTCCCACGCAAGCTGCTGCTCATCCTCCTGGCGCTGCTCATGACGACGGTGCCGGTTTGCCGCGCCGTCGAGCGGGAGGATTACGACATGCCCTATTACATCGTCGTGGACCTGGAGAACCAGATCGTCACCGTCTATGACGCGACAAACGACGCTGTGGTGCGGCAGATGCTGTGCTCCTCAGGGCGGAACATCACCCCGGTGGGCACGTTTATCATGCCCAGGGGGCGGGCGGATCGGGACCGCAAGCCCTGGTATTACATCGCCATTTACGACCGGTTTGTGAAGTACGCCTCCCGTATCTACGATATGATCCTGTTCCACTCCATCCCCTACAGGCGGCAATCCCTGCAATCCATCGACGCCAGGGCCGCCCAGGAGCTGGGTGAGCCCACCTCCCACGGCTGTATCCGGCTGCGCTGGCAGGACGCGGCGTTCATCTCGGAAAACTGCATGCCCGGCACGCTGGTGCGCATCGAGGAGGGGCGCCAGCGGGACGAGGCCCTGCGGGAGCTGCTGCGCCAGCAGACCTACGACGCCGCCTCCGGGCTGTCCTACGAGAGCTTCCTGGGCATATCCAGGGAGCCGGGCGCGCTGGCCCGCTCCAGCGAGGGGCCCGAGGTGCTGAACCTGCAATACCGGCTGCGGGACCTGGGGCTGTATGACGGCGCGCTGAGCGGCGTCTACGACAGCGCCACGGTGAACGCCGTGCGCAAGGCCCAGTACATCAGCGGCGACGCGTTGGACGGCGTGGCAACTCTTGAATACCAGTCGGTGCTCTACGGCCCGGAGGCCCCCGTGGCCATGGAGGTGCGCCTCTGCGAGGGCATGAGCGGCCCCGCCGTGAAGGCGCTGCAGCAGAACCTGTCGGCGCTGGGCCTGTATTCCAACGCGCCGGACAGCGCCTACGACGCGGACGTGGTCAGGGCAGTGGCCCAGTTCCAGAGGGCCTACGGCTGGGAGGAGGACGGCGTGGCGACGCCCACGCTGCAAAAGGCCGCGGCCTACGAGGCCGGGCGGCTCGCCGAGGCCTTCGGCGGGCAGGACTACGCCTGCGAGCGGGTGGGCGAGCCCCTGCCGATGGCCCGGGTGAGCGTGAAGGAAGGGGCGCGGCTTAGGGAAGCGCCCCTCCAGGATAGCCGCGCGCTGAAGCGCTTGTCCGAGGGTCGGCAGATGATCGTGCTGGACCGGGGGGAGGACTGGTCCCGGGTCAGGGCGAACGGTGAGGAGGGCTATATCCGCAACGACCTGGTCACCTTCTTCGAACGGCTGGTGGTGCAGATGAAGTACACCTGCCAGGTGGAGGACCTGGTGTATACCATCGGCAACGGCGTCGAGGATTACCGGGCGGCCGCAGAGCTGCCCTGCGAGGTCTTCGAGACCTACCTGGCCGCCAACGACCAGCAGGTGGACGTGGAAAGCCTGGAGAACTACGTCACCGTGGATACCGGCGCGGGCGGCCCGCCGCTGAACCTGCGCCAGGCCCCGGACGGCGACAGCCCCGTGCTGGACACCGTGGAAAACGGGCGGCGCTTCAAGGCCCTGCGCCGCACCAGCGAGTGGACCCAGGTGAGTTACCGGGGTCGGACGGGCTACCTGCTGAACCGCTATCTCGCGTTCTGGACTGGCCCGGAGGACGCCCTGGACGAGGAGCTGGACGCCGACGCCGAGGATGTGCCGGTGATGGGCTACGCCACGGTGCGCAGCGCCACGGGCAGCAAGGCCCCTGTCTACGAGGAGAACACGGACGGCGCGGCCATACTGGGCCGCCTGCCCAACGACACCCGCCTGGAGGTGCTCTCCGCCGCCGACGGCTGGTGCTGGATCCGCTACGAGGGAAGGGAAGGGTACATGACCGTGGAGGACCTGGCCCTGACGGAGGACCTTTTATGACGATTTTGTGATATAAATTTCAACATAAATCAACATTTTTATGAAAATAGTGTGCTACAATATACAATAAATGGGGGAGTGTCGCCCCGGGGTGCGCCATATGTTGTGGACCCCCGGAATTGTTACGCATACGCAGGTGAAAAACGATGGGCTTGAAACGGCGTGGACTTCTTTCTTGGGCATTGACGGCGGCGCTGGTCGCGCTGTCGCTGTTTGCGCTGCCGGCGGCGGCGGAGGGCGGCCCTGAATACTACATCGAAGTGGACGTCGGCAATCAGATCGTCACCGTCTACGACGCGGCCACGATGGACATCGTGCGCCAGATGCTCTGCTCCTCCGGGCGGAAGCTGCACTGGACGCCGCTGGGCGACTACATCCTCCCGGAGAATGAGAAGAGCACCGACCGTGGCCCCTGGTACCAGATCGGCGGCTTTTTCGTGCGCTACGCCACCCGGCTGTCCGGCAAGGTGCTGTTTCACTCCATCCCCTACAACTGGAAGGACGAGGACTGCATCGACAGGGAATGCCTGCGGCGTTTCGGCACTCCGGCCTCCCACGGCTGCATCCGCCTGCGCTGGCAGGACGCGAAGTTCATCGCGGAGAACTGTCTGCCGGGCACTCATGTGAAGGTGCTGTGCAGCCAGACCCGGGACGAGGAGCTCCGGGCGCTGCTGTACCAGCAGAGCTTCGACGCCTCCAGGGGCTTCTCCTACGAGAGCTTCCTGGGCCTTTCCGACGACCCGGAGGTGCTGGACCGGCACAGCCAGGGCCAGGCGGTGACCGACCTGCAATACCGCCTGCGGGACCTGGGGATATACGACGGGGAGATCGGCGAGGCCTACGACACCGCCACGGTGAACGCCGTGCGCTACGCCCAGTATCTGCTGGGCGCGGATCCCACCGGGCTGGCGGACCCCGATTTCGTCAGGGCGATATTCGCCGCCGACGCCCCCACCGCCATGAAGGTGCGGCTGCAGCCGGGCATGAGCGGCCCCGCGGTGAAGCGGCTCCAGGCCAACCTGAAGACGCTGCGGCTGTACGGCGACGCCCTGGACAGCGTCTACGACGCGGACGTGGTGGACGGCGTGCGCCAGTTCCAGCGGGTCTATGGCTACCCGGTGGACGGCGTGGCCTATCCCAACGTGCAGCAGGCCATCGCCTATGAGGCGGGCCGGGTGGCGATGACCTTCGGGGAATCGGAATACAGCTGCCAGTGGTCGGGTGAACCGATGGTGCTGGCCACGGTGAAGGCCGCCGCCGGCGTCAAGCTACGCAAGGGCGCTTCGATGAAAAGCCCCCAGCTGCAGCGCCTGCCCGAGAACCGACGGCTGGTCGTGCTGAAGCAGGGCGAAGGCTGGTCGAAGGTGGCCTCGGACGGGGAGACCGGCTATGTGTACAACGAGCTGATGAGCTTCACGAGCCAGATGGTGGGCCAGCTGAGCTATACCTCCGCCTCGGGGGACAAGGCCTGCCAGGTGGGCTGCGGCGGCGAGGACTACCGAAGCGGCGCGGATCTGCCCTGCAGCGCGTTCGAGGACTACCTCGCCGCCAGCGACAGCCAGTCCGACGCGACCGCCCTGGGCGGCTACGTCACCGTGGATACCGGCGAGGGCGACGCTCCGTTGAACCTGCGGCAGGCCCCGGACGGCGACAGCCCCGTGCTGGCCACGGTGGAAAACGGCAGCAGCCTGCGGGCCGAGCGCCGCACCGCCGAATGGACCCAGGTGACCTACGGTGACCAGTCGGGCTATCTGATGAACCGCTATCTGATGTACTGGGCCGGGCCGAAGGACGCCCTCGAGGTCAAGGCGGACGCCGGGAAGGCCCGAAGCGCCTTCAACGGCTACGCGAAGGTCGAGAGCGCCAACGATGAGCGGGCCGCGGTCTATGAGGACGACCTGGCGGACGCGAAGGTGCTGGGCCACCTGGCCGACGGCACGACGGTGGAGGTGCTGGAGACGGTGAACGGCTGGTGCCACATCCGCTACATGGGCCACGAGGGCTACATGGTGGGCGAGGACCTGGCCTTTGACGACTCGGTGATGAAGGTCCAGGAGGACGTCGACGGGGGACTGAGCTGACAGATATTGCTATGAGGTTGACTGGTATGAGGATACGCCGCGTGTTTTCGCTGGCGCTGGCGCTGATGCTGGCGGTGACCGCCGCCGGGGCCCTGGCCGCCGAGAGATACAACATGCCCTATTACATCGATGTGGACGTGAACAACCAGATCGTCACCGTATACAGCACCGTCTCCAAGTCGGTGGTGCGGCAGATGATCTGCTCCACGGGCCTGAACGACGCCACGCCCCTGGGCACCTACTACCTGCCGCCCAAGATGGAGGAGCTGGAGCGGGAGTACTGGTACTACTTCGGCTATTACAGCTGTTACGCCCACTACGCCACCCGCATCTACAAGGGCGTGCTGTTCCATTCCCTGCCCTGCGCCCAGAAGTCGGACGCCACCATCAGCAAGAGCGCCGTGGCCGAGCTGGGCAGCCCCGCCTCCCACGGCTGCATCCGCCTGCGCTGGGAGGACGCCGAGTTCATCGCCAAGTGCTGCCTCGAGGGCACCCGGGTGCGCATCTTCCAGGGCCGCCACAGGGACAACGACCTGCGGGCGCTGCTGCTGGCCAACTCCTACACCAACGAAAAGGGCATGACCTACAACGAATTCCTGGGCGTGGCCGACAGGGAGGAGGACCTGGGGCGCGACTGCGAGGGAAAGGACGTGCTGAACCTGCAGACCCGGCTGCGGGATCTGGGCATCTACGCCGGCAAGCTGGACGGCAAGTACGGCGGCGGCACCGTGAACGCGGTGCGGGAGGCCCAGCGCATGATGGGGCTGATGGAGACCGGCGTCGCCACCCCCGAATTCCAGGCATCCCTGATGGACGACGACACGGCCCCCACGGCCCGGAACGTGGCCGTCAGGGAGGGCATGAGCGGCCCGGTGGTGCGCAGCATACAGCAGGACCTGAAGAAGCTGAAGCTGTACGACGAGAAGATCGACGGCGTGTTCGACGTGGACGTGCTGGAGGCCGTGAAGGTGTTCCAGGGGGCCTACGGCTATCCCGCCGACGGCGTGATGGAATCCGAGATACAGAAGGCGCTGTACTACGAATCCGGCAAGGTGGAGGAGCTGTTCGCCGGGAGCGGCGACTTTTCCTGCGAGACCACCGGGGGCCAGCTCACCATGGGCCAGGTGACCAGCGACGTGAGCATCCGCCTGCGGGAGAAGCCCTCGGCGGGCGCCGACGCGCTGACCCGGCTGTCTCCGGGAGACCTGGTGGTGGCGCTGGAGTATGACGCCAGCTGGAGCAAGGTGCAGCGGGGCCGCAATGTAGGCTATGTCAACAACGCCTTCCTGACCTACTATCCCCAGGACATCTACGAGCTGAGCTATACCTCTGCCGACGGCCAGCTGGCCTACGCCATCGGCCACACCGAGGACGGCTACCTGCAAGGGGCCTCCGTCCCGGCGGAGGACTTCGAGGAATACCTGGCCTCCGGCGGCTCGCTGGAGGACCACGGCCTGCAGGACGAGCTGGCCAGCGTGGACACCGACGGCACTGGGGCGGCGCTGAACCTGCGCCAGGCGCCCACCACCGACAGCGCCGTGCTGGCTGAGATTCCCGACGGCACCGGCGTGGTGGTGCTGCTACGCAGCGCCGAGTGGACGCTGGTGGAGTGGGAGGGCCGGACCGGCTACCTGCTGAACCGATACCTGGCCTTCGAGGGGGAGGACGCCCCGGAGGAGACCGAGGCCCAGACGAGCGAGGCCGGGGAGAGGGTCACCGTGATGCTGCCGGCGATGGTGCTGGCCATGGACGGCGGCTACGCGCCGGTATACGACGTGGATTCCGAGGACGCCACCGAGCTGGGCCGCATCAAGAACGGCAAGCGCCTGATGGTGATCGAGACCAGCGGCGGCTGGAGCCACATCAGCTACAAGAAGCACACCGGCTACATGAAGGACGAGGATCTGCAGTTCATGCTGGCGGACGAGGCCGCGGCGTAGCCCGCGCTTCCGAATCCCGGGCGCACGATGACCATTTCAGGCAATGACATCTTAAGGAGAGAATACGGAACCCCTCCGTCAGCCCTCGGGCTGCCACCTCCCCTTTCAGGGGAGGCTTTCCTGTTCGAATACTCACGATCAAAAGCCTACCCTTGAAAGAAGTAGTAACCTTGCTTGAATGCGTCTCCAATAGCTTCCCCTGAAAGTCCTAAAGGACTTGCTTCGCTTCGAGGAAGTGGCGCCGCCGTAGGCGGGGTCGGAGGAGTTCCGAACGCTAAGATGACATTGCCCTGAAAGTCCTAAAGGACTAACTTCGTGTCGGGTAGGCGCTGAGCAAAGCGGAGGGCTACCGAATAATCAGGGCTTTGCGCCGTAATTGCCCCCGATTTGCCTCCGACAGACGGATAAAGCGGAACCGATCGGTTCCGCTTTATCCGTCTATTCTGTTGGCGCTTGGTATCTCTGGATGTGGTCGAACGCGTCCCGCATGATTCGCCGGTCGCGCTCGTAGGTCAGCCGGGCGGCGGCCTCGTCGAGGGGCAGCCAGAACGCCTCGGCGATCTCCTCAGGCTGCGGGCGTATCTCCGCCTGGTCGGTGGTGGCCGTGAAGATCACCACCAGCTTCTGGGTGTCGGGGCGGATGATGTAGCGGTTCTCCGCCCGGAAGCGGCGGTCGACCCGCACCCGCAGGCCCGTCTCCTCGAAGATCTCCCGCTCGGCGGTCTGGCTCTCGGTCTCGCCCGGCTCCACGTGCCCCTTGGGGAAGGAGATGTGCCTGCCCTTGGTGTGGCGGATCAGCAGCACGTTCCAGTCCTCGTCCTTCCTGAAGATCACAGCGCCGCAGGATTTTTCATATCGCATGAAAGCCTCCGTTGTAAGGTTGTGAAGTTCAGTCGTTCAGAGCTTTTCCAGCGCGTCGGCCAGCTGCTCCAGCCAGGGCGCTTCCAGCGTCTCGACCCTGCCGCTGTCACAGGCCGCGGCGATGGCGGGGTCCAGGGGCAGCCGGGCGACGTTCGCGATGCCCCGGCGCGCGGCTATCTCGTCCACATGGCTCTCGCCGAAGATGCGGTGGGCCTTGCCGCAGGCGTCGCACCTGAAGTAGCTCATGTTCTCCACGATGCCCAGCACCGGTATGTTCATCATGGCCGCCATGTTCGCGGCCTTTTCCACGATCATGCCCACCAGCTCCTGGGGTGAGGTGACCACCAGTATGCCGTCCAGGGGCAGCGACTGGAACACCGTCAGCGGCACGTCGCCGGTTCCCGGCGGCATGTCCACGAACATGAAGTCCACGTCCTTCCACATCACGTCGCTCCAGAACTGCTTGACGGTTCCGGCGATGATGGGGCCGCGCCAGACCACGGGGTCGGTCTCGTTGTCCAGCATCAGGTTCAGTGAAACCAGCTTGACGCCCGTCGCGCTGACGGCGGGAAATATGCCCGTCTCGGAGGCCATCAGCCGGTCGTGCACGCCGAAGGCCGTGGGGATGGAAGGGCCGGTGATGTCGGCGTCCAGTATGGCCACCTCGTGCCCGCGCCGGCGCATCAGCGCCGCCATCAGGCTGGTGACCAGCGACTTGCCCACGCCGCCCTTGCCGCTGACCACGCCGATGACCTTCTTCACCCGGCTGTCGGCGTTGGCCGGGGCCGCGAAATCCGGGGCGCCGCCCTCCCGGCTGGGGCAGTTGACCCCGCAACTGTTGCAATCGTGATTGCAGCTCTCACTCATGGGTAAACATCTCCAATTTGCAGAATGTATTGTATTAATGATAGCGCAAGTGCCGGGTTTCGTCAAGGGGGATATTGCGCCCTCTCAACTCTTAACCCTAAACTCCATCATCCGACATTGCATCCATGCAAAATGGGTGGTATAATCCCTTTCGCCGCGTGGCGGCGGGAGGAAGTGCTTTTATGAAACTGCGTTTGCGTCGGGGGCGCTATGACATCGACATGCTGAACGGGCCGGTGCTGCCGAGGCTGTTGAGCTTCGCGCTGCCGCTGATGCTGTCCAGCATGCTGCAGCTGACCTTCAATGCCGCGGACGTGATCGTGGTGGGGCGCTTCGAGGGCGACGCCGCGCTGGCTGCGGTGGGCGCGCCGGGGGCGCTGATCAACCTGCTGGTGAACCTGTTCCTGGGGCTGTCGGTGGGCGCGAATGTGGTGGTGGCCCAGTGCTGCGGCGCGGGGGACTACCGCCAGACCGGCGAGGCCGTGCACACCGCCATCGCCCTGAGCCTGGTGGGCGGCGTGCTGGTGGGCGTGTTCGGGTTCCTGCTGGCCGGGCCGCTGCTGGGCCTGATGAGCACCCCCGCCGAGGTGCTGCCCCTGGCCAGCGCCTACATGCGCGTCTACTTCCTGGGCATGCCGGCCAACATGCTGTACAACTTCGGCGCGGCGATACTGCGGGCCATCGGCGATACCCGCCGCCCGCTGGCCTACCTGACCCTGGCCGGGGTGGCGAACGTGGGGCTGAACCTGCTGTTCGTCATCGTCTTTGGCATGGGCGTCTCCGGCGTGGCGCTGGCCACGATCATCTCCCAGCTGATCTCGGCAACGCTGGTGACGCTGTGCCTGATCCGCACCGACGGGGCCATCCACCTGGATGTGAAGCGCATCCGCCTGCACCCCGACAAGGTGTGGCGCATCGCGAGGGTAGGCCTGCCCGCGGGGCTCCAGGGCATGGTCTTCTCGCTGTCCAACGTGCTGATCCAGTCCACCGTGAACAGCTTCGGCAAGAGCGCCGTGGCGGGCAACACCACCGCCAGCAACCTGGAGGGCTACATCTACGTGGCCATGAACAGCATCCACCAGGGAGCCATCACCTTCACCGGCCAGAACGTGGGCGCGGGGAAGCACGAGCGCATATCGAAGGTCTGCGCGGCGTCGCTGGTGGCGGTGACCGGCATCGGCCTGGCGCTGGGCGGCTTTTTGATGCTGGCCAAGGATTGGCTCTTCCGCATCTATACCAACGATGAGGCGGTGATCGCGGCGGCGGGCCTGCGCAGCGGCATCATCGCGCCTACCTACTTCCTGTGCGGCATGATGGAGGTCATGGTGGGCCTGTTGCGGGGTATGGGCAGCTCGGTCACGCCGATGGTGGTGTCGATACTGGGGGCCTGCGTGCTGCGCATCGTCTGGATACTGACCGTGTTCCCCCTGAATCCGACCCTGACCACGCTGTACCTGTCCTACCCGGTGTCCTGGTTCATCACGTTCGTGGCGCATACGGTGTGCTACGCGATCATAAAGAACAGGAAGTTCAGCTGACAGACGACCGCGCCGCGGATGTTTCCGCGGCGCGATCGCTGTATTATTCCTCCACAGGGCAGTGGGCGTGTCCCTTCACCTCGTCCCACGGGACGGTGTACCCGGCCCCGTGGGAACAGAATACCGAATCGGGCGTGTCGTCGGCCAGGGGGTTGTATTGCGCCGCCTCGATGACGGTGTCGGCGTCGCGGCAGGGGGCGTAGTGGTCCGGCCGGTATTGCAGCTGGCCCCGGCCGTGGGTGGCGGCGAGGAAGGCGTCGTTGTACAGAGAGAATTGGGCCACGGTCGCCTCGCCGGTCACGGTGAAGCGCTCGCCGTCCGCCTGGGGCGCTTCGGTCTCGGCGTGCATGCGGGCCAGATCGCCCATCACCCGGCCGTAGCTGTCCGCCGGGGCCCGCAGCGTGAAGCGGCAGACGGGCTCCAGCAGCACGCTCTCGGCGTACATCAGCGCGTTGCGGATGGCCCGGTAGGTGCTCTGGCGGAAGTCGCCACCCTCGGTGTGCTTCAGGTGGGCGCGGCCGTGGAGCAGCTGCACAATCACGTCCGTCAGCGGCGCGCCGGTGAGCACCCCCTTGTGGGCCTTCTCGAACACGTGGGTCTCAATCAGCCGCTGCCAGTTCAGCGTCAGCTCGTCCACGTGGCACAGCGATTCGAAGCGAACGCCGCTGCCCCTGGGACCGGGAACCAGTCGCAGCTGTACCTCGGCGTAGTGGCGCAGGGGCTCATAGTGGCCCACGCCCACCGCGGGGGCGGCGACGGTCTCCATGTACAGCACCCGCATCGGACCGAAATCCACGTCGATGGCAAAGTGATCCCGCATCAGCTGGCGGATGACCTCCAGCTGTATGCGCCCCATCACCCGCAGGTCGATGCCGCCGGTGGCCTCGCTGACCGATACCGACAGCGCCGGGTCCTCATCCTCCAGCGTCCGCAGGGCGGAGAGGACCCTGTTGGCGGGGACGGACCGGTCGTAGACCACGCTGGTGGCCAGCATCGGCTCGGTGTGGAAGCGGTTGCGCCCGCCGCTGATGCCGATCACATCCCCGGGCCGCGCCTCCGGAAGCCCCGGCGCGGCGCAGAGCATGCCCGCCTCGGCCCGGGGGATGGGAGAGAACCGCGTGCCGCTGTACAGCCGCAGCTCGTTCACCCGGGCCGTGCCCCCGGGAACGGGAAACTCCTCCCGGGGCCGCAGGCTGCCGGACAGCACTTTGAAGAAGCACAGCCGGCCGCCCTGGGCGTCGTGGCGGATCTTATAGACCAGGGCGCTGAACGGGGCGTCGTCGCCCTGCGGGGGCGGGCCGCCGTCGTGGTCGGACGCCGCCAGCAGGCAGAGGGCGTCCAACAGCGCCTCGACGCCCGTGTCGTTCAGCGCGGCGCCGCTGTACAGCGGAAACAGCTGCCGCCGGAAAAACTGCGCCCGCAGGCCCTCAAGCCAGGCGTCGGCGTCGAAGGCGTCGGCCAGCCACCGCTCCAAAAGCGCCTCGTCCCGCTCGGCCACGGCCTCGATCACTCCGTCGGGCAGCGCGCCGCCGCGCCAGCCGCCCATGTCCGTGATGTCGCCGGAAAGCCGCCGCTTCAGCTGGGCCAGCACCGCGTCGGCGTCGCAGGCGGGGCGGTCCGTCTTGTTGATGAACAGCACCGTGGGCACGTTGTAGGCGGCCAGCAGGCCCCACAGCGTCTCGGTGTGGCTCTGTATGCCCTCCGCGCCGTTGACCACCAGCACGGCCATGTCCAGCACCGACAGCGCCCGCTCCATCTCGGCGGCAAAGTCCGCGTGGCCGGGGGTGTCCACCCAAAAATAGCGGTGTCCGTTTCGCTGGAACACCGCCTGGTCCGAGAAGATGGTGATGCCCCGCTGGCGCTCCAGCGGATGGGCATCCAGAAAGGCATCCCGGTGATCCACCCGACCGGGCGCGCGCAGCACGCCGGCGTGGAACAGCAGCTGCTCCGACAGGGTGGTCTTGCCCGCGTCCACGTGGGCCAGTATGCCGATGACGTGGTTATTGCTCATTTGATCTTTGCTTCCCGCTCGGCCCGCTTCAGCAGGCCCCAGAGGTTCATGCCCGCCAGGCCCTCGAGTATCCCTTCGCTGTAGCCCCGCCTGCGCAGCGCGTCCAGAAGCGTCGGGAAGCCGGAGGGATCGCCAAGGCCATCGGGCCACAGCTCGATACCGTCGAAGTCGGAGCCGAAGCCGATCACGTGCTGGGCCCCCATATCGCACAGCGCGTCGATGTGGCGTATCACGTCGTCCAGCGTGGCGGGGCGGTCGCTCTTCAGGAATTTGCTGTAGAAATTTATGCCGATGAAGCCGCCCCGATCGACGATGGCCCTCACCTGCTCCTTTCTCAGGTTGCGGGGCACGTCGCACAGCCAGCGGCAGTTGGAGTGGCTGGCGATGGGGGGCAGCGCGGCCCGCTCGCACACCTCCCAGAACCCGGCCTCGTTCAGGTGAGAGGTGTCGGGGAGTATGCCGTAGCGGTCCATCGCCGCCAGCAGCTTCCGGCCAAAGGGCTTCAGCCCGCCCTTCGGGCCCTCCGCGGCGGGATGGCCGATTTCGTTTTCAAAGTTCCAGGTCAGGGCGAGCATCCGCAGCCGCGCGCCCAGCTGGAACTCGGTCAGCCGCTCCAGCGACCCCTCCAGCATTTCGCCGCCCTCGCAGGAGAATATGCCCATCGGCGTCTCCGGGGGCATGTCGGGCAGGTCGTCGTTCAGCATCGGGGCGTTCAGCCAGCTGGCCGCCGCCAGCATCGCCAGTCCGTCGGCGTAGGGCGTGCCCTTGGGGCCCTGTCGCCCCGCGAACAGCGCGAAGGTCTGTATGCCCACGCCGCCCGCCGCCAGTCGCTGGGGCGTCACGACGCATTTTCCGGGCGCTTTTCCGTTTATGGCGATTTGATAGAGCGTATCGCAATGAGCATCCGCAACAAACATGGTTACCGCTTCCTCTCGTGTAGATAACATCTCACCTGTAATCATAACATAAACAACCGAAAAATGCAACAATTTTGGTGGGAGATAGAAAACACTGAGAACAGAAAACGGATTTTGCGGCCGATTCCACCGGGCTTATTTAGTTACAGATGGTTGCATTTTTGGGCGGAAAGTGGTATAATCATGCCGTTGTAAAACCAGACCGCCGAAATTTGGGCATTTTGCCCAGATCGACCGGACCGACGGACGACGGCGGTTGCGCGGTTGCCCTGACACGGCAGATATTCAGAATGGAGGCAGTTATGTCCAAACCATCCAGGCTTACGGGCGTCGTTCCGGCGTCCGTCACCCCCTTTGATTCCCAGGGGAAGGTAGACGCGGAGGCGCTTCAGCGCCTGCTGCGGTGGAACATGGCCCAGGGGGCGGAGAGCTTCTTCATCGGGGGAAGCTCGGCGGAGTGCTTTTTGCTGACCTATGGCGAGCGCGTGCAGATGTTCATGGCAGCGGCCCAGCTGAAGGACGAGGTGTTCCTGACGGCCCACGTGGGGGCCATCGCCACCGCTGACGCGGTCGCCTTCGCGCGGGAGGCCGCGGCGCTGGGCTACGACGCCATTGCCGCCACGCCGCCGTTTTACTACGGCTTCGGCAGCCGGGAGGTGTACGCCTACTACGCGGACATCGCCCAGGCCGCGGGCATGCCGGTGCTGATCTACAACTTCCCCGGCAACACCCACCGACCCTTCGACCTCTCCGACCCGGTGACGCAGAAGCTCTTTGAGAGCGACTTCATAATGGGCGTCAAGCACACCAACCAGGAGGTCTACCAGCTGGAGCGGATCAGGGCGCTGAACCCGAAGCTCACCGTGATGAACGGCTACGACGAGACCATGGTGGCCGGCCTGGCCCTGGGCGCGGACGGAAACATCGGCAGCACCTTCAACTTCATGTTCCCCCACTACAAGCGGATCTACGACCTGTTCCGCTTGGGCCGCATCGACGAGGCCCGGGCATCGCAGGTGAAGGCCAACAACATCATGGCCGAGCTGTGCGCGGTGGGCCTGATCCCCGCCATCAAGTGGGCGCTGAACGACATGGGCGTGCCCGTGGGCGCGCCGAGAAGGCCGTTCATGCCCATCGCCTCCGAGCAGATCCGGCGGCTGAAGGCGGTGCTGGCGGAGAACCTGGAGAACTGATTCGCCTGTTTGAGGGGGCAGGATCCCCCTCAGTTCAGCCTCACATTTGCCGGAAATCGCAAGGAAGCCTTTTTGCGCTACGTCCCGCGCCTGCCGCTACGCCAATCGCCCGGCCAGCCGAGGGCGCGGGACTCGGCCCCTTCGGTTCGCTGCCTGCGCGGGCGACGCAGGAGCGTCCCGCGCAATGGCATCAGAACATGCCCTCCCAATGCGGGTCCGGATCGGCGGGGAAGTCGTCGTCGGCGCAGTCCCGCAGGGTGGGTTTGCAAGGCGTGTCCCGGGCCGATCACGGCGGCCTGTCGGCGGATTCGCGGCCTTCCCATGCCCGCGGCTTGGCCCGCCAGTCAAGAACGGCATGGCCTCCCGCCTTCCGACCGTTGGCCCGATCGCCGCTCCCGGAGGTCAGAAGGCCGGTTCGAAGCCTGTTCCTCCTGAACAAATCCAGTATGTCGTCCGGCGCGGGGGTGCGGGGCGCGCCCGCGCCCGTATACACACTCTTTTTCTTTGTCTTCGTCTTATTCTTATTCTTTGTCTTCTTCTTTTTATTGGCTTTTTCCGGTTTTCCGAAAAACCATCGGGTTTATTTCGTCATTTTCATCCTTCGTGTCGAGTCGGGAGACTGACGCATTATTTAACAATACAGGCGGACATCATGGATTTCCTAATTCGCCAGCTTCACGTCGATGTCGCCGCTGGCGGTGCGGATCGCGAGCCTGGGCTGGCGGAGGCCCTCCCGGGCGGGGGGATTGTCGTCGGGCAGGCGCACGTCGCCGCTGGCGGTGTTCGTGGAGATGTCGTAGCCGCATTCCAGCCGCGTCAGGCGCAGGTCCACGTCGCCGCTGGCGGTCTTGACGCGGGTCTCGAGGGCGATGCAGCGGGCCAGGGAGACGTCCCCGTTGGCGGTGTCTATGGCCAGCGTGGGGTTGCACTCCATTGCCTCCAGGTCCACGTCGCCGCTGGCGGCGTGGATCTCGGTGGCCGCCGCCGAGCCCCGGACCAGCTCGATGTCCCCCGAGGAGGTGGCGACGTACAGCCCCTCCAGGTCCGGCTTGCGCAGCTCGATGTCGCCGCTGGCGGCCTCGATGCGGCTCTCGCCCGCCACGGCCAGGTGAGTGGACGTCAGGTCGCCGCTGGCCAGGTGGATGCGCAGCGCGCCGTCGACACGCACCCCCTCCAACCGCACGTCCCCGCTCCGGGTGGCGAGCTTCAGGTTGCCGCCGCAGTCGAAGGTTCGGAGGGTCACGTCGCCGCTGGCGCTGTCGATGTCGGCCCCGCCGCCAAAGGCCGCGCCCTCCAGCGTCAGGTCTCCGCCCCCGGCGGTGTAGCTGAACGCTCCGTCCAGGGGGGCCGCGAGGGTGATCTTCACGCGCTGGGCGGGGGAGGAGAGCATGTGCAGCACCCGCTGCAGGCTGAACCGGGGGCCCTCCGCCGCCTTCTCCACGATCTCCATTACGTCGCCGTCCATGCGCCATTCAAAGCGGGTGGGATCGGAGAAGCGCAGCTGGGCCGCCGCGCCGCCGTCCAATTCACCCCGCACGATGGTCACGTCCGCGTTGTCCACCCGCACCCGCAGCCCGTTCAGCGCCGTCACGTTCTCGTCGGAAGGACGGACCTCCGGGGCGATCCCATCGGCGACAGGGGCGGCGCAGTCCCCGGTCAGCTCCGCCGGGTCGCCCAGGGCCGCCACGGCCTCGGCCTCGGAGAGGCCCTCCTCCATGCGGTCGTCGATGATCTCGCCATAGTATTCCAGCAGCCTGTTCCGCTCTGCCTCGGGCAGCCGGGACGTCTGCTTGTTCAACAGCTCCATAAATTCACGCTTGGTCATGTCCTTCTACCTCCGCTTCAATCTTGCCCAGCGCCCGCATCAGCTGCCGCCATTCCCCCAGGAAGGCGTGGATGCGGGCCTCGCCGGCTTCCGTGATTTGATAGTACTTGCGCAATCGCCCGTTGTGCTCCACCGAGCGCACCGTCACCAGTCCGCCCGCCTCCAGCCGCTTCAGAATCGGGTAGAGCGTCGACTCCGAAACGTCGATCAGCTCGCCCACGTCCCGGACCAGGCGGTAGCCGTAGCTCTCCCCCCGCCGCAGCACGGTCAGCACACAGGCGTCCAATATGCCCCGCTTCAGCTGGACATCCATGGCAACACCTCCTTCACACATGATATTATACAACGCATAGTATTACGCGTCAAGGGGGAAATTGGGTCGATTCATCGATTTATCCGCATAAATAATCCGCAAAACAGATCGAAAATGAAAAATCCGGTTGTATTTCACGCAAATGAAGTATATAATATAATTATAACAAGGCGAATTTGTACCACGCGAGGGGAGGAGGTTCGCCATGATCAACGGATTGCTTGCCTTGGCCTCGGGCAAATCGTCCCAGGACTTTGTGCTGGAATACCTGAACAATTCCACCTACGACGAGATGATCGGCATCGACCTGAACGAGGACCGCTTCAGGTTCATGTACAACATCGAGGGCAAGTATCAGCTTCCCGCCACGGAGGGGAGCTACCGGATTTTTTACAGCTACGCGGTGGACCACCTGGTTTTCGAGGAGGATCGCCAGGCCTACGCCGACTACATGGAGCCGGACACCCTGCTCCGGCGCCTGGCGCAGTCGAAGCTGCCGGGGGTGCTGGGTCTGCAGTATCGGGTGTACATGGCGGACGGGGGCGCGCGCTGGGTGGAGCAGGTCACGGTGGGCGGCGCGGTGAACAACCTGCCCGAGGGCCTGGTCTACTGCTATGTGTATGACATACAGAACATCAAGGACCGGGAGGCGGGCGTCACCCGGGTGCGCAGCCACGGCAGGGCCATCCACGACCCGCTGACGGGCCTGCTGCGGGAGGACGAATTCTTCAGCGCCACCAAGCCGCTGCTGACGAACCGCAGCATGAACTGGATGCTGATCGTCATCGACCTGGAGCAGTTCAAGCTGTTCAACGAGTGGTACGGACGCAAGGCGGGGGACATGGTGCTGGCCCGCATCGGCAGCGGCCTGAACAACGACGCCGAGGTCGGCGAAGGCATTGCCGGCTACATGGGCAACGACGACTTCTGTCTGCTGGTGCCCGCCGGGCGCGTGAACCCGCAGCAGCTGTACGAGAACGTGCATCGGGTCATCGTGCGCTTCGGGGTGTCCATCGGCTTCCTGCCCTCCTTCGGCATCAGCTACTCCAACGGCGGCACCTCGATACTGAACCTGTTCGACCAAGCCTCGCTGGCCTGCCAGCACGCCAAGCAGGACTTCAAGAACCGCATCCGCACCTTCGACCCCTCGATGTACAACAAGACGGCGGAGGACTATCACATCCTCTCCGACTTCCAGGACGCCCTGAAGAACGACGAGATCACCTTCTGGCTGCAGCCCCAGGTGCGGGCCTCCACCGGCAGCATCGTGGGCGCGGAGTCGCTGGCCCGCTGGATCAAGCCCAGCGGGCAGATGGTGCCGCCCTCGGCCTTCGTGCCGGTGCTGGAGAAGTACGGCTTCATTCCCGACCTGGATAAGTTCATCTGGGAGAGCGTCTGCCGCTGGAGCCGCAGCTGCCTGGACCGGGGGCTGCCGCTGATCTCGGTGTCGGTGAACGTGTCCCAGGTGGACATCTTCACGCTGAACGTCACCGAGCACTTCTGCGCGCTTCTGAAGCGCTACGACCTGCCCCGCACGGCGGTGAAGATCGAGATTACCGAATCGGCCTGCGGCGAGGATTCCCAGAAGGTGCGGGATACCGTGCAGCAGCTGCGCGAGCAGGGCTTCGTGGTGCTGATGGACGACTTCGGCAGCGGCTATTCCTCGCTGAACATGCTGCACGAGCTGAACATAGACATCATCAAGCTGGACGCCTACTTCCTGCACCTGGACAACACCAGCGACAGGAAGGGCATGCGCATACTGGAATCCATCGTAAACATGGCCAAGACCCTGACGCTGCCCATCATCGTGGAGGGCGTGGAGAGCGAATCGCAGAAGGGTTTTCTGATGAGCCTGGGCTGTCACTACATGCAGGGCTATTTCTTCCACAAGCCCATGCCTGTGAACGCCTTCGAGGCGCTGATTGCCAGCCCCGGGCGGGTGGACAACCAGGGCTTCGTGTTCAAGGCCAACGACCAGTTCCGCATACGGGAATTCCTGAACGACGCCATCTATTCCGACGCGATGCTCAACAACATCATCGGCCCCGCCGCCATCTACGCCCGGCGCGGCGACGCGGTGGACATCGTGCGCTTCAACCAGCAGTTCTTCGAGATGGCGAACGTGCCGGACTTCGACGAGCGCCTGTCCAACATACAGCGCTTCATGCCGGAGAAGGACAGGAAGCGGCTGTTCGAGCTGCTGGACCAGGCCGACGTGGACCGTCTGAACGGGGCCGCCGACGTGATGAGCTTTGAACGGGTGGAGGGTGAATACGCCCGCCTGCTGATCCACTTCTACTTCCTGAACGAGACCGACGGCAGCAAGCGCTTCTACGGCGCGGCCCGGGACGTGACCGAGATGGCCAAGCTGGGCAACCACATGGCCCTGCTGGCCCGCCACTCCTCCCGCAGCGTGGTGTTCCTTGTGCGCCAGCGCGGCCACTACAGCTACGAGGTGGCCGCCCACGGCCTGGAGGCCACGATGAAGCTGTCCAGGGACCGGTTCGAGGCCGAGCTGAACGACGGCAGCCTCTTCAACCGCATTCCCGCCGAGAGCCGTAGGCGCCTGATGCGCCTGAACCGAACCCTGGGCGAGAACCGCCAGGGCTACTCCGAGGCCCTGACACTGACCGCCGGCGACGGCGCCCCGGTGCAGCTGTTCCTGCGCGCCGACCCCGTCAACGAGCCCGACAGCGACGTCCGGTGGATCTATTCGATACGCAGGGCGGATCAATAGAACCAGCATGTTACCATCGTCATATTTTTCCACACTGTTTACTTGACAATTCTGCCGTGGCGACTAAAATTAGATTGTCTAACTAATTAACTGCGGCATTGGACGAGCATACGCGAGGGGAGGGCGGCGCATGGACGCGCTTGGCAACGAGTTGAACCGGCTGCTGGTGGGCACCTATCGCGCCGCGGGCAAGATCGAG
>JAZTZK010000015.1:0-11210 GCA_045637485.1 Clostridia bacterium
GTCGTGGCCATCGACAAGGACTGGATCCCCACCGAGCCGGGCACGTCCCTGTACATTCGCCCCTTCATCATCGCCACCGATGAGTTCCTGGGCGTGGCCCCCTCGAAGACCTATCTGTTCATGATCATCCTCAGCCCCTCCGGCGCCTACTACGAGAGCGGGCTTGCGCCCGTGGGCATCTGGATCGAGGATGAGTATGTGCGTGCGGTGCGCGGCGGCATCGGCTTTGCCAAGACCGGCGGCAACTACGCCGCTTCCCTGATCGCCCAGGTGAAGGCCCATGACGGCGGATATTCCCAGGTGTTGTGGCTGGACGGCGTGGAGCGCAGGTACATCGAAGAGGTCGGCGCAATGAACATCATGTTCAAGATCGACGGCAAGATCGTCACCCCGATGCTCAACGGCTCCATCCTGCCCGGCATCACCCGCGACAGCGTGCTGTTCCTGTGCCGCCAGTGGGGCATGGACGTGGAGGAGCGCAAGGTGTCCGTGGACGAGCTGATCGAGGCCCAGAATTCCGGCAAGCTGGAGGAGGTCTTCGGCACCGGCACCGCCGCCGTCATCAGCCCCGTGGGCAAGCTGCGCTACATGGACGACGTCATGACCATCGGCGACGGCAACATCGGCCCCGTGACTCAGAAGCTGTACGACACCATAACCGGCATCCAAACCGGCAAGATCGAGGACAAGTACGGCTGGAGGGTGCGCGCGGACTGATTTTTCGGGATAGGGAAGAAAACCGGGCGCGCATAGCGCCATGGTTGGCAATATAGCCTCCTGTAGCTCTTAAGCCTGCTGCAGGAGGCTTTTCCGTGATTTCTCCTGTTCCATAATTGACGGGACAACCAGGTTATTTTACAATTAACGCAATGAATTGTTTCAATGAGGTGAGATGCATGAGGCTGAAGTTCAACGCTGTTATTGCCGTTATTTTCGCGATAACCCTGCTCTGCCTTGGAACCGCCTGGGCAGAGACGAAGCCGGAAATCACGCTTCAGCCGAGTGATATGACTGTGAATTGCAGACAGATCTTCTCGCTGGACGGCGGGCCAATGGAAGCGATCTGACCTACCAGTGGTACCTGTGCAGGAAGGGCAATAACAGCTGGACGCGCTGGAAGAACATGACGAGTCCCACGGTTTATGCATGCGCCCTCGAGGCTCTGGACGACGCGAAGGCGCGGTGTGTCGTCTCCAACGCCGCGGGCTCGGTAACCTCGAAGGAGGTAAAGATTACCATCGCCCCGGACCTGACATCTTATACCGCCGGATGCAAGGGCATGGTGGGCGAAACAAAGACACTCGAGGTGAAGGTCCGGGGCCCGGGAATCCAGTACCAGTGGTACTATCGCATGGCTGGCAGCAGCACCTGGAACAAGTGGAAAGGAAAAACCTCCAATACCTGCACCTTCGTGCTGGAACAGCGTCATGACGGCATGAGCTTTGACTGCCGCGTCACGGCCAGCAACGGCCTTTCGGTTTCAAGCTACAGCAGGAAGAGCGCGTTGAGCCCTATGCTCGTGGAGATCGTGGCGCCCGAGAAGCCGCTCCCGACCTCGGAGGTCACGCTCTATTTTCTGGTTGATGAGTATGCCAAATACATATCCATCCCAAACAGCCTGTCCCAAAAGTACGACCTGAGCGGACACACGCTGAAAACCATCTCCGGAGAGAGCGCCGAAATCAAGGACGGCATCGTCACGCCCAAGGCGACGACCACGTATTCCTACCAGATGCCTTCCGGCTATTGGGTTACATCCACTGTGCCCACCGGACAGCCCGGGGAGGTTGTCAGAACGGAGTATACGGCCGGGGATACGGTGATTCGCATGGACGACAAGCGGGAAGTGGTCGTTCATGTAGAGAGCTACGCCACTAAATATGCCAACGATGTCATGGACAACTACATCAAGAAGAACATCAAGACCTCCATGACCGAATACCAGAAGACGGAAAAGTGCTGCCAGTTTGCGGCGGGCTATGACTACGGCACGGAGAGCTCCTCCGCGACGGGCATGATCATCACCGGCAGCGGCGACTGCTGGGCCAGCACCGACGCCCTCATCTTCATGCTCAATAAGCTGGGCATCGACGCAACCTCCCGCTATGCGGGCTACAGGGAAGGCGCCGGAAGCGGCCATTACATCGTCATCGCCGAGCTGGACAAGATGTACTACATTCTCGATGCGGGCTATCTGGGCGCCGCGCCCCGCGACTATACGATGGATCCCAACGCGTCGCCCTCTTTGTACACCAGGAATTCGGAGAACGGCATCATCATCACCGATTATATTATCGTACACAATGACACCAAACTGGTCATTCCAGATTACATTGAAGGTCTGCCGGTCACTGCCATCGGCAAAAGGGCCTTCCAGGCCAACCACAATATCACCGACATCGTATTTCCCAAATCACTGAAGTCCATTGGCCCGTATGCCTTCTATCAGGTCGATGACCTGAAGTCTGTCAACCTGCCCGAGGGTTTGGTTTCCATAGGGCAAGGCGCTTTCACCTGGTGCGGTCAGTTTACCGAGGTCAGGATACCGGCGTCTGTGGAGGTGATAGAGCCCCATCCCTTCTGGGGCTGCGATTTGCTGAAAAAGATCGTCGTCGATTCCGCCAACCCCAACTACAAGAGCGTCGACGGCGTGCTCTATACCAAGGACATGCATACCCTGCTCACCTATCCCGCGGGGAGAGGGGGCAGCTATGAGGTCCCCTATGGCGTGGTGGAAATCCCTGCCGAGGCCTTCGCCTGTGTGGTCAATATCGATTCGCTGACGCTTACCTCGACCCTGCGCACGCTTGAGGCCCGCTCCTTCTACATGACCAATATCGGACAGCTCAGCTTCTCCGAGGGTATGACGGCCATTCCCTCCAACTGCTTCCTGCAGAGCAACATCTATGAGGTCAACCTTCCGGAAGGCCTGAAGCGCCTTGAGGATTATGCCTTCTTCAACGGCGATACCAGAATCGCCTCCCTGCCCGATGGCCTCGAATACATTGGCGAGGGCTGCTTTGCAGGCGACCTGTTCCTGAGATGGGTCAACATACCCGCCTCGGTGAAGACCATCGGCGCCTACGCCTTTGCGCTGAACTACGGATGGTCCAGCATGGGCGTTGATTCAGGCACGGCCAAGTCGATGGAGGGCTATATCGCTTTTGCCAAGGGCTGCGAATGCGCAATCGGAGAAAGCGCGTTTTCCGACGTGCTGCTGAGTGTCTATCCCGGCTCCAGCGCTCATACCTTTGCCCGGAAGAACAATGTACCCTTTGTGCTGGCGGGGGAAAACAAGCTGAAGGACGAGTGGTTCAACCCGGTTTCGAGCGGATATTACCTGACCGATGTCCCGGTTACCCCGAAGATCGAGACTGTGCGAAATGCCGCGCCCTGCGATTTGGTTGAGGGCTGCGATTACCGCGTCGAATACGCCAACAACGACAAGCCGGGAACCGGTACGGCCAGGATCATCGGCATCGGCCCCTTCACGGGAACCGTTACCCGCACGTTCAATATCGAGCTGTTCACCTACGACATCCTGTTCGATCCCTGCGGCGGTGATTCGGTCGAGGGAACCTCCGGCACCTATATCATAGGCGGCAAGCGATACGGCGCGAAACAGGTTACCTATGGCCAGCCCTACGGAGAATTGCCCACGTCCCTTCGAAAAGGCTATCGATTCGTGGGCTGGTTTACCGAAGCGGAGGGCGGCAAGCGGGTGACGAAGAATACCAAGGCGTTGAACAATGACACTGGGAGCTACAGGCAGATCCTCTATGCCCACTGGAAGAGCGCCGACGAGAACGGCGACGGCGAATATACGGTTGAGGACGACATCCTCTATACACTGGGCAAAGCGCCGGACCGCGTGTACAAGCTGCCCGCCGGCACGGCCGTGATCGACGCCGAAGTCTTTGTCAACACGAAGGTCCAGGTGGTCTACCTGCCCGATTCCATCACCTATATCGACAAGACCGCTTTTGATTCCGACGTGCTGCTGGTCCTGCCCAACGATTCCTGGGTGAGCTGGGCGAAAGCTCGGAAGCTAAAGTACGTCATCAACCACTGAGCGCTCCGGTGAACGGCATCGGAATGATTGGAAGGAGGCGCGTGGGTTTCATGGCGCTTGACACGCAGAGGGCCGGAGAATACGCCCGACAAGCGAAGGCCTGCCGGGGCCATACGGCGGCGTACAGGGAATACGAGCAAAAGTCCGCAGGTCGGACGAAGGCGGAGGAACAGCGCCTCGGGGCAGGGCCGATGGCCATACTGGCGGCCTTCGGGGGTATGCGGCAGATGGATCCGGCGGATGAAATCCCCCGGGCCCAGGTGGCGAAGCTGAAGGCGTATATCACCGAAAACCATTATGCCTGCTCCGACGAAATCCTGGCCAGCCTGGGGCGGATGTATGCCACTGTGAGCAGCATGAATCAGAACATCGACACCGCCGGTGGCCCCGGCACGGCGGAGTATGCCCACCGGGCCATCGAGGCATGGTGTGCGGGTAAGCATTGACTAATCAAAATCTCCGTGATAAACTATCAGCACTCAGGGAATATTATCCATGGAGGTGTTTTTATGGAATTCAAGGGTTCAAGGACCGAGGCCAACCTGATGGCGGCCTTCGCCGGGGAATCTCAGGCCCGCAACAAGTACGACTACTATGCTTCCCAGGCAAAGAAGGACGGCTATGTGCAAATCGCCGCGATCTTCGAGGAGACCGCGAAGAACGAGAAGGAGCACGCGAAAATGTGGTTCAAGCTGCTCCACGGCGGCAAGGTGCCCACCACCACGGCCAACCTGAACGACGCCGCCGACGGCGAGAACTTCGAGTGGACCGACATGTACAAAAGATTCGCCGAAGAGGCCCGTGCGGAGGGCTTTGAGGACATCGCCAGGCAGTTCGAGGGCGTCGCGGCCATCGAAAAGGAGCATGAGGAGCGCTATCGCAAGCTGCTGGCCAACATCGAGGGCGCCCTGGTGTTCAGTCGCGAGGGCGACATGATCTGGCAGTGCAGCAACTGCGGGCACATCCACATCGGCAAGCAGGCCCCCGAGGTGTGCCCGGTTTGCAACCATCCCCAGAGCTATTTCCAGATCAAGGCGGAAAACTATTGATACAGCAAAAATGCGAGGGGGCGTTTCCCTGGACGGAAACGCCCCTTCGCATTTTTGAGGCGCTTATGCCGCTTGGCTGCGACCGGTGTTGTCGCCCTTCAGGAAGGGTGACAGGGGCTTGTAGACGAGGAAAGTGATTACCACGCTGATCAGGCCCTTGACGAAGGTGAACGGGCAGTTGAACCAGATCAGCGCCTGCCACAGGTTCTGCACCTTCGGGTTGATGGCCTGGTACATGCCGATGATGGCCTCCATGGGCATAAAGGCGGTGTAGATGGGGTAGACCACGTAGTAGTTCACGAAGATGCTGAGTACCGCCATGATGGCCGCGCCCAACAGCGCGCCGATCAGCGCGCCCTTGCGAGTGCGGTCCTTCTTGTAGATCAGACCAGCGGGCACCACGAAGCACACGCCCAGCAGGAAGTTGCACAGCGTGCCCACGCCGCCGGAGGAGCTCTTCATCAGGCTGACCAGATTCTTCACCAGGCATACCGCCGCGCCGGCCAGCGGGCCGTAGGCGAAGGCGCCGATCAGCGCGGGCAGCTCGGCCAGGTCCAGCTTGATGAACGAGGGCATCAGCGGCACCGGGAAGGCCAGAAACATCAGCACCACGGACACCGCCGCCAGCATCGCGGTGCCCACCAGCTTGCGGGTCTTGGAAACGGTTGTCATAATCAAATACCTCCCTGTCAAAGAGAACGCGCCCGCGGGAGAAGTCCCGGGGCGCGGACATTTTCTGCACAGGCGCTTTTATCGCGTCGTCTTCTTCCATCCAGACTGTACTGTCGGTACCGGAATTGCGCCGGTTCATGTCGCCAAAGCGACTCGCGGACTTTACCGCCGGTCGGGAATTTCACCCTGCCCCGAAGACCGGATCCTACGATCCACCTATGTTATACCGCTTTAACGGGCTGATGTCAATTAAGGGAGGGTAAATTCTGATTTGTTGCGCTGTACTCGATAAATCAGAAGTAAGGGGGTTAGGGGTGGTGCCCTAAAGATGTAGGGACCCTGTAGGGGTTCGTCAGCAAATCGCAATGCGTATGGATGTTCTTTGCCTTCCCCATCGGGGGAAGGCAAAAAAGCCGATCTCCAATACATCGAGATACCAGCCCCGGGCTGGAACCGGTTACACAGAAAATTATATTTACATCACATATGGTGTATTGACATTTACACAAGATATGTTTTAAAATGATGATGTGACTAAATATGAAGGGATAGTTTGACACATGAAGAAGCTGTTGACGACACTGCTCTGCTTGGTGCTTCTGGCGCAGGCGGTCTTCCCCGTTTGGGCGGAGGACGGACTTGAATTGGAGCTCGACGAAAGCATTTTGCTCCTGGACGGACAGACAGACAATTCCGGGGCATTGGACGTGGTCATAGAGGACATGGATCCGTCCGTTCTGGAGGATTTGGAGGGCGTTTCGCTCGACGGCGACTTGCCGAATCTGGACGGCGGATTGACGCTGGACGGAGAGGCCGGCGAGGTCGCGGCAACAGGTACGAGCGCCAACGCTCCAGAGGACTTCGAGATCATCAACGGGGTGCTGGTGAGATACACAGGCGACGGCGGCGCGGTGACGATTCCGGACGGGGTGACGGCGATAGCGAAAGGAGTATTCAGAGGATGTGATATTCTTACAGGAATCAAGATTCCTGGTAGCGTTAAGACGATTGCGGAGGAAGCGTTTAAAGATTGCTATAACCTGACGAGCGTTACGATACTCTATGGCGTGACCAGTATTGGTCAAGAAGCCTTTTATGGATGCGGCAGTTTAACCGAACTGACAATACCGGACAGCGTCGGCTTGATTGACAAATACGCTTTTACCGGCTGTGCCAATCTGGGAACCGTCAAGCTTCCGGATTCATTGGGAATCCTTTCAGAGGGCGTGTTTTCCGAGTGCTATAACCTGTCGAGCATTGTCATCCCGGATAAAATTGGGCTCATCGAAAATTACACCTTTGATAAGTGCTATAGCCTTGCGGACATCACGGTTCTCGGCGATTCCACCAGCATCGCGGATTGGGCGTTCCGGGACGTGCCGAAAACTTCCACCTTCCACACCCTCTGCGACACCGCCGCCACCACCTGGGCACAGGAGCGGGGCTACAAAGTGGTCAAATCGAATCACAAGGTCGTGACCGACCCCGGCGTCCCCGCCACTTGCACGACGGACGGCAAGACCGAGGGCAGCCACTGCTCCGTCTGCGGCACGGTCATCACGGCTCAGCAGACGGTTCCCGCCAAGGGACATACGCCCGTGACCGACCCCGGCGTCCCCGCCTCCTGCACGACAGCGGGCAAGACCAAGGGCAGCCACTGCTCCGTCTGCGGCGCGACAGTCACGGCCCAGCAGACGATTCCCGCCAAGGGACATACGCTCGTGACCGATCCCGGCGTCCCCGCCACCTGCACGACGGACGGCAAGACCGAGGGCAGCCACTGCTCCGTCTGCGGCGCGACAGTCACGGCCCAGCAGACCATTCCCGCCAAGGGACATACCCCCGTGACCGATCCCGCTGTTCCCGCCACCTATACAGAGACCGGCCTGACCGAGGGCAGCCACTGCGCCGTCTGCGGAAAAACGCTCGTCGAACAGCAGGTGGTCCCCAAGCTGGGGCCCACGGGCGTGAAGCTGAACAAGACCAAAGCCACCCTATATGCGGGCCTGACCCTGAAACTGAAGGCCACGGTACAGCCCACAAAAGCTAAGACCACCCTCAAATGGACCAGCAGCAACAAGAAGGTCGCCACCGTCACCCAGAAGGGCGTGGTCAAGGCGCTGAAGAAGGGCACGGCCACCATCACGGTCAAGACGGCCAACGGCAAGAAGGCGACCTGCAAGATCACCGTACCCGTCGCGCCCACGAAGGTGACGCTGAACATGGCAAAGGCTACGCTCAAGGTCCGCAAGACGCTGACGCTGAAGGCCACGCTGACCCCGGTGAATGGCAAGACGACGCTGACCTGGACGACCAGCAACAAGAAGATCGCCACGGTCAGGCAAGAAGGCGTGGTCGGCGTGGTCAAAGCCATGAAGCCCGGCAAGGCAACGATCACCGTCAAGACCGCCAACGGCAGGAAGGCGACGTTCATGGTTACCGTGACAAAGAAATAGGATATACAAACCGTCCAAGGACGATCTCGGCTTACAATAAGCATGGGGCTGTTGCAATAAGGGAAAAGCAACAGCCCCCTACGCCTTCGCGTTACCCTTAATTCTCAACCCTAAACCCTCAACACCTGATTTGTAGCGGTGCAACAAATCAGAAGTTATCCCTCCGTCGCCGGCATTACGACCCTTATCCGCGTTCCCAGCTCCGGTCGGCTGATGACCTCGAAATGGCCGTCGTGGCGCTCCACGATCCAGCGGGCGATGGACAGCCCTAAGCCGGTGCCGCCGCTGGCCCGGGTTCGGGCGGGGTCGGCGCGGAAAAAGCGGTCGAAGATGCGGGGCACGTCCTCCTCGGCGATGCCAATGCCGCCGTCCTGTACCTCGAAAAAGGCGCGGCTGTCGGTCAACCCCGCTGACAGGCGGATGGAGCCGCCCTCGGGCGTGTAGCGCACGGCGTTGTCCACCAGGATCCGGACGGCCTGCTTGATCAGGGCGAGGTCGGCGCTGACCGGCGCGGGCTCCAGCCTGCCCTGCCGCCATTCGTGGCCCTCGTCGATCATCCGGTATTCCTCCAGCACCTCGGCCATCAGCGCGGAGAGGTCCATGGGCTCCGGGTTCAGCTGCTGGCGACCGCTGTCGCCCCGGGCCAGGAACAGCAGCTGCTCCACCAGCGTCTTCATGTGCCCGGTCTCGGTCTTGATGGCGGCAATGGACTCCTCCAGCACCTTCTCGTCGTCCTTGCCCCAGCGGTCCAGCATCCTGACATAGCCCTGGATCACGGCGATGGGCGTGCGCAGCTCGTGGGAGGCGTCGGAGACGAACTGGGCTTGCTGGCGGTAGGCGGCGTGCATGCGCGCGAGCATACTGTTGATGGCGTCCTCCAGCCCCTGAAGGTCCTTGTCGCCGGTGGAGAGCCTGTCGCCGATGTCGATCTGGCCGATGGCCTCCTCCAGGTCGTGGAACTTCGCCTCGTCCATGCCGCCGTCCGCCTGCATCATGCGCTCCTGCTGGGCGCGCTCCGCCGCGCGCCGCGCGCCGCTTTCGTCGGTCAGGCGCTGGGCAGCCTGGGCGATCTTGTCCAGGGGCTTTAAAAGCCGCCGCGCCCCCCTGGCGCTGCCGAAGAAGCCCAGCAGCCAGCACACGCCTTCAAAGACCAGCAGTGGACGGCCAAAGAGAGCCACCAGCCGGACAAATTCCGCCAGGGGCACGCCGTGGGTCTCGCCACCCCAGGTGAAGCTGTAGACCAGGCTCTGCAGCGCCGCAAGACCTGAAAGATCCGCGTCCATCGTCAGCGTCCGGGGAATATCCCAGCCGGCGAAGGCGCCTGTGACCGCCGTCTCATGGGCATACAGATACGCCGCCAGCGCCGCGACCAGCGCCAGCAGGTTCAGTATGATGATCTGCCACAGCTTCTTCCACTGCCACGAGCGCTGGATGCGCCGGGCGATGGAGTTGAAGCGGCGGTTGGCGTTCATTGCTTTCATTCTACCCTCAATACATATCCGACGCCGCGGATGGTGTGGATCAGCTTGACGCCGTACACGTCGTCGATCTTGCCCCGCAGATAGCGCACATACACGTCCACGATGTTGGTCTCGCCCATGTAATCATAGCCCCAAACCCGCTCCATCAGCGAATTGCGGCTCATGACGATGCCCTGGTTTTCCATCATAACCTTCAACAACGTGAATTCCCTGTGGGTCAGTTCGATGGGATGGCCGTCCCAGGCGGCGGTGTAGCGGTCGGCGTCCAGGGTCAGCGGTCCGGCGGTCAGCACCTGGCTGGCGGCCTGGCGGCGATTGCCCTTGCGCAGCGCCGCGCGAATGCGGGCCAGCAGCTCCTCGATCTCGAAGGGCTTGGTGATGTAGTCCTCCGCGCCCATGTCCAGCCCGGTGACCTTGTCCATCACCGAATCCCGGGCGGTGAGCATGATCACCGGTGTGTCCACCGTGCGGCGGGCCCTTCGCAGCACCTCCAGCCCGTTCAGCCCCGGAAGCATGATGTCCAGCAGCGCCAGGTCGTAGGCGCCGCTCTCCAGCTTCTCCAGGCCGTCCCGCCCGTCGGGGGACTTCTCCACCTGGTAGCCCTCGTGCGCCAGCTCCAGCTCCACGAACCGTGCCAGGCTCGCCTCGTCCTCAATGATCAGGATCCTTTCGGGCATGGGATCATCTCCTTGGTGAATTCTGATTTGTCGAGGAATCTAATGTAGCGGCGGCGTCTACGTCGCCACACGCATTCCCATCACCTCGGAAAACCGTGGCGGCGTAGACGCCGCCGCTACAATGTCGTACAATCTCCCCGACAAATCAGAATTACTATATATCATAATGCCGGGTTTGTCAATGCTCCCGCGTGACCTCCTCCTTGACCCGCTCCACGGCCTCGGCGGCCTTGTTCATGGCGTTGTTCACGCTCTCGCGGCCAAGCTCGGCGCCGGAAAAGCTGTAGCGGCAGCCGGCGAACAGGCCGATCACCAGCAGCGGGATGCAGACCCAGAAGGCGAAGACCAGCAGCAGCACCAGCACCGTCACCGGCACCTCCAGCAACACCTCGTCGCCCTTGCGTACCTCGAAGCGGTTGCGGTTGCCCAGGCTGAACAGGTCGCGGAGCAGCCCGCCCAGGCCCTCCACCACGCCCCTGCGGCGCTCCCGGGCCTCGCGGCCGGGATTATTCTCCTCGGCGGAGGTGTCGCAGCTGGTCCAGGCTTGCTGCCCGGTCTGGCCGATCTCCTTCTCCAGCATCAGGGCCGCGTCCAGCATCTCCCAGTCGCAGGCCTCCAGGGCCGCGGTTGCCTTCTCCAGTGAAACGCCCATCTTCTCCGAGAGCTTCTCTGCCATCTCATAATGCGTCATTGTATTGTCCTCCGTTCGTTTTGATGTGCCCATTATAGGCCGGGAAAATGAAATGGCAAGGAAAATGGATTAGAGAATCATTAGAAAAAGCTGAGTGATATTCACTGGACAA
>JAZTZK010000016.1:0-6922 GCA_045637485.1 Clostridia bacterium
TGTGGTTCCATACTTGTTCTTGTTCCACAGGGAGATCAGGCGCTCATAGAGATTCGCCGTGTACTGCAACAGCCGCAGGGGCATGTTCGGGTTCGGCGTGGACTGCTGCTCATACAGATTGATCTCGTCCGAGATGAGGAAGGCCACGTCGTTGTGCATACCCATGTACAGCACCTGCTCGATGGTCGTGATGCTGATCTGCGTTGGGTCCGTGTAGGCCGTGCCGTTTACGGCGTTATAGAGGCTCAGCGTCCATTCCTTGTGTGCCTCGCTGCCGAAGATATAGCAAAACAGCCTGTCCCGGTATTCCCTGTGTATTTCCGGCATCGTGCTTCATCTCCCTTTTACATTATAGCGCACTTCCAGGCGTTTGACAACCGTTGTCATCAAGTGAAATGGGGACGGTTCGAGACTGTTGAATGGTTTTTTTTCAGTGGCCTCGAATCGTCCTGGCATTATCGGTGTCGCCCTACCTCGGTTCCTTCCCGTCTCTGAACATCAGCATCATCTCGTTGGTCAGGCTGAAGTCGTTGGGTTGGCCGGTGACGTTCTCCCGGCGGACCCAGACGGCCTCCTTCAATTCGCTGGCGTCCATGTGGATCTCGTTGGAGCCATCCACGTCGCAGTAGAAGCCGGCCAGCAGGTCGTCCACGATGGCCCAGGGCTGGGATTTGTAGTAGCGAATGTTCTTCACCCGCAGGCCGGCCTCCTCCATGACCTCGCGGGCCACGGTCTGCTCCAGGGTCTCGCCGATCTCGGTGAAGCCGGCGATCAGGGCGTAATAGGGGATGTCCCGGCCCCGGTACTTGGTCATGAGAATCTCGTCGCCGTTGGTGACGCCGACGATCACGGCGGGAATGATCCTCGGATAGATGCGTCGGCTGCAGGCGGGGCACATCATGGCCCGTTCGTCCGGGGCCGGCGCTGTCCTGCCGCCGCAGCGGCCGCAAAAGCGGTTGTCCCGGTACCAGTTGTACAGCTGGAACGCCGTCCATGTCGCGAAGATCACTTCCCGTGGTCCCTGGGCGCTGCGGCGCAGCATGCGCACCTGTACCCAGGTCATGCCGTCCGCGCTTTGCCCGTTCCCTTCCATATCCAGGTAGCAGGGCGCGTCGTCCAGCGCGAACAGGTAGCGCCGCTCGGCTTCCGAATGGATGTCCTTCACCCGGGGCAGCGTCACGCTGTCATCCTCGATGCGGCAGAGTACGCTGTCCCCCTCGAAGCAGAACAGCAGCCCTTCCGGGTCCACCGGGCGGGCGGGTATGAATTCATTGCGCAGCCTGTGGGGGTAGATGTCCTGTATCATATCTCGATTACCTCGCTATGCTTTGTATAACCCTGTATAAAGATCCTTCGCTCTGCCCGGGATGGCGGTTGATGGCATCCCGAGCAAAGCGGAGGATCAATTTGCGCTATTGCTGCTCCTTCACCATCTCCAGGATCTCCTCGGGGGTGAACAGCTGAAGGGTCACCTGGTTCGGCAGGCAGATGATCATGTTGCCGAGTATGCGCGCGTCCCGGTTGTCCAGCGTCACCTCGCCCTGCTGGACACAGTCGTGCCCCTCGCAGGTGGAATCCTCCATGTAGACCCCCTCCGGCGTCAGGTGGATGGTGTTCACCGCCTCGGTGCCGTTCGGCAGCAGCTGGCGCAGGGGATAGCTGATTTCCCCCTCCTCGGGCAGCGGCAGCCAGCCCGACTGGGTGGCCGTGGTGACCAGCACATAGCCCTTCGCGGGCTTCGGTGAATCCGTCGGTTCATCCGTCGCCTGGGGCTGTGGCGCCTGCGACGGTTGCGCCTCCGCTTCCGTCGCTGCGGCGGCCATCGGCATAAGCAAAAGCAGCCCTGCCATCAGGCAGAGCAACGTACGTTGTAACAATGCCTTCATTCCTTGTGTTCCTCGCCTTGTTTGACTTCGCTCTCGTGCCTGGATTCCCAGTACAGCAGTATGGTCACCACCGCCCGCATCAGCAGTATGGCGCAGGTCATGCCGATGTCTTTCCAATCCGGCGCAGTGATGGTCTTCAATACCTCGCCGACCAGCAGGAAGCTCAGCGCCGTCGTGATGCCTTCGGACAGCAGGCGCTTGCATTGATGGATGCTCTTGAACAGCGCGATCAGCGCCCTGATGGCATAGACCAGCAGTATGATCACGCCAACGCCCTCCAGCACAAATATGCTGTCGTTGACGAAGGTCATGAAATATGTGCCCAGTGACGATTGCATGTGTGTCGCCTCTTTCGAATATAGACCCTGGTCGGCTTGTGTTCACTGTACCAGGTATTTTCCCGCTCCGGATGTGGCGCTGACAGACCTGTCCCTGGCGATAAAAACCGCTTCCACGCCGTCCAGACCCTCGATCAGCTTCGTTCCCGCCTCCGTGCCCAGTATAAATGCCGCCGTGGCCAGGGCGTCGCCCCACATGGAGCTGTCGGAGAAAATCGTAACCGACGCCAGTTCATTTTGTACGGGCCAGCCGGTTTGCGGATCCAGTATGTGGTGATAATACACGCCATCCGACTCAAAGCCCCGCTCGTAGATGCCGCTGGTGACGGTGCTGCCGCCAAAGTTCAGCGCCACGAGCATGTATTCCCCGGTGGGCTTGTCGATATCCTGTATGCCCACCTTCCAGGGGCTGCCGTCCGGCTTCAGGCCGATGGTGACGATGTTCCCGCCGAAGGAAAGCACCGCGCTTTTCACGCCCCTGTCTTCCAGATAGCCCTTTACAGCGTCGGCAATGTAGCCCTTGGCGATGCCGCCCAGGTCGATCATCATGCCCTCGGGCACCTTAACCAGACTGCCGTCGGTTTCTACCCTGGTATAATCCACCAGCTTCGCGGCAGCGGCGATGGCATCGGTATCCGGCACAACCGCCGCGCCGGAGGTGAAGTCCCACATCGTGGAAACCGGCGCGATGGTCACGTCGAACATCCCGCTGGAGAGCTCGCTGACCTCCCTGGCCGCATCCAAGAGCTCGATGGTCTCCTCGGAGACCGCCACGGGTTGGCCCTGGGCGTGGTTGATGCGCCACACGTCGCTGCCTTCCACGGTGCGGGAGAGCAGCCGCTCGTAACGCCCGCACTCCCGGAGGGCGTCGTTGAGCACTGCGGCGTCGTCCACATACGCCGTGAGCGTGATGACCGTATCCAGATAAAAACCGATGGCGGTCTGTTTCTTCTGCTGAGCCGACGCGCAGCCTGTCAGGCTTAGCGAACATCCCAGCGTCAACAGCAGCGCAAGCGCCCGTTTTAATTTCATTGTAAAACCCCTGTCCTTCATTTCATTGAATGCTTCCGACGCGCAGCGCCTTGAAGACCCGCTGGGCTACGATGCCCGTCAGGCAGCCCACCACCGCGCCGATGCCCACCAGCACCGGCAGGTAGGTGTACAGCAGCTGGGGCGTGCGCAGCATGGCGCTGGCCGCAAGGATCTGGCCGATGTTGTGGGCCACCGCACCGGCCAGGGAAGTGCCCAGTACCCCGTATTCCGGACGCCTGCCGATGATCGCGAAGGCGACGACGGCGGCCATACAGGCCAGTGCGATCAGTATCACACACCAGAGCAGCTGCCCCCTGGGATGGGGATTGCGTATGAGCAGCATGATGTCGCTGGCCGCGGCCAGCAGCGCGATCACCAGCGCGCCCAGCCGTGGCCTGTGCCGCACCAGCAGCATCACGGCCAGGCTCAGTACGCCGCCGGACAGGCTGTACAGTATGGCGCTCATCGAGCCAAACATGAAGCCCGAGAGGAACACCTTTGCCAGCATCAGCAGCACGCAGCCCTTCCATTCCATCAGGTAAACCGCGTACAGCAGCACCGTATTGGCCAGCCCGAGCTTGATGCCGGGCACCGCGCCGCTCAGAAACCAGGTGACCGGTATCGCGCGGTCCAGCCAGCCCAGCACCAGCGCCAGCGCTGTCAGCATGCCGAAGCGCGCGACCTTTTTCGCATTCGAATTCAAACCAAAGCCTCCATCAGCCTTCGCGCACCTCCACTGAGATTTTGTGGGGCAGGCATATGATGAAGCCGCCCATCACCCGCAGCTCCAGGTTTTCCCGGGTCACCGCGCCCATATGAACACAATCCTGGTTGTCGCAGTCGGCGTGTTCCATATAGACGGCGTCCCCGGTGATGGCGACGGTGTTTTCCGATCCGCCATCCTGTATGATCTGCACGCTGTGGGCCTCGTCGAAGGGCAGGTCCAGCAGCGGTCGACCGTCGCAGGTGATGTAAACCCGCAGGTCGCCGCCGCTCTCCGGGGAAATGACCGCGTCCTTCCACTCTTCGCCGTCCACCAGCACGCGAATGCCGCCCGCCCTTGGCCCGGACCCACAGCTGGACATCGACAGGGCCAGGGCCGTCAGGATCACGCCAAGCCGCAAAAACGCGCAATTATCCAATTTGAACATGATATTATTATATACCCTTTTGTTTTATTTATCAACCCGAAAATGCGCAAACGATGCCGCCAGTTTCTCACAGCGCCGCATTCTGTAGAAAATCCATTGACATGACATCCGCAAATATGATATTATTGTGGTGTAGATGTGGGTAACTGTGCCCGCATGAACAGAATTCTTCAAGGAGGGATATTATGAAGAAAATCGTTGCACTGCTGACATGCCTCTGCCTGCTGCTGGGCTGCGTAGCCTTCGCGGAAGGCGCGAGCTTCACTCCGGGCACCTACGAGGGCTCCGGCGAGGGCTTTGCCGGTCCCGATTCCGTCCATGTGACGGTGACCGTGGACGGGAATGCCATCACCGAAGTGGTCATCGAAGGCGAGGGCGAGGTTCCCTATGGCGTGGAAGCCTTCCCCACCTATCGCGAAAGCCTGATTGGCCGCAGCGACGCCGAGATCGACGCGGTGGCCGGCGCGACCATGAGCCATGACGGCGTCGTCGCCGCCGTGGAGCAGGCCCTGAACGCAGCCCGCGGCGAGGCTGCCGCCGCCAGCGATGCTGACCTGGCCTTTACCGCTGGCACCTACGAGGCTACCACCGACGGCTACAACGGCCCCGTGACCGTCGCCGTCACATATTCCGCGGACAAGCTCCAGAAGATCGAGGTTGTCTCCAGCGCGGAGACGGATCACGTCGGCACGCTGGCCTATGACATCATGATCCCCGAAATGCTGGAAGCCAACGGCTCCGGCGTGGACGGCGTCTCCGGCGCCACCTTCACCACCCGCGCCCTGCGCAACGCGGTGAACGACACCGCCGAGCAGGCCGGCTGCACCAACCTGGACGCCTTCAAGGCCGCCAAGATCGAGCACACCGCGGGCGAACCCCTGACGCTGGACTACGACGTGGTCGTGGTTGGCGCGGGCGGCGCCGGCATGGCTGCCGCGGCCCAGGCCGCCCAGGACGGCAACACCGTGCTGATCATCGAAAAGAACGCCGAGGTCGGCGGCAACACCCTGGTGTCCGGCGGCCAGTTCCAGTCCGTGATGCCCTACCTGGTGTGGGATCCCGCCGATCCCGACGCCACCACCGGCGTCTACGCCCACGACGGCCAGACCTACGACAAGGTCAAGAGCGTGCAGGGCTGCATCAACGAGCTGAAGATGATCCTGGACTGGTCCGAGGAGCCCTTTGACGAGGACTACTACAAGGATCACGAGTTCGTGGCCGGCGACGCCGTCGAGCTGTCCAAGCACGGCGTCCATGAAGAGTACCTGCCCGTGCTGCAGGAGCTGAAGAAGGAGATCAAGGCGTATCTGGATTGGGCGCAGCCCCAGCTGGACGCCGGCACTCCCGAGAACCAGCTGACCCTGTTCTCCACCGTAAACCTGCACATCTTCCAGACCTACTATGGCGGCCTGCGCCAGAGCGCGGACAAGACCCAGTGGATCTACGGCGACGTCGAACTGGTCAGCCAGTTCATCAACGACGGCCAGGGCCTGAAGGAGTGGCTGGAGGACCAGGGCGCGACCTTCGTCGAGAATACCCAGCCCACCCTGATCGGCGCGCTGTGGTATCGCGAGAATGAGTTCATCGGCTCCACCATCGACCTGGACGGCAACGGCGAGCCCGAGATGGGCCGTTGGGGCAGCTACTTCGCCGCGCCGATGAGCACCATCTACAGCGCCAACGAGAAGAACGAGATCATGCTGCGCACCACCGCCACCGATCTGATCATGACCGACGGCCGCGTGACCGGCGTCAAGGCCACCCACTACGACGGCACCGAGATCACCGTGAACGCCGCCAAGGGCGTCATCCTGGCCACCGGCGGCTATGCGGCCAACATCGACATGGTGCTGGAAAACAACGTCTACTGGTCCACCGAGTACCTGTCCAAGGCCACCAAGACCACCAACCGCTCCAGTCAGGTCGGCGACGGCATCAAGATGGCCGAGGCCGCGGGCGCTGCGACCACCGGCCTGGGCTTCACCCAGCTGATGCCCATCTCCTGGGTGGACAACGGCAACCTGGCCTTCGGCGGCGGCAACTACGCCTGCTGGATCAACCCCACCACCGGCCACCGCTTCGTGGACGAGGGCTCCGAGCGCGACGTGCTGTCCCTGGCCGAGTTCCAGAACGGCATGGAGGTCAACGGCACCAAGGGCGTGTTCCTGGAGTTCTACAACAAGGAGCAGATGATGCCCGCGCCGATGCAGCTGGCCGAGGGCGACTACGAGGGTCGCTACTATCGTCGCACCATCGCCGAGCTGCCCGAGCTGTTTGAGCAGCTGGGTGTGACCGCCGATCCCGACACCGTCATCGAAACCATCCGCGCCTACGACATGGCCGTGATGGGCCAGGGCGAGTATCCCGATGTGGGCAAGGCCATTGCTTCCCGCACCGTGGGCAACGTGGAACTGAACGAGGACGGCAGCTACAACGTTGAATCCTACGATCTGGACAACGCGCTGCTGACCATCCGCCTGATGGCGCCCTCCACCCACCACACGATGGGCGGCCT
>JAZTZK010000017.1:0-3750 GCA_045637485.1 Clostridia bacterium
CGCGTCGCAAATCCCTTCGGGATTTGTTTGATTCTATGGAAAAGACAGGGGTTTCTACGCTTCGCAAGCCTTTGAATATAAAGAAATCCGCAAGGATTTCATCCTTCCCTAACCCCTAACCCCTAAAGCCTAACCCCTCAATTTTGATTTATCGAGCAGAGCTCGACAAATCAGAATTTGTCTTCCCTCTTGCCCCTGCCAAAAACCGCGCAAAATTCTCCTCGACCCGATCCTCCGCTTCGCATACGCTGATGCCATGGACCCGGGCAATCGCCCTGAGCTCGCCTTCGATGACCGCTTTGATTTCGTCGGCAGCCACGGCCCTGCCCAGGGCCCAGGCGACGGCCTCGAGGCCGTCGGTCTCGGTCAGTATCCGGTCCGGGGGGACGTTCCTGAGCACGGCCTGTACGGCGGGATTGGTTCGGTGGTCCGGGCCGACGGTGAAGTAGCAGCCCTGGGCCAGGTACTTTTCCAGGTGTTCCCCGCAGGAATACCAGTGTACCAGCTTCGGTACGGCGCAGGGCAACAGGGCTTCGGCGATCTGGGCCTCCATGCCCTTTGTGTGCAGTATGACGGGCATGCCGAGCCGCTGGGCGAGGTCCAGCTGCGCGCTGAACACCCTGCGCTGGACGTCCATATCCACATCCGTCCACACGCTGTCCAGGCCGATCTCCCCCAGGGCGGCGCTCCGTTTGATATAGGGCAGCATTTCCGCCACGGTGAACCGATTCGCCTGCCAGGGGTGCAGGCCGCAGCTGACCAGTCGGTCGTTCCCCCGCAGCGCCAGCGCCTGGGCGGCGGTTTCGGGGTTTGTGCCGCAGAACAGCGTGCGCACGCCCCGGCGGGCGGGCAGCTCGTCGGGGCGGTGGTAATGGGCGTGGGCGTCGATCAGCATTGGCTTGCCTCCAGACCCCGTATGCTGTCGTGCAGCTGCTTGCGCAGCGCGCCCTGGCTGTACAGCCAGTCGCGGGTGCGGCGGTCCTCCGCGACCCTGTATTCGCTGTGGATATCGGCGGGCTGACCCCCCATCACCAGTATGCGGTCGCTGAGGAAGATGGCCTCGTCGATGTCGTGGGTGACCAGCAGGCAGGTGCGGCCCAGGTGCTGCTTCATCGAAACCAGCCAGTCCTGCATGTCGCCCCGCGAGATCACGTCCAGCGCCCCAAAGGGCTCGTCCAGCAGCAGTATGTCGGCGTCGCACAGGGCCGTGCGCAGGAATGCCGCCCGCTGGCGCATCCCGCCGGACAGGTCGCTGGGCCAGGCGTCCTCATATCCTGCCAGCCCGAAAAGGCCAAACAGCGCCTTGGCCCGGGCCTGGGCGGCTTTCTCCGCGCCGTGGAGCCTGCCGTGCAGGCAGACGTTCTGCATGATGGTCTTCCACGGGAACAGCAGGTCGTTCTGGGGCATGTAGGCAAAGTGGCTGCTCATGCCCGTAATGGGCGCGTCGTCCACAAGCATGCTGCCGCCCTCGGGCGTCAGTATGCCCGCCAGCAGGTTCAGCAGCGTGGATTTCCCGCAGCCCGACGGGCCGAGTATGGACACGAATTCGCCCGCCGCCACCTCAAACGAGAGCCCCTTGAAAAGGGGCTCTTCGTCGTATCGGAAGGCGATGCTGTCGACCTTCAGCTTCATGTCATTCAGCCTCGGGCAGGAATTCGTTGGTGTAGAGCTGGTCCGCGGCGATGGGCGCGTCCAGCATGCCGTACTCCACCATGAAGTCGGTATAGCCGTCCCACACGCTCTGCTTCATCTCGCCCCAGCGGTCGGTATCCTGCATGTACTTGTCGGTCAGGTATTCCTGGGATACGGTCAGGAACTCCAAATCATAGTCCGGCGCGTACCTGTTCAGCACCTCGGCGCAGCCCGCCGGGTCGGCGATGGCGTCCATGTACCCCTTGCGGGTGGCCTCCAGGAAGGCCTTCACGGTGTCGGGATGGTCGGCGATCATGGCCTCGTTGGTGATGATGACCGGTGTGTAGTAGTCCAGCCGCGCGTCCAGCTCCCGGACGGGGATGTAGTTCAGCTCGAAATTGTTCATCTGGCAGGTGATCATGTCCCAGGCCTCGAAAAACCACATCAGGTCCACGTCCTTCTCCAGGGCGGTGAAGCTGCCCTCGGAGATGACCATGTTCAGCGTGGAGAAGTCCAGGCCCTCGGCCTCCATCACGGCGCGCAGCACGGCTTCCTCGCCTGGGCCGCCCCAGCCCGCGTAGGTCTTGCCCTCGAAGTCCCTGACCGAGGTGATGTTCTTGCCGACCCAGGAGACAAAGCCGGAGGTGTTGTGCTGGATCAGCGCGGCGATGGCGCGGATGGGCAGCGGCTCGTCCATGGCCCGGGCCAGGGTGACGTCCTCCTGGTAGGCGATGCCGAAATCGCCCTTGCCCACGGCCACCAGTGTGTTGGTCGCGCCTTCGGTGGGCTCGATGATCTTTACGTTCAGGCCCGCTTCGGCGTAGTAGCCCCGATCCAGCGCCACGTACATGCCGGTGTGGTTGGTGTTGGGGATATAGTCCAGTATGACGGTGACGTCGGTGGGCGCCTCAGCCAGCGCGCCAAGGGACGCGAGGGCCAGCATGGCGGCGAGAAGGATGCAGAATACCTTTTTCATCTTGGTTTCCTCCCTTTTCTTTTCCTGTATAAATGAGGCAGACACAGTCGCTGCAGCAACGTGATCAGCCCATTCATCATGAGGCTCAGCAGTATGATGACCAGCACGCTTGCGAACATCTTGTCCAGGGCATAGCTGTTCTTGACGCGCAGCAGGTAATAGCCGATGCCGGCCTGGGAGGCCACCCATTCGCCCACCACCGCGCCGCTGATGGAGTAGGTGGCCGCCACCTTCAGCCCGGAAAACAGCGCCGGCATGGCGTAGGGGATCTTCACCAGGGTGTATTCCTGCATGCGGCTGCCGCCGTAGGCGCGGATCAGGTTGACGTAGCCGGGGTCGATCTGCGCCATGCCGTCGACGAAGCTGACCACGACGGGGAAAAAGCACATCAGTACCACGGTCAGTATCTTCGGGGCCGCGCCGAAGCCCAGGTACAGTATCAGTATGGGGGAGAGCACGATCATCGGCACGGTCTGGGTGACCACCAGTACCGGATAGACGACGGCCTTCACCTTCTCGCTGACATCCATCAGCATGCCCAGCGCCAGCGCGAACGCCAGCGATATGCCCATGCCGATCAGGGCCTCGGCCACCGTGAAGGAGGAATGCTGCAGCAGCGCGGCGCGGTCCTTCCAGAGCGCTGAAAGCACCGCCGTGGGCGCGGGCAGCACGTAGGAGGGCACCTTCATGATCCGCACCAGCGCCTCCCACAGCGCCAGCAGCCCGGCGATGGCCAGCAGGGGCAGCACGGCCCGGGAGGTTTTCTTCATGGACAAACCCCTCCTGATTTATAAAGGGCATAAAAAACCGCCTGTACGATCGTACACGCGGGAAACGGAGCGCCAATGCAAACGCGGTCCGCTTCCCTACGGTGGGATTATCCACTTCAGGTTCCAAGGGACCGGGCAGTGCCCATCTCAGCCTTTCGGCGCCCCCAGCGGTTACGGGAATATTGTATGCCTGTTGGCGGAGGTTGTCAAGCGAGGCGAGTGTAAATTCTGATGGTGTTAGTCAGGAAATAGGGTGATAAGTCGGTCGAGGGAGTTCTTTTGGACAGCAAGAGTAGTACAATAGGATTATCAAGAGAGGAGATAATCCGAATGACTACAGACAAGCGGTTGAAGTTGACACATCTGATCAAG
>JAZTZK010000018.1:0-11838 GCA_045637485.1 Clostridia bacterium
CGGATTAACTTTTCATGCCTGCGTTCGACCCCCTACCCCCTTTGGTAACAGGACAAACCTATGACCTGTTGTTCACCATTAATTCTTCGTTACTGGTCTTGACATGGGGGCCATTATACGCGAAGTGCTTCATGACGAGAATTATACAGCTTTGGAGCATGACAATCCAATGTTCGAATTTGCGAAGTCTCGCGCTCAGCATTCAGTACTGACATTTTTTATAGGTCTCGCCTTTCTGGATTTTTGTGATTTCCGTCGTGATATCGCAAAAGATGTCCTGAATTCAGATAATGAGGAAGATGTTATTTCATTGTGGATGCTCACTGCTCTATATCATGATTGGGCATATCATTCTGATGATCTCAGGAAAATGGATCTCGATTTTCATAAAATCATCAAGTACGACTTGCTTACGGATGACTATAAAGAAGTAAGCTGGTTACAGGCGCTTCAAAGCTTCTCAAGTATACATCCACACATACTGGCATTCACATATGATGAAATCAGAGCTTATGACCAATATGCACGCAGATATCATGCTGAGCGCCCCGACGATACAGAAAAAGTCGATCATGGCATACTCAGCGGTATTAAAATCTTCGACCGTTTGGTAAAAAGAATTGGTGCGGAGATTTCTAAAGGATCTAACACAGCATCTATTCAGACGCGCTTGCTGCACTCTAAAATCGCTTGTCTGACAATCGCTCAGCATAATTTCTTCAGATCCGACAATGCCATGACCGATAAGAAATACGGTATTGCATTGCGAAAACTGCATTCTACCTCCGACTTCAAAATCAGCATGGACACACCGCTTCTTCTGCTTTTATCATTGGTAGATACATTCGAATGCATCAAGAGGTTTGGACAGACTAAAAATGTAAGAAACTACTTGCAGAAAAATACAATTCTAGAAAGCATTGAACTCTGCGTGTCTCCCGAAATCATATCAATCGACTATTCAAATCTGTCTACGAAAATTCAGAAGAAGGATATCATTTTGCAAGAATGTTTTACCAACTATATTGGTTGTCTTAATAGTATCGGCACTTGGACAAGCTTTTCAAGTAATCAAGGGCTTGACGGCGTTGTAACGATCAATATGAACAATGCTTCTTAATCAGGTGTCTTCCCTAACATTCCATTTAAATTTCTTTGAGGGTTCTGAATGCGAGAACTGTTTGGTCTAGTCTTCTTTGCAAACATCATTATAGAGGGACTTTGAAATGCACTCATGACACAAACCATGACACAGATATATGAAAATGCCGTGTTTCCAAGGGGTTTGTGGCCTCCCGAATACGGTTCAAGTCCTGTTTCCCGCACCACCTCTGAACGCTAACTTTGATACAAAGTTAGCGTTCATTCTTTTGCTTATTTTGAGATCTAATACTCGCAAATTCCGGTGAGAACGCCGCTATTTCAGGCCGATTCTGCACCCATTCTTGTGGGAGAATTGCAGATAGGCCGATTCGAGCCCTCCTGACCGAAGATCTCAGCAGCTGCTCCAACCGCTCAAAAATGCCTCAAGAACCGGTTCTGACCGTAAAATGCACCCTACTTGTCAACGATTACTGGTAAAAGTTGACAAGTACCAGGGCTAATCGTTGACGAGTTTAGGATAAGTTTCTGATAAATCAAGTGTGGACACCGGTGGTCAAAGCATAATCGTTGACAAGTTAAACTCGGGACGATTTAATTCGTTGACAAGTTCGAGTAATCGTCCCGAGTATAGATAACGGGCATTATTATGAAATGGGGCCTTCCCCAAAAATCTAGGGGAACGTCCTTTCTCCAGCGAGGAAGGACGTCCACAAGCAGATTATCCCTGTTCCCGGCTGGTTTGTCAATCACTTCACTATGTTCTTGCTCTATGCCGCCCACGAAAGCCTCTTTCATGGCAGGAGCAGAAAACCGCCCACACGGTTACCCGATGCGACTAAGTCCGCGACAGGAGCCAATGTTGCCGCTTTGAGGAAAGAAATGGCAACACCCTTTCAAACCTCGGCACGATGCCGGTGAGTGAAAGGGTGTTTCTAAGAAGGCCTGATGGATGTTACCTGAAAGCAAGTCAGCTATTTGAACATGATCTCTATCTCATAATCACCAAATTGTGATAGTAAGGCAGTTATCCATTCCCTTTTTTTCGCCGCGCAGCACTTTATATGCCGGCGCTATTTCACCTCAATCACATAGACATCCCCGTCGATATTGGCGTAGGTATCCTCGCCGCCATCGATGACCGAGACCCGGATCTCGTAAATACCCGCTTCCGCGCCCTTTTCCAGCACGACCGTCTTGCCGTCCGGGGCGGCTTTCAGGTACTGGCGCAGGTTCTCGTTTGTGCCTGAGAAATCGAACTGCACATTGTCCGGGTGCGCGGGGGTATCGACCTTCAGCGCCGTCACATCCCCGCTTTCGAGGTCGCCCAACGCGACCTCCTTTTGCGCTTCCACCGTGGATTCAGCGGGAAGTATGGTGAATGTCGCCGTCGTGTAGCCCACGTAGTCGCCCCTGCCGAACAGCTTGAGCTGCTGCGTGCCGGCCTTCAGCATCTCCTCCGCCACCAGCTCGTAGTCCTCGTCGGGCGTCAGCACCTTGTCGCCGAGCTTCACGGTGACCTCCGGCATCTGAAGCCTGCGATTGAATACGGCGTCCGGCACGGTGATCTCCGCGGCCTCGATGCTGTAGGTCACGTTCCCTGCCGCCGATGCCTCCTTGGCGGCCTGAATCGCGGCGCTGACGTCATGGCCCTGGCCATACAGGTCAACCAGGATCGTGACGGGCGACAGTTTCTTGTCCGCCAGGTCCTTGATGTCGTCCATTGGGGTCATGACCAGCTTCATGCCGCGATCCCCGTCGCTTGCCTCGGGCAGCGCAAAGGGGTCGCTGATCTCCATGAACAACTCGATGGAATAGCCAAAGACGTTGGCCGGCAACAGCGCGGCGGTTTGGATCGTCGCACCGTAAAAGGCGCTGTTGTTCAGTGAAATCAGCGGGTTGGTATTCCCCGACGGAAGGAAACCCTTGAAATGGCCGTTTCCGTAGATCAGGAAGCCATCCTCATCCCAGTCGGATCCATCCGGTCTCGGCTCCCGGAAATGGACGATAACCGGGATTTTGAGGTCCTGCGTTGTGCTCAGGTCCACTTCGTCGACGCTGACGACGTGTCCGATGCCGTCGCTGTCCAGGATCTCGTACCAGCGATCAACGGCGGTCGGCAATTCATAGGCGCATTCCGTCTGCTCGAACAGGTTCCGAACGCCGGCGCCGAGATCCCCGCCCCAGCTTATGTAGTTCACGATCTCTTCCTGCACCGGATTGCCGTATACCTTGGCGATGTTGACGTAATCCGGCAGGCCCAGGAACATCTTGAAGAAAGCCCAGTCCTCATCGTCGTCGTCCCCAAGATCGAAGCTGAGCCTCGTGTAGACATCCCTGACCAGGTTCAGCGGCGCGGGGATCGTTGCGCGATAAGCGTCCTCGACGTCGTCACCGGTCCTGTCCACCCCGATTGCCGTGATCTTTTCGCAGTCGATCATCTGGCTGGACTGTTGGGCCGTCAGCAGCGCCAGCCAGGTCTCGGTATCCACATCGGAATACCTGTTCAGCAGGTCGATGGCCGTGCTGATATAGATATCCCAATCGGAGGCCGCCATGCCCGTGATGTCCGCCTTGATGCCAAACTGCTCCTGATACTTGTAGATCTCGCCGTAATCCCTGTCCCTGGATTCCTTCCAGCTGTCCCTGACCGTCTTGTAATAGACGTTCTGTTCGCCCGCCTCCCGAAGCGAGGTGACGGACAGCCCGCATCGCTCCGCCAGCAGATAGCGCAGGGAGGCGACCTCCAACGCGCGCAGCATGGTGCGGATCTCCTCATCCTCCACCGCCTCACACATCTCGTCGATGGCCGTCGTGTAATCCATGACCTGCAAATCAACGGGTGTAAAGAAGACGCTCAACCCGGAGGGCGTCATCATATCAGTGCGCCGGGGCTTGCCTTCCTCGTCGCGGGAAAAGGCGATCTTCGTCTTGACGGGTTTGGTCATCGTGGCGGTTGCGGCGGAGTAGATCATGTCGTCCTCCGAGCCGTCATTGTCGCAGAGGATGCGCCTGATCTCCTCGGCCGTATCGGTATAGTTGTTGCGAAGGGCCTCGAAATCCCCGGATCTGCCGGTGTTGTTCACCTCGGATATGCACATGCCCAGGTGTTCCGCGAAATTGCCAAGGTCCAGCAGGGTGTCGTACGCGTATTGATAGGTCGCCGTCTGGCTGCGCAGCTCATCCTCAAAATTGAGCAGCGCGTTGTATTCGCCGATCTGCGTCAGCTCGCGGTCCATGGTTTTCGCCAGCTTCGTGATCGGCGCGACCATGCGATCCCTGAAGTTTTTCGTGTCTATCACGGCCAGCGTGCCGTCCTGGCGGTAGCCTACAGACGCTTCATCCTCGTAGAACGCGATCATGGCGTCCACGATGATCCTGCCGAGCGCATAGCCGTTCATGTCCGGATCCTTCGCCAGGGCGTCCAGCCAGGTGACGTATTCCTGACCGTAGCCGGGTTCCGTCTCCGCGGAGAGGATGAGGTAATCCGCGCTCTCCGACAGCGTCGCGGCGACCTCGACGCTGCTCATCAGGCAGGCGTCAAAGTTGACGATGTCGAAGCGCTCCACGGCGCTCTCCTTCAGGCACTTCGCAATCGCGCCGACGCTCATGATGTTGGTTTCCTCCACGCGATTGTCCATACCGTAGCCCAGGGCGGGCCCGCCGCCGTGATCCCACAGTATCAGATCGTACATTTCCGCCGGGTACCTTTCCGCGGCATAGTTGATGAAGCCGAGCAGGGTCTGCGGATCGGACATGAGGGTCCTTTCGATGTCCGAGGGCATGTCCGTGAGCAGCGTCATTCTGCCGTGGCCGTTCACCGCGTTTTCAGCGTTTCGGCCGGAGCAGATCCAGAGCTGGTTTTCCTGGTTGGGGCTGACGGTCTCCGCGCCCTCCAGGTACTCGGATTCTGTCTTCCACACCTTTGCGCCGCCGGTCATCACGACCACGTTCACGTCCCCGGTGATCTCCGATTCCAGAATCTGGCGGAGGTTCCAGGTCGCCATGCCATAGGCCTCCTCCAAATCGCTGCCACAGTCGTACAGCAGGATCGTGCGCTTTACCTTTCCCGCCGCCTCCGCGGCTTCACCCAGGCATCCGCAACAGACATTCATCGCCAAAAACAGGCTGATGAACGCGCACAGCATGATCATCCAGCACTTTTTCATTTCACTTACCTCACTAATTATTTTCCTAATTATAGCACTGGATTACCGCCGCCGTAAATCACCTGTGGGAAAAGCCTGAAAAAAGTCGAAATGCATCGACGCCGCGGGATAAGGAAATGGTTTGCGTATCGTGATCGTCAGGAAATCGCCGCCTCTTCGCCTTCACGCAGCCTGCGGGCGGCGACCACCCGGCGCTCGCCCGCCTCTTCGGTGCAGGTCACCAGCAACAACAGCTGGTCCTCCGGCCGAACGTCGACCTGGAACGGATGGATGGAGCCGGATTTCAGCGCCTCAATGGCGCTTTGCCGTTCTTCCATATCCATCGAGGTGCTCAGCATATACAGATCCACATAGTCCTCATCGATCACGCTGTCGCTGATCCGGCCCACGGCAAACAGGACATACCGCCCTGCCTCATAGAGGGTATCAAGCCTGAGACGCGGATGTCGCTCACAAAAGTCGGCGTATTCATAGTTGCGCAGGCAGCCGAACATGGCGCCGCTTTTCATATTGTGGCCATAGATTATCAGTGTGTATGGGCGTGTGGACAGATCGGCGTTGACATCCAGGAAGATTGCGCCGTTGTCGTTGCGCCTGCCCCGGGCGTCATGGGCCATATAATACTCGTTGTCGCGCTGGACCACCGGCTCGCTCAACAGGCCGCCCACGAACAGCCAGCCGACGATATCCGGGTTGATTTGCCGAACCGCGTCGAAGCGTTCATTCACCGCAAGCACGGGATTGCCTGGATACGGGACTGGCGGCAGCGTTGATTTCGAAACGATAGCATGGCCCCGTTCCGCAGCGCTGTAATCGGTGGGAAGCGGCGGCGCAGCCACCTCAGCCTGTTTGGATTGTTCAGGCTCACGGACATACGCCGCGTTCAGCTCCCGCTTTGTATGCCCGATGTTCAGCCAATCGATGCCATATCCGATCAGCCGCGCCAGGCCGAAGGCACACAGCGCAAGCGAGGCGACCAACAGCAATACCCTGTCCCAGCGGAGCCCTCGCCGCCTGCGCCTGGGGGGAGTGCCACCGAAGCGCCGACCATATCCCATTTATCTCACCCTTCTGCGCAGGTACACAGCCATCCCGCAAAGTCCCGCCACCGCGCAGGCCGTCCAAAGAAGCAGATCGGCCCGATCGCCTGTTTCCGGGAGCCTGTAATTAACGATGGTCCCGCCGTTATAGCATCGGTCCTTCGCGTCGGCGTGTTCGCCCACGTTGCGGTAATAGGCCCTGTAGCCCTTCGGCACGGTTTCTATGACATAGTAGTCGCCACCGGATTCCAGCTGCGTCTCATAGCGCCACCGGGTTTCGCTGAGCTCGGTCCGATTGAACCGGGCCTCGACCGGTGCGTAATCCGGCCCGTACATCTGGCATGAGATGTCGTCTTCATGCCCGCCCTGCCATTCCTTGGTGAAGGAAAAGACCATCGCCTGGGGCCTGGTGACGACAAAGGGATTGGAGTACAGGTAGTACGACCCGTAGCTTACCCCCTCAATTTCAAACCGTGTGGGATAGCGCCAGATGGCCAGCGCCTGGTTATCGGACAGACGGCTGATCAGAACCGGTTCCGCGCTCTCCAGCGTCCGGGCGTCTCCGGCCTGCGTCCAGCCCGTCGGCCTGGGAATATCTTCGACGGAGGCGGCGGTCACGTCTTCCGCGTCGACCTTCACGATGAAGTCCGACGCGATCCACGAAAAGTCGTTGGTCAGTCCGGCGTAGCCCCGCAGATAGTCCCGGGCGAAGGCCTCCGGTTGGATGTTGATGCTGTAGGTCCAGGGCCAGACGGTCAGGCCGCGGTGCCGCGCCGCCTTATGGGCCAGCGCGTCTTCATTCATGTAGATGGGATTGCAGGTCGCGTTCCAGCGGTCGACTTCTTCAAACAGCTTGCGCAGCTTCGACTGGAGCTCGCTCTCCCCCTCCCCGAAGTCTTCCGAGTCCATCATTATCGACAGGTTCAGCTCACCGATGGAAATCTCGGGGTAGTCCCTGTAAATCGCCTCCAGGATGCCCGGGTTGAAGGTGATCGTGAAAAACTGGTCCCAGGCGTCGTATGCATCCACAAGCGCCTTATAGACGGGAATGATCCCGGGGTTATAGCTCTTGATCTCCGTGTCGTGCACCAGCCCCGTGCCCTTGAAGGCCTCGATGTACTCCCGCAGGGTGGGCACGGTATACCGTTTTTTCTCGTCCTGGCCGTAGAACTTGCCGAAGCGTGAATTCTCGGCGGGGACCTCGTTCTCTTCGATGATGCTGTCCCAATCGAAGGGATGGGCGCGAAGCTGCGCCAGCGTGTAGTGCTCGGCCGGATAGGGCTCGTTGTCCTCTCCCAGCTCCTCCAGCATCAGCAGCCGCGCGGGGAGATCGTCGTGGAGTATGAACAGTTCACCGTCGGCGCTGAGCTGGATGTCGTTTTCCACGGAATCCACGCCCTCCTCAAACGCCCCTCTGGCGGAATCCAGCGTATTTTCCACATAGATGGAGGGATCGCCCCGATGCCCGATGATGAGGGGCACGCGCAGCAGTGACGGCGCGTCGTCGTGAAAGAATTCCTCGGCGCGGATGGCGGCGCTGTAGTCGTCCACAACCACGCCGTTGACGCCATTGGTATACACCGTCAGGATCGTTCGCGTGTCGGTGGGGGTCCGCGCCCAAACCGTGGATGCCAGCTTTTGCAGCAGGCGGACGTTTTCATAGGTGGCGGTTTCCGCGTCGATCACAATCACCTTGCCGTGGGCGCCGTTGGTGCTGGCCACCATGTCCAGCAGCTCGTCCCGGGAGGGATGCTTTACCGCCGTGTAATCCAGCATGCCGCGCACATGCACGAGCTCGGCCACGTCCTTCACCAGGGCCTTGTTATCCGGCGTTGAGATGACAAAGCAATCCAGCAGGCCGCTGTTCGGCAAAAACGTCTTCAGCGCCGCGGCGGTCCGGGCATCGTTGACATAGAAGGCGGGAATCATGCGACCCGACGTCGCGTCGATGTAGCCGCCCAGGTCGTTGGATATCAGCGCGCCGTCCCGGTCAAAAACATTCAGGTCGGCATCCAGCCACACGAAGGCCGTGGCCGGTCGTTGGGACGCTGAAGCCACAGCCGGCGCGTCCTGTCCCGCGCGCCAGGCAACGGTTGCCGCCATGTCCCAGGAGGTATTCGGCTCGTAGACATCGGAATAGGGCAGCTTGACCTTCCCGATGGCTTCCGTCGCCACCGCACCGCACAGCGCGCAGGTATGTCGGCGCTCCCCCTCCTCCGAGCGGGTCGCCTCCCGCACGGTCTCCCATTCGCCCCAAGCATGGGCATTCGGATCGATGGGATTGGTGATATCCCGGACATGGGAGGGGTCGTTCGCGCACACCTTGTGCTCGTGGCCTTCTCTGACGCAGGTCGCGGGCGTCTGCGTGCCGGCCTCGTCGTCCCATGCGTGCTCCGCCACCACCTCATGGGCCATCACCAGCCTGCCGCTTTCCAGCAGCAACGGCTCGACCGGCTCGTAGCTCTTGATTTCGGTGTTGTACACCAACAAACGGGTATCGTCGGTGAAGCAATGGCCCGGCTTGGGGGTGAGGGTCACGTAGGCTGTATAGGGCTTTCCCCCCTCCGCCAAGCCCTGAAAGGGGGTAAAGCCTTTCTGATCATAGGCGGCGACCCACGCGCTGTCCCCCTGTTCGACCGACAGGGACGGCTTGATGTCGCAGGAGGGCGCTTCGTCCGGCCCCACCTCCTGGCCGCAGGTCAGCGCGGTGATTTCCATTGCTATTCTGCCCACCGGAGCGTCCGGCGTCTCGGCCCCTGCCCCGGCCGCGACAAACGTGCCCATCCACAGCGCAAGCAAAACGCCAATGCAAATACCGGTTCTCCTCATATCGATTCCCTGCCTTGCGTGTCCTCAATTTCAATGACATTATACTATATACAATGAGTGGATACAATAGAAAACCTGCAATGAAAACGTGCGCACACCCACTTGCATTATGCCTGACATGATGGTATGATGTTCCTATCACGCCAAGCGATTGCAAAGGAGTGCAGCAGGATGACAGAATACAGATATCCAACCCTGGAACAGATCGACGCGCAAATCGCCCACGGCCCGTTTACCGATTCCTGGGCGTCCCTTTCCCGGTATCAGGCGCCGGAATGGTATCGCAGGCTGAAATTCGGCATCTTCATTCACTGGGGCGTCTACAGCGTCCCGGCCTTTGGCAACGAGTGGTATCCGAGGAACATGTACATCCAGGGCTCCCCGGAATTCAGGCACCACGTGGAAACCTACGGGCCGCACAGGGACTTCGGCTACAAGGACTTCATTCCCCTGTTCCGCGCCGAGCGGTTTGACCCGGACGCCTGGGCGGCGCTGTTTGAGCGCTCCGGCGCGCGGTACGTCGTGCCGGTGGCGGAGCACCACGACGGCTTTCAGATGTACCGAAGCGATATTTCCCACTGGAACGCCTTCGAGATGGGGCCGAAGCGGGACGTGCTGGGCGAGCTCTCCGCCGCATGCCGCGCCCGCGGCCTGGTCATGGGCGCTTCCTCCCACCGCATCGAGCACTGGTTCTTCCTGGGACACGGCAGGGAATTTGACAGCGACATCCATGAGCCCCTGGCCAGGGGTGACCTCTACTGGCCGTCCATGCCGGAGCCGGAGTGGCACGACATCGACGGAAAGCCCGCGCCCAGCCGGGAGTACATGGAGGACTGGCTGCTCAGGACCTGCGAGCTGATCGATCGCTACCAGCCCAGCATCATCTACTTCGACTGGTGGATCGAGCATAGGGCCGCGAAGCCCTGGCTGAAAAAGCTGGCGGCCTACTACTACAACCGGGCGGCTGAATGGGGAAAAGACGTCGTCATCAACTACAAACACGACGCCTTCGTGTTTGGCACCGCCGTGCCGGACGTGGAGCGGGGGCAGTTCGCGGACATCAAGCCCTACATCTGGCAGACGGACACCGCCGTGGCCCGCAATTCCTGGGGCTACACCGAGGGCAACGTCTACAAGAGCTCGGAGGAGCTGATCTGGAACCTGGCGGACGTGGTCAGCAAGAACGGCAACTTCCTGCTCAACATCGGCCCGAGGGCGGACGGCACGATACCGGAGGCGGACGCCCGGATCCTCGAGGAAATCGGCGCGTGGCTCCGTGTCAACGGCGAGGCGATCTACGATACCCATCCCTGGCGCATATACGGCGAGGGACCCACCCGCGTCGCCGAGGGACAGTTCTCCGACGATGTGGCGCCGCAGTACACCGACCGGGACTTCCGCTTTACCGCAAAGGGCGACGCGCTGTATGTCATCGCCATGAAGTGCTCGGACAACGGGGAATACCGCGTGCAGTCCCTGGGCGAGCTGGACGCCTCCCGGCAAGCCAACTTCCACGGCATCATCCGGGACATTCGGCTGCTCGGTACCGACGAAGCCATACCATGGACGCGGGACGGCGACGGGCTCCACCTGCATACGACCATCCGCTCGTCCGCGCCGATGGTGTTCAGGCTCACGCTGAGCTGACCCTTCTGACCGCCCGTTCTCCGGGCGGTTTTTCAATGCCTTTCCCGGGGCAGGGCTGCTTTCCCCAAATCTTCACTTGCATAATTTCCCCTTCGCAGCTATACTACTATAATAGATTTATATAGCATAACGAGGGAAGGAAGTCTACACATGAAGGTCAGAAATCTCGTTTCCAAGCGCTTCAAGGAAACCCCGGCGGACTGCGTCATCGCGTCCCAGGCGCTGATGATGCGCGGCGGCTACATCAAGCCGGTGGGCAACGGCATATTTACGCTGTTCCCCATCACCAAGCGCATCACCGCCAAGATCGAAAACATCATCCGCCAGGAGATGAACCGCATCGACGGCCAGGAGGTGCTGTTCCCGGTGACGATGCCCGCGGATCTGTGGCGTAAATCCGGCCGCTACGACAGCATCGGCAGCGAGCTGCTGCGCTTCAAGGATCGCTCCGGCGGCGACATGGTGCTGGGCATGACCCATGAGGAGGCCTCCGTCCACCTGATGACCGACGTGGCCGATTCCTACACCCAGTACCCCTTCATGATCTACCAGATCCAGACCAAGTTCCGCGACGAGCCCCGTTGCCGCGGCGGTTTGATCCGCGTGCGTGAATTCACGATGAAGGACGCCTATTCCTTCCACACCTCCCAGGAGGACCTGGAGAAGTACTACGCCCGCTGCTACGAGGCCTACAATCGCGTCTACGCCCGCTGCGGCGTGCCCGAGGTGGTGGCGGTGGCCTCCGATTCCGGCATGATGGGCGGCAAGGTCAGCCACGAATACATGCTGCTGACCGACGTGGGCGAGGACACCATCGTGCTGTGCCGCGACTGCGATTACCGCGCCAACATGGAGGCCGCCCCCTGCCTGCTGGCCAACGAACCCGGCGAGATCGCGCCCCTTGAGAAGGTCAGCACCCCGAACTGCAAGACCATCGAGGATCTGTGCGCGTTCCTGAAGATCAGGCCGCAGCAGACCTGCAAGGCGGTCATGTACCAGCGCAACGCCGACGATTCCTTCGTGATCGTGTTCATCCGGGGCGATTTGGACGT
>JAZTZK010000019.1:0-4118 GCA_045637485.1 Clostridia bacterium
CCCTGTCCAGCGCCTATGAAGCCGCGAAAGCCGCCTACAACAAGGCGGCAGCGGCACAGACAGCGGCCAGCGACGCCCTGGAGACCGTCAACGGCCTGAGCGTCGGCGGGGTCAACCTGATCGACAACAGCGACGCCTATCACCTCGTCGCTACCGGCGCAGACAGCTTCTGGCTGGCAGCGGATGAGCTGGAGCCCGACACCGACTATACACTGTCCGTTAAGGAGGTCGTGCTGGAAGCCGGCAGCGCGGCAGGCGTAACATGGAAGCTGGTCAACCGAAACACGGGTACTGCACATGCGTCCGGCACGCTGGATTTCACCTATGGCCGACAGGTGCGGCACTTCAAGGTTCCCTCCACCAGCGGCAACTGGGAGCTGCACCTTTACGCGGGCATCAGCGGCAGTACCACAGGAGTGACCGTACAATTCAACAAGGTTAAGCTGGAGGAAGGCACCATGGCCACGTCATGGTCCGCTTCCCCGGACGATTCAAAGAACGCCATGGCCCAGATCGCAGACACCATAGAAGACCTGGACGCGGACATGGAGGAGCGGATCAGGACGCTGATCGACTCCCTCGGCTTGTCCGAGCAGTTTGCCAGCGCCTCTGATTTTCTCGACGCCGTGGCGCAGATCGAACTGATCCGCAGCGACCTGGCCCAGACGGACAGCGACATGACACTGACCTTCAACCGGCTGAAGAAGACGGAGGACGGGCTGGATCAGCTGTTCTCCAGCTTCACCTTCGGCGACGATGGCGGCCCGCCCTACCTGGACATGTCCACCTCAGAATCCGCCGTGAAAATGCGTTTGACGAATACACGCCTGGCCTTCGTCATGGGCGGCACGGAGCTGGCCTATTTCTCCGACAACAAGCTTTATGTGACGCGGCTGGAAGCGGTAAACCAGATCTCCATCGGCACCTCAACCAACGGCTTCCTGGATATCGTCACAACTCCAACGGGCGTTGGTTTTAAATGGCGAAGTTGATATCACTTGATATAAATGTTCACTTACTGTATAATAGCTATACTGACCAATCGGAATTTATTTTCGCAATGTCTTACCCCAATTCGGAGGCACCCATGAGAGATAAAAGGTTTGCTGCATTTTTGATAATACTGTTGACATTGCTGGTATTCGCGCCCACAGCCATGGCGATGACGGAAGAGCGGGCCATTGAGCGCGTCAAAGAGGTTGATCCCACGGCCATTCGAGCTGTAAAATTCTGGGTCCATCCCGACAAGGACGCGCCCTCCTGGAGCTATCCGAAGGAGGGCCTGGACGGCGCGTGGGTGTTCTACGCCGAGGACAGGCACACGCTTCCCTGGCACGGACGGGCTTGGTTCGTCAGTGAGGACAAGGCCGTGGATCTTGGCCGGAGCGAAGACGTCTACTTCTGGGACTTCTTAGAGTACAGAAATGATATGAACGACGACGGCGTCATGCTGGATAGCGGCGACATCTTCACCAGCGAAACCCGACCCGATGGGAAGGAGCACATCCACGCCTGGACGCTGGAGGAGGGCGAGGTGGTGGAGCTGTACACCGACGGCAAGGTATACAGTCTGGAAACCCTGGGCGACTGCCTGTGTGGACAGGCCGCCCCCGGGGACTACGACTACGCCTTTCTGTGCGTGAGAGGCGGCGGCGACCTCGGCGAAATCGCCGCAACGCCCATGACCCTGGAGCAGTTTGAGGCATTCAAGGGCAGCGAAGACGTCCTGCGCGTGGTGAAGGACAGCGGCTTCGACATCGACGAGCTCCTGTACCGCTATGCCGAGCCTGACATCGACGCCGAGCTGGACAGCTATCTGGACGCGGGCGGCGTGGTCACGCTGAACCTGGCCCACGACGGCGTCCCCCAGGGGCACAGCTATGCCTTCATCCTGCGCGGCACCCGCACCGTAAAGCTGATGGGCGGCTGGATGGGCGACGACCTCGGCCGGCATGAGGATGAGCAGGGTACGGCGAAGCGGGACCTGGGCTATGATATCGTGGAGACAAGGCTGAAATAGAGCGGCCTGAAGGAGGTTTGAGCCATGAAGCGATGGTTGATCGCCTTTTCCTCTCTGGTGCTGCTGCTGTGTGCGGCGCGAGCGGAGGACGTTTATTATCACAATGCCGATGATCCGCTGGAGAACTGCTATCACGCCACGCCGCTGTGCATCGACGCGGGCGGCGCGAACGACGTCGTCTCCGAGGCGGACGCGAAGGCGATGGGCATGCTCCCTTGCCCGGTCTGTGTGCAGGAAGCGGCGGACCCTCAGGGCGTGCGCGCCGTGGCGCGGGGCGGCACCTATGTGCTCAGGATGACCGACGAATGGATGAACAGCCGCACGGACATCGGCGGCGTGTTTGGCTTCAGTAGTCCCGGCGTATATTCTGGCGAAGAAATGATGAAGCCGCTTTCACAGCGCCTGCACGGCGACGCCTACGTGGCCTTCCTGGAGGCCATCAAGGGCGGCGGTACCGCCAGCGCCCCGGCCTACTATCCCGACATCTGCCCGCAGAACGACGAGCTGGAAATGTGCAAGCGGCACATCGGCGGCGCGTGGTATTCGGTGCTGAGGCCGGACGAGGCATCCCGAAGGAGGATGTCGAAGGAGGGCAGGCTGAAGATGTACCTGCGCTTCTTCGGCGGCGAGAGCAGCTATGCGGACGGCACGTTGACCCTGGGCGAGGGCGACGAGTGGGGCGACGACGAATACGCGCTCAAATTCGAAAATATGGAGTCCGACGCCGTGTCTACCAGGGACTACGACAGCCTCACCCTGTCGCTGTTCGAGGAGCTGGGCGCGACCATCTTCGTGCTGCGGGAACACAACGCCGACGCCGACCTACTGGAGAATGTGGGCCTGACGCTGGATGGCGGGGACATGGGGCTCTCCCTCACTGGCTACATGGACGGCACGGACGCCGTGTTTGTGGGCGTGTTCACCGCGCCGGAGGCTGCCAGGATACGCGGCGGTGCAGCACTGGCAGTGTCCCGAGAGCCCTGGCTCACCGAGGAGGCTTACCAGGGCACGGACTATGCCATCGTTAAGAAGGGCACTGCGGGCGTCGGCGTGGTGGACCGGGCCGGAAGCTTTGTCATCCCGCCCAGCGGCGGTGAGTTTGAGCAGGAGATCCAGCGAAACGGTGACACATTCTTCGTGCACGATCGCAGCACTAAGTCGCTGCGCGTCCTACGCGTGAAAAACAGCGTGGCGACGGAGCTTGTGAAGCTGGACCCGCCCTCGGGCAAGTATGTGATCGTGATGCTGGAGGACTGGAACGGCGCAGTGTTCGCGGTGGAACTGAGCAACACAGACAGCGCCCGCTGGCAGATCCGCGACATGGATACTGGGGCGCTGGTAGTCGAGATTCCCGTTGACGAGAGCGACCCCGATTCGCCTACCTACAGCGCCTTCATGGGTCTGAACGCAAGCTACGCAATGGAGACGGCAAAGCCCCAGCGGCTGGTGTTCGGCGGACTGAGGGGCGAGGACGAGGCACAGTATGCGGTGTTCTGGCTTGCGGACAACCGGGGCAGGCGCGTCAGCGAGGATTGGCAGTACATCGAGCCCCTGTCCTGGAGCGACGCGGGCGGGCTGTTCCTGGTGAGCACGTGGGATGAGAGCGAACACACGAGCTGGCCGGACGAACAGGAGGACCTGCTTGCCGGCTACGACGGCCGCGAATGGTTCGGCCCCCGCTGGCGCTGCGGCATCATCGACCACAATGGGGACCTGCTTGCCCCCTGCGCCTATACGAAGGTCACGCTCCTGACCGCCACTCGCGTGCAGCTGGAGACTCCCGAAGGACAGCAGGTCGTAGTGGAATTGAAGGATTCGTAGTGAATAATGCAGCAACTATCTTGGAAAAAACAACACCTACAAAAACCTGCTTTTGAGCGTCACCATTGAGTGACGCTCTTGTATATAAGGAGGGTTATTATGCCCAGTTTTATAACCACTTCGACAGAATAGAAACACGCCTCCGGCAGCTCGTGGTCCAGCGGCAAGGCCCGCCAGGGCGTCTACAGCAGCACGCGCTATGAGGGCGCGATCAAGTTCAATGAATTGGAAGATTTGCCCATTGGCAATATCGGTATCACGCAGATTCAGCTGCGCG
>JAZTZK010000020.1:0-30209 GCA_045637485.1 Clostridia bacterium
TCCGGCCAATATCGCATTCATGGGCGTCATGCTGACAGAGGGCGCGCATACGGTGGAATTCAGCTATTTTCCCAAGGGCCTGAAGCTTGGCGCGATCATCTCCCTGGGCACGATGCTCGCCCTGGTCGCAATCGGCGTGTATCAAGCGTTGCGTCGCCGTCAAAACCGGGGGTAGGGGATCAATCGAATAACAGGGACAGGGGATAGCCGAAAACAGTATAAAAACAACCCGCAGCGGGCATTCAAATGGGACGTCCGCTGCGGGTTCTCTATAGAACAGAATGCTGCCTTACGGCTGCTTGCCGATGTAGGCCAGTATGCCGCCGTCCACGTACAGCACATGGCCGTTGACGAAGTTGGAGGCGTCGGAGGCCAGGAACACGGCGGGACCCATAAGGTCCTCGGTGGTGCCCCAGCGGGCCGCGGGGGTCTTGGCCACGATGAACTGGTCGAAGGGATGGCGGCTGCCGTCGGGCTGGCGCTCGCGCAGCGGGGCGGTCTGGGGCGTGGCGATGTAGCCCGGGCCGATGCCGTTGCACTGGATGTTGTGCTCACCGTACTCGGAGCAGATGTTCCGGGTCAGCATCTTCAGGCCGCCCTTGGCCGCCGCGTAGGCGGATACGGTCTCGCGGCCCAGCTCGCTCATCATCGAGCAGATGTTGATGATCTTGCCGTGGCCCTTCGCGATCATGCTGGGGATGACGGCCTTGGCGACGATGAAGGGGGCGACCAGGTCCACGTTGATGACCTTGGCGAACTCCTCGGCGGGCATTTCGCACATGGGGACGCGGCGAATGATGCCGGCGTTGTTGACAAGTATGTCCACCACGCCGACCTCGGCCTCGATCTGCTTGACCAGCGCCTGCACGGCGGCCTCGTTGGTCACGTCGCAGACATAGCCGTGGGCCTTGATGCCGGTCTCCTCGTAGGCCTTAATGCCCTTGTCCACCAGCTCCTGGTTGATGTCGTTGAACACGATGGTCGCGCCGCTCTGGGCGTAGGCGGTGGCGATGGCGAAGCCGATGCCGTAGCTGGCGCCGGTGATCCAGGCGATCTTGCCCTCAAGGCTGAAATTCTTCAAAAAATCGTTCATGCTTAACTCCTTTACTGGTCGTTTTTGAAAGATGCTGTCTCGGCAGTGGGTGGCGCCGGCCAGGTCGCAGTTATCGAACTTGATGCGGTCATAGCCCAAGCACTGTTATTCGGCCGTCTCGTTTTCGGACGAGAGCTCCTCGTACAGGGCCAGGTACTGCCTGGCGGAGTTCTCCCAGGAGACGTCCTTGGCCATGTCGCGCCGGACCATCTCGTTCCAGCGGCCGCGATTGTCGAAGTACAGCGCCTTGGCGCGGTCGATGGCGTTCAGCAGCAGGTCGGCCTGGTAGTGGTCGAAGGTGAAGCCGTTGCCCTCGTCGGTGGCCTCGTTGTAGGGCAGCACGGTGTCCTTCAGGCCGCCGGTCTCGCGTACGATGGGCACGGTGCCGTAGCGCATGGCGATCAGCTGGGTAAGTCCGCAGGGCTCGAACAGGCTGGGCACCAACAGGGCGTCCGCGCCGGCGTAGATCAGGTGGGCCAGGCTTTCGTTGTAGGAGATGTAGGCGCACACGCGGCCCTTGTTCTCGCTCTCATAGTACCGGAAAGAGCCCTCGTAGCGGGGGTCGCCGGTGCCCAATATGACCACCTGGGTGCGCTCGTCCATCATCTCGGGGAACACGGCGTTGACCAGGTCCAGGCCCTTCTGGTCGGTCAGGCGGGAGATCAGGCCGATCACGAACTGGCCGTCGTCCTTCTCCAGGCCCAGATGGTCCTGCAACGCGCGCTTGTTCTCGATCTTCTTCTCCAGCACGGTGTCGTAGTTGTACTCCGCTGCCAGCAGCTTGTCGGTGTCGCTGTTCCAAAGCTCCACGTCGATGCCGTTGACGATGCCCGTCAGTTTGGGGCGGTGATAGTACAGGTGGCCGTTCAGGCCCTCGCCGTAGAAGGAGGTCTGTATCTCCTGAGCGTAGGTTTCGCTGACCGTGGTGATCCTGTCCGCGTAGGCCAGGCCGCCCTTGAACATGTTGGCCTCGTTCTCGTTCTGCTTGAGCACCGGATAGTCGAACAGGTAGTCCGGCAGCCCGGTCCAGTACTTCAGGTGGTCGATGCCGCAGATACCCTGGAAGCGCAGGTTGTGGATGGTCACGATGCTCTTGGCGCTGCCCACGGGGGTGTTGTCAAAGCGGGTGCGCAGGTACAGCGGCACCAGCCCGGCTTGCCAGTCGTGGCAGTGGATCACGTCGGGAATCCACTCCATGTAATTCATCACGGCCAGCACCGCCTTGGAGAAGTAGCAGTACTTGGGGATGTCCTCCCACAGGCCGGTGTAGGGGTTGCCCCAGTCGAAGAACTCCCGGTTGTCGATGAAGTCGTAGATCACGCCGTCCATCACCAGCTCCATGATGCCCACGTAGAACTGGCGCCCGTCGCTGCACAGGTCCATCATGAAGTTACCGCGATAGAGCATCTGGTCCTTGAACTTCGGAGGGATGCAGGCGTAGTTGGGCAGGAACACCCGAACCTCACAGCCCAGCGGGGTCAGCGCCCGGGGCAGGGCGTACATAACGTCGCCGAGGCCGCCGGTCTTGACGAAGGGGTAGCACTCCGAGCCGATGAAGGCGATCTTGCGCGCCTGGTTGTTGACAGACATAGGCAATTCTCCTTTGCATGTTAATTCTTATGGTATAAGTATAACACAAGCGCGGAGTTAAGGCAAGTATCAAATGACGCGTGTTTTCCGTATTTTGGAAACACGCGCCGTTTGTCTCGGGCATCACCCCTCCAGTATCCTCGCCAGGAACTCCCTGGTCCTGGGCTGCTCGGGATTGGTGAAGATCACCTCGGGGGTGTTGCTCTCGACGATGACGCCTCCGTCCATGAACACCACCTGGTCGCACACATCCCGGGCGAAGCCCATCTCGTGGGTGACCACCAGCATCGTCAGTCCCGACGAGGCCAGATCCCGCATGACGGCCAGCACCTCGCCGACCATCTCCGGGTCCAACGCGCTGGTGGGCTCGTCGAAGAGCAGCACGTCCGGGTTCATCGACAGCGCCCGGGCGATGGCCACGCGCTGCTTTTGGCCGCCGGAGAGCTGTCGGGGCTTGGCCTTGACGTACAGGTCCATGCCCACCTTGCGCAGGTATTCCATGGCGATGTTCTCGGCCTCGGCGCGGCTGCGCTTGAGCACCTTCATCTGGCCGACCACGCAGTTTTCCAGCGCGGTCATGTTGGCGAACAGGTTGAACTGCTGGAACACCATGCCCACGTGGGCCCGGTACATCTGCAGGTTGAAGCCCTCGCTGCGGATGCTCCTGCCGTGGTACAGCACCTCGCCGCCGGAGGGCTTCTCCAGCAGGTTCATGCACCGCAGCAGCGTGGACTTGCCGGAGCCGCTGGCCCCTATGATCGATACGACCTGGCCCTTGCGCACCGAGAAATCCACGTCCCGGAGCACCTCGTGGTCACCGAAGGACTTGCTGAGGTGGCGAACCTCGATGATCCTCTCAGCCTTGCTGTCAATCAATGTGATCGCCTCCTCTGCCGATGAGTTCCACATCCGGCACGCTCTGCGAGCCGTGGATGGCGTAGTTGTCCGGGCCGTCCATCTTCTTCTCCAGCCAGCGCAACAGGCGGGTGACCGTGAAGGTCATCACGAAGTAGACGCAGGACGTGATGAAGAATACCTCGAAGTACTTGAAGTAGGTGCCCGCGGCGGACTTCGACACGAAGAACAGCTCCGTTACGGAGATGACGTTCAGCACCGACGTGTCCTTGATGTTGATGACGAACTCGTTGCCGAGAGCCGGTAGTATGTTGCGTATGGCCTGGGGCAGCACCACGTTCAGCATGCTCTGGCCGTAGGTCATGCCGATGGCCAGAGCGGCCTCCTGCTGGCCTGGATCGACGGAGTGGATGCCGCCGCGCACGATCTCGGACAGGTACGCGCCGGTGTTGATCGACACGATCACGAAGCCCGCCAGCAGATGGGGCAGGTTGATGTGGAACACCGAGGCCATGCCGTAGAATATGACCATGGCCTGCACGATCATGGGCGTGGAGCGGAAGATCTCGATGTACACGCCCAGCACGGTGCGCACGACCTTCAGCAGGTAATACCGCGCCAGCCCGTCCTCGCGCTCGCAGGGCATGGCCCGCACATAGCCGACAGCCAGGCCGATGATGAAGCCGACGATGGTGCCCGTCAGCGCGATCAGCAGCGTGGTTCCCGCGCCCCTCAGGAAGAGCGTGCCGTAGGTTTTAATGAAGAAGAAGACCCATTCAAAGAAGCCGGATTGCGCGTTTGGCAATTCAATCAGACCTTTCCTGTGAGATAGCAGACGAAACACGCTATATAATAAGACATTGGAAAACGGGACGAATCCCGTTTTCCAATGCCCAATAGCGGTCGTCCGGAATTATTCCGCGGTCACCGGCTGATTCAGCACGGCGTTGTCCATCAGGGTGTTGCGGTTGTCGGCGCTGATGCCGGCCAGGATGCCGTTGATCTGCTCGATCAGCTCCGGCTGGCCCTGCTTCAGGGCGACGGCGATGGAGGTGTCCTCCTCGGAGGCCACGAAGCCGGGGGTCACGAAGGCCAGGTTGGCGTTGGCCGCGCAGGCGGAGACCGCGCCGGGACGCTCGGAGATGTAGCCGTCGATGGCGCCGGAGGTCAGCGCGGTGATCATGGCCGGGAAGGTCTCCATGGCGGGCATTTTGTTGATGCCCTCCAGCTGGTCCAGCACCGTGTAGTGGAAGGTGTTCAGCTGGGCGGTGATCTTCGCGTTGGCGAAGTCGGCGAGGGTCTGGGCATTGGCGAAGTCGCCGTCGGCCCGCACGACCACCACCAGGTCGCTGTTGTAGTAGGCGTCGGTGAAGTCAACGGTGATCTTGCGCTCGGCGGTGGGGGACATGCCCGCGATCACGGCGTCGATCATGTCGCTGTTCAGGGCGGGGATCAGGCCGTCCCACTCGATCTTCACGACCACCAGCTCCTTGTCCAGGGCCTCGGCGATGCGCTTGGCGATCTCCACGTCGTAGCCGCCGGCATAGCCCATGCCGCCGTCGATGGGCACGCTGTTCTCGTCGGCGTCGACCTGGGTCCAGTTGAAGGGGGGATAGTCGCACTCCATGCCCACGCGGAACTGGCCCTCGGCGAAGGCACAGGCGGAAAGCAGCATGGCGACGGCCAGCAGGGTGACGATGATTCTCTTCATTGAATTAGCCTCCTCGGTTGGTAAAAGTTGGTAAAACCGGTATAAAACGATGACCGGAGCACATGCTCCGGTCACGCGACAACCGCCCGCAGAGGGCAATCATGTTTGAGATCAGAGATAGCGCTCCACAGCCGCACTCGGCCGTGACAGTGAACCGCATATTCTGCGATCCCCCAACCCGCCGGGGCTCCAGACGCAGGCGGGCTTCGGCGAAGTTCCCTTTCCCGCCGCGTCAAAGCTCCTGGAACGGCTCAACGACGATACTGGTGAACCCCGCGCCTCTATCGATCATTCATTTTTACTTTATTATAATGTCTGCGCCGCGCCTGTCAAGGGAAAGTACGTAAAATTCTGACACGCGCGCACAAATGCCTACAGCTTGGAATAGCCGAAGCTGTTCACGATGGCGTCCAGCTTCTGGCCGGCCCTGCACAGGGGACAGGCTGCGGCGTCGGAGGTGGTGTAGCCGGGCAGGTCTTTCGGGTTGAACAGGCTGGTCACCGGCAGCGCGCCGATGGTGTCCACGGTGGCGAATATGCTGGCGATGCCCACGGCCCTGCCGCCGTAATAGGCGATGGTCTCGATGGCGGATTTCGCGGTGTAGCCGGTGGAGACGGAGGCCATCAGTATCAGCACGTTCCTGCCGGCGATCATCGGGGCTGTGTTCTCCCGGAAGATCAGCTGGCTGCCCACGCTGCGCTCGGGGGTCAGTACGTTCATATCTTGGTTCTGGTTGATGTTCATAAAGCCGGACTTGGTCATCTCGCTGGCCATGCAGGCGGCGATGACCTCTGTGCCGTCCAGGCAGAGTATGGTGTCGATCAGCGTGCTGGCCCGGTATTCCCTGGCCAGCGCCAGCGCCACCCTGCGCGCCTCGGACAGGCAGAACTTCTGGGCGGTGACGTCGATGTAGTAGTTGATGTGGCTGTGACCCGTGGCGAAATGGCCCTTGGTGACGTTCAGCACGATGTCAGCCTTGGTTACCGGATGTTGCAGTCGTTCCATGGACATAGACGATCCTCCTTGCGTCGATGGTTTACCCGATACGGATTATATCACGTTTGTTAACAATATGCAATAGACTTTACATGACTCCCGCCGATTTTTCCGGAGACTGCCGCCGGGCGCGCCTGCGTCGCAGCGCCTGGCGGTGGACCATGTTCACGACGGATCCCGCGGCGATCAGCGCGATCGGAATCAGCTTCAGCACCTGCGCCCAGTCGGAGGGCTGCAGGCTGTACAGGCCCAGCAGCGCGCCGCCCACCGCCAGCGCGGCGTCCAGTATCAGCAGCAGCCACGCGCCCCTGGCCCGGTTGCGCCGAAACAGGCAGATGACGGCGAATATGACCGCTCCCAGCAGGAACAGCAGCTTGAAGCCCAGCTGCCGCATCTCGGGGGCCTCGAACACGATGGCCATGTCCTGTATGAAGGGCGTGCCCCGCACCTGGCTCAGGTGGCGTATGCCGCTGGTCCAGGCCCAGAAATCCTCCAGGCGTATCCACAGCTCATAGCCGGAAAGCCCCAGCAGCGCCAGGGCGCCTATGGTCAGCAGGTGCCGGCCGTGCAGCGGCCTGCGCCTGCGCCTCTTGCTTTTCTCTTCCATGGCAGCGGCCTTCTCTTCCGTGCGTTATGCTTCAGGCGCGGTGAGGATCTCCTTCGCCCGTTGGTAGTAGTCCCGCCCCGTGGTGTTGCCGAAGACCGAGCGCAGCTTGTTGTAGGCGGACCGGTAGCTGGCGCTGTCGGCGAAGATATCGGTCACCTGGCGGGCGATGTCCGCGTCGAAGCCGCCCGCGACCAGCCTGTCGGTGATCTGCTGGGGGGTGACATAGCCCTCCTCCTCAGTCTCGAGGGTCGGCGCGGTGACGGCCTCGGGTTCAATCTGGGGCGCTTCAGGCGATTCCGTGGCAGCCGTTTCCACGGCGGCCTTCGGGGCCTCCTCGGGCACTGCCTCCGCTTCGGGCACGGGCGCAACCTGCGCGACGCCGGGGAGGGATACCCAGTTCTGGCCGTCCGCCGCGTCCTCGAAGCGGAAGGTTTCGCCGTAGGTGCTGGTCAGGTAGTTCAGCGGCTTCTTGCCGGAGCCCTGGCGGTCCACCCGGTACTCGGGCAGCTGGTTCAGCGCGGGGAACAGCGTGGAGGTCTGTATACGCCCCCCGTGGGCCTCCAGGCGCTTGGAGATCAGCTTTTCGATCACGGCGACGCGCTCCTCGTGGGTGGCCGCCGCCTGGCGGGCGGGCTTTTTCGCCGCCTGCTTCTGGCCGCTCTGCTTGGGGGCGTCGGCCTGGGGCGCGGCCTCCTGGCGGGCGGCCTGGGCGGGCTTCTGGTTCTGGAGCACCACAAAGCTCGAGCAGGCGGTGCGCCACAGCTCATTGGACTTGTCGGTGCCCATGCCCACGACCTCTATGCCGGCGTTGCGCAGCCGCACGGACAGCGCGGAGAAATCCGAGTCGCTGGATGCGATGATGGCGCAGTCGATGCCGCCGCGAACCAGCAGGTCCATGGCGCCGATGACCAGCGCGATGTCCGAGCTGTTTTTTCCCTTGGCGGCCTTGATGGTCAGGTTGGGGTGTATGGCGTATTTCAGCACCGGGGCAACCCAGGAGGACAGCGCCGACGAGGCGCCGAAGATCTCCTTGCTGACCACGTCGCCCAGCTTGGCGGCGTGGGCGAAGATCAGGTCGGCATGGCCGGGCAGTACGTTTTCCGCATCGATGAGTATGGCGATATTCATAGGATTGTCTTCGCTTTCTTCGGTTGGATTTGAGGTTTTACGTCTTTATCGTTACGGGTATAAAACCACATCACATGTATTATAACAAAAACGCGGGGATAAGGCAATACGGACCGCGGGCAGAATGCAGATTGAAAATCATATTATTCATATTATTTGTGTAAAGAAAAATGTTGCACGATCGCGCGTAAAGCGTTATAATAGAAACAGTATGGCTGCAACAAGCCGAACAAAGGAGTGTATGGAATGATTGTATTGGAGATCCTTGCCACCATATTCTTCTCGACCTCCTCGTACCTGACCATGGCGCTGTCGGCCCTGTTCCTCGTAGGCCTGTGGCGACTGTTCGAGAAGTCCGGCCTCAAGGGCTGGTGGGCGCTGGTGCCCTTCGCCAGGAATTACCAGTTGTCCCGCTGCGCGGGGCGCGAAAACGAGGGCCCCGTGTTCACGCTGACGCAGGTCGGCATAACCGCGCTCGAGGTGCTGTTGATCAGCACCAACTCGACCGCGGAGCAAAGCGCCACCGTTGGCACAGGGGATATACTTATCGGCATACTGTCGTGGACGCTGATGCTGGTGCATTTCATCTACAATTTGCGCGTCTGGTCCGGCATGATCAACGTCTACGGCTTGAAAAAGCGCTGGCTATTCCTCTGCGCCTTCAGCATTACCAAGTTCATCCCCGCCCTGATCTGGGGCTTCAATCCCAAGTATCAGCCTGAGTGGAAGGTGGAGGACATCAACGCCGAGCTGAAGCGCCTGGCCACCCAGGGCAGCGCCACGGTCATGGACGAGGGCCTGACGGTGAACCTGACCGAGCGCTCAGCCACCGAGTTCTTCCGCAAAAAGGTGCTGCTGCGCGACATCCACATGGCCATCCCCCAGGGCCACATGGTGCTGCTGCTGGGCGGCTCCGGCGCTGGCAAGACCACCTACGTCAACGCCATCAACGGCTACGAGCCGGCGAAGGCCCAGGTCATGCTGAACGGCACCGACCTGTACAAGCATTACAAGAAGATGCAGTACGAGGTGGGCTTCGTACCCCAGAGCGAGATGATGCGGGGCAAGGACACCGTGCTGAACACGCTGCTGGACGCGGCAAAGCTGCGCCTGCCCATCGAGGTGAGCGGAAAGCAGCGCCGCGAGCGGGTCAACGAGGTCATGGAGATCTTCGGGCTGACCCCGGTCAAGGACAACCTGGTCGAAAAGCTCTCAGGCGGCCAGAAGAAGCGCCTGTCGATCTCCATGGAATTCATCTCCAATCCCTCGCTGTTCATACTGGACGAGCCCGATTCCGGCCTGGACGGCGTCATGGCGCGGGAGTTGTTCGAACAACTGCGCAAGATCGCCGACACCGGAAAGATCGTCATCGTCATCACCCACACTCCGGACCGCGTGATCGACCTGTTCGACGATGTGATCGTGCTGGCCAAGGACAGTGCGAGAACCGGTCGCCTGGCATACTACGGCAGCATTGAGGACGCAAAGACGTTCTTCCAGCGGGAGAAGATGGAGCAGATCGTCAAGTCCGTCAATCGCAAGGAAGAGGGCGGCGACGGCCTGGCCGACGACTTTGTAGTGAAGTATGCGGAGGTGACACAGCATGGCTGAGACGAGAATGGAAAGCGTCAGGAGACGCTTCAAGATCCGCCACCGCGGGCGTGGCGCGCAGGTGTTCATCTACCTGGGCAAGCTGCTGAGGATGTTCGTATACCAGAGCGACTGGAAGGTGCTGCCCATGGCGGCGCTGATCGCCGGCCTGGTGGGCATGGTCATCCGCCGCAAGTTCTTCATCAACATGGAGGGCACCGTGATGGGCGCCTTCGCCCTGGTGTGCGTGTGCATCTGGAACGGGTGCTTCAACTCGATACAGGTCATCTGCCGCGAGCGCGACGTGATCAAGCGCGAGCACCGATCTGGCATGCACATCTCTTCCTATGTCGTCGCCCACATGATCTACCAGGCGCTGCTGTGCCTGCTGCAGGTGGGGGTGACGCTGTTCGTGACGCGACAGGTCGGCGTGAAGTATCCGATCGAGGGCAGGGTCACTCATTTGTTCATCATCGAATTCGGCATCTCGTTGTTCCTGATCACCTACGCCTCGGACATGATGGCGCTGTGGATATCCTCGCTGTCGCGCACCACCACAACGGCCATGACCATCATGCCCTTCGTGCTGATCTTCCAGCTGGTGTTTTCCGGCTACATGCTGTCGCTGCCCAATTGGAGCAAGCCCCTGACCTATTTCACCATTTCCAACCCCGGCCTGAAGGTCATCGCGGCCCAGACCGACGTGAACCACCAGCCCTATTCCTCCATCGCGGACATGGTCAAGAAGATGAAGGATGACAAGATCGACGCCACGATCACCGTGGGCCAGATCATGGACATGCTCGGCCAGAAGGACAACGCGACCGTGAGCGCGATACGCGGCCAGGTGGTGGTTCCGACGATGACCCTGGGCCAGCTGAAGGCGACGCTGGACAGCTCCGCCACCGTAAAAGCCCACAGGGACGACGTCATTAGAGAGGGGATGACCGTAGGCAATGTGCTGGATATGCTGGAGTCCTCTGGCTTCTGGGAAAAGAACAGGGACGAGGTCATCACGGAGGAATCCACCCTGGGCGATATCATCGATCTGCTGCTCAGGAACGAGGATGTGCAGGCGCGGCGCGAACAGGTGATTGCCCTTCCCGCCACGGTGGGGGACCTGCTGAACCTGGTCGGCGAGGACAAGGTGATGAAGTTCCTGGAGGAGAAGGCCGCGGCGGCGAACTACAAGCTGGATTACGATTACACAATGGAAAACGTCGCCGATTACTGGCTTACGCTGTTCATGTTCATACTCGCCTTCGCGGCGCTTTCGACGATCACCCTCGAATTCATTGACAAGGACAAGCGGTAGGGCTGTTCAAAACGGGATTTGCATGGTATAATGTTCACATCATCAATAGACAGTTTGGAGGTTGTTTCATATGAGCACGAACGACATTCGCGAGATCATCGAGGCGGGCAAGGCCAGGCTGGGCATCGAATTCGGTTCGACGCGCATCAAGGGCGTACTGATCGATCCGGCGGGCAATCCGATCGCGCAGGGCGACCATGAATGGGAAAACAAGCTGGTGAATGGCATCTGGACCTACGACCTGGATGACGCCTGGAAGGGCCTTCAGGATTGCTACGCAAAGCTGGCGAAGGATGTACAGGAGAAGTACGGCGTGGCGTTGAAGAAGCTGGAGGCCATCGGCATCAGCGCAATGATGCACGGCTACCTGCCCTTCGATGGCAAGGACAGGCTGCTGGTGCCCTTCCGCACCTGGCGCAACACCATCACCGGCGAGGCGGCGAGCGCCCTGACCGAGCGTCTGGGTTTCAACATTCCCCAGCGCTGGAGCATCGCCCACCTGTACCAGGCGATACTCAACGGCGAGGACCATGTGCCCCAGATCCGCTTCTTTACCACCCTGGCGGGTTACATCCACTGGAAGCTGACCGGCGAGAAGGTGCTGGGCATCGGGGACGCCTCCGGCATGTTCCCCATCGACAGCACCACCAATCAGTACGACGAGGGCATGCTGTCGTCCTTCGACGCGTTGATGGCGGACAAGGGCTTCCCGTGGAAGCTGAAGGAGATACTGCCCAAAGTGCTGGTGGCGGGTGAGCCCGCAGGCGCGCTGACCGAGGACGGCGCGAAGCTGCTGGACCCCAGCGGCACGCTCCAGCCCGGCGCGAAGCTTTGTCCGCCGGAGGGCGACGCCGGCACCGGCATGACGGCTACCAACAGCGTCGCGCCCCGCACCGGCAACGTCAGCGCAGGCACCTCTGTGTTTGCGATGATCGTGCTGGATAAGGCGTTGAAAAAGGTACATCCGGAGATCGACATGGTGACCACGCCCACCGGAAAGCCCGTCGCCATGGTGCACTGCAACAACGGCACCAGCGACATAGCCGCATGGGTGAAGCTGTTTACTGAATTTGCCAGGCTCATGGGCTTCGAAGCCAATTCGAACAAGATCTATGGCGCGCTGTTCAACAGAGCCATGGAGGCGGACGCCGACCTGGGGGGGCTGATGGCCTTTAACTACTTCTCCGGCGAACACATCACCGGCTTCAAGGAGGGTCGCCCGCTGTTTGTCCGCACCTCGGACAGCCGCTTCACACTGGCCAACTTCATACGCGCGCACCTGTACGCCGCGCTGGCCTCGCTGAAGCTCGGTACGAACATCCTCATGAACGAGGAACAAGTGAAGGTGGACCGCATTTACGGCCATGGCGGCCTGTTCAAGACCAAGGGCGTTGGGCAGAGCATACTGGCCGCGGCCCTCAACGTACCGGTGGCTGTGATGAAGACCGCCGGAGAGGGCGGGGCCTGGGGCATTGCGCTGCTGGCGGGCTACATGGCCGACCGCGCGCCGGGCGTCTCCCTGGAAAACTACCTGACGGACAGGATATTTGCCGGCAAGCTGGGCGATTGCATCAACCCGAAGCCGGAGGACGTGGACAGCTTCAACGCCTTCATCAAGCGTTACAGCGCGGCGATTCCCATGGAGCGCGCTGCGGTGCAGCATATCCAGTGATCCCTGCCGTGTGAACGATGTGCAGGGATGGCGCGTTGCGCCGTCCCTGCACGCGGATAAGGGGCGTCGGCGGACGCATCATTAATGCGGGAGAGGGGTACGGTATGGAGTTCTACGTGGATATCGCCGATATCGAACAGGTAAGGGCGGTAAACGAAGTCTTTCCGATCGATGGCTTTACGACGAATCCGAGCATACTGACCCGGACGGACAGACCCCTGTCGGAACTGTTCGGGGCATACAGGCGCTATGTTCGGGAGACGGGACAGAAGCTGTTCGTTCAGGTCACAGCCAGGAGCGCCGTTGATATGGTGGCGCAGGCCGTGAAGCTGAGGGAATACTTTGGAGATCGTCTCGTGGTAAAGCTTCCGGCGGTGCAGGAGGGCTACAGGGCCTGCAAGCGCTGCAAGGCGCTGGGTATCGCGGTATGCGTCACCGTCGTCCATTCCACGATGCAGGCCCTCATGGCCGCGAAGGCGGGGGCGGATTATACCGCGCCGTACATCAGCCACATCGACAACATCGGGGCTGACGGCATTCGCTGTGTGGATGAGATCGTGAAGGCCTTTGATCGATCCGGCTATGGGTGCAAGGTGCTGGGGGCGAGCTTCCGCACGGTGGAGCAGGTGGACAAGCTGGCGATTGTCGGCTGTCACGCCGTCACGATCACACCTCAGACCTTCGACATGCTGATCGCGCACCCGTCGACGGATGTTTCGATAGAGGGCTTTGACGCGGCATGGCGCGATAAATACGGGGACAGACAGGTGACGGATTACCTGTGTTGAAGGCGCTGCGACCGAGACGGAGCTGTACCGCGCTTTCCATTATCGCGCGGTTGCGCAAATTACAGGAGCTCGGCCGGACCCGGAGCATCACCGGCAAACAGTATACCGGAGGTATTTACTCGATATGAACACAAAACCGAGGACGATCGCCCGTTCTGATGGAAAGAGCGTCGCGTTGAGAATCCTGGAAGACCTGTTTCTCGTTCTGACGGCTGTCTTTCTGTTGCACGCAATGAAGGGCATGACGATGTTCAAGCCGACCATATCGAACGACTTTCTGCCTGAACTGCAGCTGGTCATGGAGCTGGTTGTGCTTGCGCTGTTGGTCCTGAGAAAGCATGAGCGACCCGACATTTGGCTTGGACTGATCCTTGTTTGGACTTATGTGAAGACGAGCTGGAGCGCAGAGATCACCAGGACTGTTTTTATCGCGATTCTGGTGTTGGGTCTGGAGGGCATCGACCATAGAAGGATCCTGAAGGTCTTCATTGCGGTGGTGGGCAGCGCGCTCGTCGCCACTGTGATTGCGGGAATGGGAGGCGGTATACCGAATCTGGTCTACACTCTTGCCGGTGGGCAAGGAGGCTTGCGCAGCTCCTGGGGTACAGCCTATCCGACGGATTTTTCAACGATGGTGCTGTTCCTGACGATGGCCGTATGGATGGCATGGCCGACGCTGCCGGATTGGGCCATGCTGCTGTTTGGCCTGATCCCTCTGGCACTGGCGTATTTTGTAACCGTAAGCCGAAACAGCATGTTGTGCGGCCTGTTGTTTGAAATGGTCATCGTCTATCATTGGCTGGAGAGCGGCGCGCTCGTTCGGAGCGGTTGGATGAAGCGCATCCGGCGTGGGGTGGACGTGCTGTTGATGGCCGCTGCGCCGATGTGTGCCGTCCTGATCTATGCGCTGGTCTATCTGTATGCCAAAAACCCTGTGGCCATGGAGCCTCTGAACAATCTGATGTCCTTTCGGCTGCAAATCTCCGCAAAGGCAATGCAGACCTATCCGCTGGTGCCGTTTGGACAGAAAGTCGTCATGAACGGCGGCAACGGCGGGACCATCTTTTCAAAGGGGGAGATGCTCTTCCTCGACAGCTCCTATGTAAACATGCTGCTGCGCTATGGCTGGGTCACGATGCTGGCGGTGTTCGCGGTATGGGAATGGATGCTGCACAAGGCCCTGCGAAGCGGCAATCGGCGCATGGCGCTGGTGATGGCAGTCGTTGCTTTTCACTCTATCATGGAACACCACTTTCCCGATCCCTTTGACAACATATTGCTGATCATGCCCCTGGCAGCGCTTAAGGTTCCGCCGCTTGAGGCGTTGCCTGAACGGGAAAAGAGGCGGCGCTATGTGGCATTTGCCATGGTGGCGGCGGCGATGCTTGCCTTGGGCGCGCTTTTCCTGCCGCGGATCATGTCTTCGCTGCGCACGATCTATAGCGCGAAGGGCTGGCAAGGCGGCTATGAGAACGCATGGCCGGTGGTGGGCCTGAACCTCTGCATTGTCATGCTGTGCGTCGCGGGCGCCTGGGCCTCGTACAGGCTTTTGAACACCGCGCTGACAAGGCGCGGAGGCGCACGGGTCGCGGCATGCGTCCTGGCCCTCTGCCTCGCCCTGGGCATCGGCATGGGCGTATGGGGCGATCGTGTCATCGCCCAGGCGACGCAGGCGAACGCGGCCATGGTGGATGCGGATGCCGATGTGCTGAATTGCCTTTCGGAATGCGGCATTCATTCAGATGTGATGCCCGAGGTCTATCGCCGCCGCTTCCCGAATGTACGCAGATCGGTGCTTGGCGGCGACGACCTGGCGCGACTGGAGGATGCGGTGGTGCTGATGGAGAACCAGCCGGAACACCGCGTATTCATCGATCATGGCTTTAAGTATCTGCAAATATCCGATAAGCACGCGCTCTATGTTTCCGATCCCAAGGCCTTGGACGCGCTGAAGGCCGGCGGTTATGTGGCTTCGGATTATTACAGCAAGGCCATTGAAGTGGATCTGGAGAAATTGTCAAAGTCCAACAAGCTCGATTGGGTGGAAGGTGGATTGCTGTTGAACGGGCCGAAGAAGTCACTGACAAAGGGACCGAACGACGACCTGTTCTCCGGCAATTATGCCGTGGAATACAGCCTGTTCCTGCCCGAAGACGCTATGGATCAGAAGGGTGAAATCTGTGCGCTCCGCGTCGTCAACAGAACAAATGGCGAACTGACGCGCGTTACCGTCAACCGGGATCAATTCGATTCCGATGGACGGGCGACGTTGATCGTGCCCGTAACGCTGGTCGGCGACACCATCAATGTAAGGTTCCAGGTGATTGCGGAAAAGAGACGCAAGGTGGGCGTGGCAGGCATTCGCTACTGGCAAACCCCGGCATAAGCGGTATTGAACAGGAGTGAAGGGGGCGCGCACATGCGCAGACGAACGGCGATCTGTCTGCTGCTGCTCTGCATGCTGAATTGCGGGGCGCAGGCGTCGACGCTATGTGTCAATGCCCCCGGTGTGGTCGTATTGGCGGACGACAGGGGCGCTGAAAAAACGGAAAACGGTCGGTTTGAGTCCGCCTTTGTCGTGCGGGAGGGAGCGCTCTACGCTGCGGGCAGGGAGGGCGCCTACCGCCTTTTCGATGCGGAAGGGCAACCGATGGGCGATGTGCAGTTCTCGATGATCGACGATCATGGGGAGACGCTGTCGTTCAGCAGCGGTCATTTGTTCGGGGCGATGAGCCCCGATGGAGAGCTCCTGCTGGAACCCAGGTGGACGCAGCTGACCCCGGACGGTTCGGGCGGCTGGCTGGCGCTGACGAGCGATCCCCTCGACGAGCATGCGGACGAGGTTATTCACATCGATGCGACGGGGACGGAAAAACAGACTGGAGTCTATTGCACTGGCGGCCTGTCACGGGTTTCCGACGGTCGCATGCCATTTATGGACCCGGACGGGCGCTACGGCGCACTGGACGCCGGCGGCGCCATTGCGGTAAATCCTGTCTGGCAATACATGGGGGCCTATTCAAACGGCCTTGCAAAGGTCGCGGGACCGGAGGGCATGGGCCTGATCGACATCAGCGGGCGCGCGGTCATCGCGCCGACACAGCTGTGGCTCGAACGCAGCGTAGCGATGATCGCCGCCTGGGATGGCACGAACCTGGATATCTACGGTCCAAGGGGCGGCCAGCGCAGGGCGAGGCTGTCAGGTAAGATACGGGAAATCGCGCTGGCGGGGGACGACCTGGTGGTGACCTACGAGGGGCGGACCTGCCTCTATGACGCCAATGGCAGGCTGCTGACACAGGACAGCGGAAGGGTCTGTTATACGGCGGGCACGCGAGGTCAGCTCATCGCATCCGACGGCCAGTGGGGCGAGAAATGCCAGTGGCTGGTCAATCCGGACGGTTCAAAGGCATCCGGCCTGTTCCAGCAACTGCTTCCGCTTTGCGCGGAAAGATATGCGTTCCTGGAGATGCCGGGCGAGGCCTATGAGAGCGAGGCGCTTGGGCGGTCTCAAACCGCCTGGAATTACGGGGAATGCCGCTATGGACTGATGGACGGCAGGGGCAGGATTATGACATCCGCCAAATACCGGGAGATCCGCGCCCTGAGCGGCGATCGACTGCTGTTGATCGGGGATGAGCGCGTTCAAATCGCGGATCGGAACGGCGTCGTGATGAAGACCTGGATCATGCCTGAAGGTTCAGAATCCAACCGCGAAGCAGCCGAATGATCGACTGGCGCAGGTCGCGCTTCTGCACGTCGGAGGCGGCGATCAGCCTGCATTCGGCCAGCACGCGGTCTCCGGCCAGCAGCTGCGCCATTCCGACGGCCTGTCCGGCGCGCACGGGCGCTTCGATCACCTTCGGCAGGCGACGAACGATCCGGACGGCTTCGCCGACGGGCACCGCCGTTTGCAGCGGCGCGTCCGCGATGACGCTGACCACCTCGCTGATACCGCCCCTGACGACGATGGCGTCGACGGGTTGGCCGTCCTCCAGGGCGGATTCTGAGCGAAAATTCTCGAAGCCATAGTCCAGCAGGGCGGTGGCCGTGTCGAACCAGGTGGGGCAGTTCAGTACGGCGCCGATCAGCGAAAGGTTGTCCCTCTCGGCGCTGAACACCAGGCATCGCCCGGCCTTGCCGGTATAGCCTGTCTTGCCGCCCGTGGCGCCCTCGTAGGTCTTCAGCAGCTTGTTCTTGTTCTCCAGTACGCGGCTGTATTCGTTGCCCACCCAGGGGATGATCTTGCGCTGAGTGCCGGTGATGGTCCGGAAGGTCTCGTTCTTCATGGCCGCCCGCATCACCAGCGCCAGCCCCAGCGCGGAGATGCCGTGGCCGTCGGCGTCCAGCCCATGGGGATTGACGAAGTGGGCGTTCGCGCCCAGCGCCTCGGCCTTCGCGTTCATCATTTCGGCGAAGGCGGGCACGCTCCCGGCGATGTGCTCGGCCACCGCCACTGCGGCGTCGTTGCCGCTGCGCAGCATCAGGCCATACAGCATGTGCTCCATGGACAGGGTTTCCCCCTGGGACAGGTACAGCGAAGTGCCCGTGACGCCCGCGGCATTCTTGCCCGCGGTGACCATCTCGTCAAGGCTTGCATGCTCCAGCGCCAGTAGGGTGGTCATCACCTTGGTGGTGGGGGCCATGGGAAGGCGCTGGTCCGCGTTCTGCGCGAACAGAACCCGACCGGAGTCTGCGTCGATCAGCACCGCGCCCTTGGCGGCCACATGGAACGGTTCGGAAGCGGATGCGGGTAAAACCCCGGAAAACAGCCCGAAAATAACGAAAACAGCGATCAAACGTCTCATGGCACAGCCTCCGAAAAAAACCGCGCCTCCTTACAGCATTGGTAATGAGGCGCGGTTGCTTCTTTTCAAAGGATATGCCAAGACTGCGGTCGGTTTAACTGCCCTGCACGGGAATAGATTCCGCTTTCAGCAGCGCGGCGCATCCGGCGGAGTAACCGGAGGCCAGAATCGCGAAATCCAACGCCGATTGGGGCGCTGCGATCGAGACCGTGTCCCCGCACATCGCCCGTATCACCTGGCTGAATTGCAGGCAGAAGGCGTCGTACAGGCGCTCGGCGCTTCGCCCGACCCCGCAGGCCAGCAGCCTGCGGATGTCCTCCATGCTGCAGGTCTGCTTCAGGGCGACGATCATCGTCAGCAGGGCGATCTGCTCCCGGCTGTACTTCTTGCCGGTGGGCCTTGGGATCAGCTGGCTCTTGACGTAATTGTTGATCATCGACGGCGACAGGTAGCCGTATATGTCGTTGCCGTAGAGGGGTTCGTAGACCCGGGTTATGAAGGTCACCACCTGGTCCATGTACAGACCAAGGTCTGGAATCTGTTCCCAGGATGCGGGCCTGAAACGGCTGATTGGGGCGAGTGTTTCTTGGATATCGGGGTTCATGGCGCTGCCTCCTGTCATAGATCAGACCGAAGTCGTTTCTTCTGCGGGCTGTACGTACAGCGTATGCTGGTTGGTGTAGATCACAAAGCCGGGCTTGGCGCCACCCGGCTTCTTGACATAGCGCCTGAGGGTGTAGTCCACCGGCACCCGGGAGCTGGCGCGTCCCTTGGAATACAGCGCGGCCAGGCGGGCGGCATAGAGTATGGTGGCCTCGTCCGGATCCTCGCCGACGATGATCACATGGGAACCGGGCATGTCCTTGGCGTGCAGCCAAACCTCGTTGGGCTGGGCGGTGCCGGTCAGCTTGTCGTTTTGCAGGTTGTTCTTGCCCACCAGTATGACCCGTCCCGACGGCGCGGTGAAGCGCATGGGCTTTGAGGGCGGCAGCTGCTTCAGCTGCCTTCGGTTGCGGTTGGGGCGGACGTAGCCGAAGCGCTCCAGCTCCTGGCGCAGCTCCGACAGCTCCGCCTCTTCGCTGCACTTCTCCAGGTTGTCCAGCTGTCCCTCCAGGTAGCTCAGCTCTGCGGAGGTCTTTTCGATCTGCTCCGCGGCCAGGGTCTGGGCGTTGCGCGCCTTTTGATACAGCTTGAAGTACCGCTGAGCGTTTTGGCCGGGGGACAGCTTCTCGTCCAGTTCCACGTTTATCAGGGGCATGCCTTCCTCATAATAGTTGGGCACCTCCACGCGCCTTGCGCCCTTCTTCGCCAGGTGCAGGTTGGCGGTGAGCAGCTCGCCCTTCAGCCGATATTCCTCCATCCGCTGGCTGCCCAGGAGCGCCTCGTTTTGCAGGGCCAGCTTGCGTTCGCAGCGCTCGATGTTCTTCTTCAGCGTTCGGTGTAGCGCGGCGCTCTTCTGCTTGATGCGCTCGGCCAAGTCCCTGCCGCGGTAGAAGGCGTCCATGGCCGCGCTGATGGTGGGATAGGGCTCGGCCTTCATATAGGCGCGGCTGGCGTAGGGGAAGGCGACCACGTCCACGGGCGCGCCGTCGCCGTTGCAGAGTATCGCCGGGGCAACGTGGTCGAAGATGGAGCAGAGGCTGTTCGCCACGCCTTCACAGACGGCGCGCAGATCGACCTCGTCGGAGTGGGCGTCTTCACTGCCCGTGGCGCGGAAGGCCAGCTCCCGGGCCGTCTGGCCGGACATGCCGCTGACGCACTGGGCGATCAGCCTGTGCAGCGGGCCGTTCATGCCGGCCATGGCGGCGTAGAGCGCGTCCGCTGTGACGCTGTCGTAGGGCAGCTTGCCGTGGGCGGGGGGCAGCTCGTAGCGCAGCCCCGGCAGCACCTCGCGCACCGACGAGATCAGCTCGTTCACCCGGCGGGCGCTGTCGATGATGCGTCCGTCGCCGCCGACGAATATGATGTTGGAGTGCTTGCCCATGAATTCGCAGATGATGCGCTTTCGCGCGGTGTCGCCCAACTCGTCACGATGCTCGATTTCCACCTCGAGGATCCGGTCGCACTCCAGCGCCCGTATGCCGCAGACCCTGCCGCCGGTGATGTGCTTGCGCATCAGCATGCACAGCGCCGGGGGCTCCAGCGGGTTGTTCTTTCGGGTCGTGGTCAGGTGGGCGCGGGCGCAATTGGCAGTGGCCGACAGCAGCAGCTGTCGGTTCTCGCCCTCGTTGCGTATGGTGAGCACGATCTCGTCCCGCTCGGGCTGTATGATCCTGTTGATGCGCCCGCCGGTCAGCGCCCGGTCCAGTTCCCGGGCCACGAGGCCAAGGGTCAGTCCGTCAAAGGGCATATCTGTTCCTCCAAACTGCATTTCCTTGTTATGAACACCATTATAAACCTTTTGGATGGATTGCGCAACAGGAACATTTGTGATAAAATAGCAGGGCATACCTCCCGGCGTCCCGGAATAGATTGAACCGAAACGGATGACGCAAGGAGGGTTCCAGATGAAGTTTTCGGGAAGTCAACGCAGGGCGTACCTGCTTGCGCTGGCGCTGCTGGTCATCGCGGTGGCGCTGGCGAGCGCATGGTCGCTGTGGGGGAAGCCGGACGGGTCGCACGGGGCCGCGACGATGCCCGCGGGGGACACGCAGCCAGAACAGGACGCGGAGCCCTCGCAGGGTTCGCAGCCCTCGCAGGGTTCGCAACCCTCGCAGGCGGCGTCGGAGGCCGCGGAAGCGCCGATCGACCGGCAGACCGCAGCGAACGGCGGAGAGGAAAAGGCCGTCAGGGACGGGGAATCCAGGACCTCCACCATCGTCTACTACCAGGACAACTATGGCTATCTTGTGCCGGTGATGTGCTCCGTACCCCTGGAGGACGGTATCGCCAAGGCGACGCTGAACATGATGGTGCAGAGCGTGGGGAACGACATGCAGGCGGCGCGGCTGGGCCTGCGCACGGTGCTGCCCGAAAACACGAAGATCGACCTGGACATCTCGGGCGGCCTGGCCCGCATTGACCTGAGCAGGGAGGTGCTGGACATGGCGGACGCCGCGGCGGAGAGCAACATGGTCAACGCCGTGGTGCAGGCGCTGACGGAGTTTGAGAGCGTGGATAAGGTCGAATTCCTGATCGACGGCCAGAAGCGGGAAAGGCTGACCCACGGTACCCCGGTGGGCGGCCAGTTCACCCGGGGCGACATTAACCTGGAGAGCGTCGAGCCCACCATGGCCGGAGCCTCCGTCCAGCCGGTCACGCTGTTCTTCCCCGGGGATTCCGGCGCGGTGATTGTCCCCGTGACGCGGATGGTCCACTCCCGGGCGGACGTGAACACCGCCGTGCTGGAGCTGGCAAAGGGCCCCAGCAACGCTGACATGCTGGAGAGCGTGGTACCGGCGGGCTGCGGGCTGATCGACGTTCAGGTGGAAAACGGCGTGGCAAAGCTGAACTTTACCTCGGAGTTCGTGAACCTGGTGGAGAATTCCGACGGCGGTCGGATGGCGCTGAAGGCGCTGGTGCTGACCTGCACCCAGTTCGACGGCGTGGACTCGGTGGAGATCTACGTGGATGGCAGGCGGTACGAAGCCGCTCAGGGCGAGCTGGGCGTGCCCACCTTCATGAACATGGCCGATTCCATCGTCTACGACTACATCCAGACCCAGTCCGCGATGCTGTTCGACTTTGAATGACCGGTGGCGGCGTCGATCCGCCGCCTGATGCACGCATGACGAATGAAACGCAGCGGCGGTGATCTGCCGCCGCAGCGAACAACAATACAAACGCTATGGGAGGCTTCTGAATATGACTGCGATCGACCGCGCTCCGGACGAGCTGCGCATGGTGCGCATACTGCCGGACTATACCGAGATGGCCGCAGGATCCGTGCTGATCTGCTGCGGCAGGACCAGGGTGATCTGCACCGCGTCGGTGCAGGAGGGCGTGCCTTCGTTCCTGAAGGGGAAGGGAAAGGGCTGGCTGACGGCAGAATACGCCATGCTGCCTGGTTCCACGACTCAGCGCAAGCCGCGGGACGGCGTGAAGAAGGACGGGCGGGGCGTGGAGATCCAGCGCCTGATCGGCCGCTCCCTGCGGGCCGCCTGCGATCTGAATCGCCTGGGCGAGCGCACGGTATACATCGACTGTGACGTGATCCAGGCTGACGGCGGTACCCGCACCGCCTCCATCACAGGGGCATTCGCGGCGCTCTGCATCGCCGTGGACAAACTGATTGAACAGGGGGCGCTGGTGGATTCCCCGATCATCCGCCAGGTGGCGGCGGTGTCCGTGGGCGTCGTGGACGACGTCTGCACCCTGGACCTGGAATACGCCCAGGACAGTCGCGCCCAGGTGGACATGAACATCGTCATGACCCGGGACGGCAGGGGCAACCTTGGCTTCGTGGAGGTGCAGGGCACCGGCGAAGGCCGCAGCTATACCCGCGCCGAGCTGGACCGGCTGCTGGCGCTGGGCGAAAAGGGCTGCATGGAGCTGATGGACGCCCAGATGGAGGCCCTGGGCAGCCGCGCCGGGGTGATCTGCCAAAAGCCCAGGCTGGTGTTGGCCAGCAACAACTTTGGCAAGCTGAAGGAGCTCAGGCAGCTGCTGGGCGACCGCTTCGACGTGCGCTCCATGCGCGAGCTGGGGGTGGAGACGGACGTCGAGGAGACGGGACAGACCTTCGAGGAAAACGCCCTGATCAAGGCGAAGGCGCTGATGGACATCTGCCACAGCGCGACGCTGGCCGACGATTCCGGGCTGTGCGTGGACCAGCTGGGCGGGCGTCCCGGCGTGCGCTCCGCCCGCTACTGCGGCGTGCACGGCGACGACGAGGCCAACAACCAGCTGCTGCTGAAGGAGCTCTCCGATAAGCCGACGCCCCACAGGGCCCACTATGGCGCGGCGGTGGCACTGTGCCGCCCGGGTCGGGAGCCGATCGTCGTCTATGGCCGCTGCGAGGGCGAGATCATCGGCGAGTACCGGGGCGAGGGCGGCTTCGGCTATGACCCGCTGTTCCTCTCCGACGACCTGGGCGTTACCTTCGCCCAGGCCGAGCCCGAGGCGAAGAACGGCGTCTCCCACCGGGCCAGGGCCATACAAAAGCTGATCGAAGCGCTGGAGGCCGAGGCGTGACCCGGCTGGGCATCGTCTCCGACAGTCACGGCCACGGCGTGTGGCTGGAGCGCTACCTGAAGCTGTGCGGGAAGGAAAAGTACGACGCGGTGTTCCACCTGGGGGATTACGATTCCGACGCCCGCTGGCTGGAAAAGCGGCTGGAGACGCAGATGATCGCCGTGGCGGGCAACTGCGACATGTTCTCGGAACTGGCCCGCATGGCCCGGGCGTCCTTCGGCCCCCACCGGCTGCTGGCGGTGCACGGTCACTTGCAGGACGTGAAGTATGGCTACGACAACCTCTCCTACTACGCCGAGGACCAGCGGGCCACCATTGCCCTGTTCGGCCATACCCACCGCCCCTGCGTAGAGTGGGTGGGCGGGGTGCTGCTGATCAACCCCGGCGCGCTGATGGACGGTCGGTATGCCGAACTCACGCTGGACGGGGAGAGGGTCGTCCCGCAGCTGAAATCGTTCAGAACATGAAAAAGCGCTGCCCCCGGATAGTCGCAGACGGGATTATCCGGGGGCAGGGCATATTTCTGCGCTTGGTAATAGTGCGAAATTTAATCGTACAGCGCGCTCTGTATAAATTCGTCAGCGCAACGCGGCAACGGCGGATCCGGACAAGCGTGATGTATGAATATTCTTACTGCGCAGAACCTTACTTCATGTACTTGTCGATGGCCTGGCACAGGTTGTCGATGGTCTGCTGGTCGCCCTCGGCGGCCGCTTCGACGATGCAGTGCTTCAGGTGGTCCTGCAGGATCAGCTTGCCCGTGTTGTCGATGGCCGAGCGCACGGCGGCAATCTGCACCAGCACCTCGGCGCAGTCGCGCCCCTCCTCCACCATGTTGCGCACAGACTGGAGATGGCCGATGGCCCGGGACAGCCGGTTCAGCACGGCCTTGGTGTGCTCGTGGCTGTGGGTGTGGCCGTGCCCATGTCCGTGGTCGTGGGGGATGCCATGGGCATGCATGTATTCGTGGTCGTGGATTTCGGGCCTTATGCCGCCGTCCGCGGCGCGATTCCTATCGTGATCCACTGATACTTCACCTCGTGAATAATTGTAACCCAAACGGCGCGCGGCTGCAATCACCGGGCGGGGGAAACAGGTTAAGAATGGACAAATTTCTGATTGGAAACCCGGGGAGGGGGATGCGCCTTCGGGGCCAATATCACCTTTGACAAATGCCCCGGGCTGTTGTATAATCAATTGAGCCCAATTCGGGCGACTGTAAAGGTCGGCTGGAATAGGGCGAATCATCCCTACATTCAAAAAGGAGATTTGATATGGATCACGCGCACGATCACGAATATATGCATGAGCACGGCATTCCCCACGCCCATGACGGGCACGACCATCACGGCCACGATGCCGGTCATCCCCATGTGGGCGGGGCGGATCACGAGCATTCCCACGACGGCGGCCACAGCCACGCGCACACCCATGAGCACAGCCACGCGCATACCCATGCCGACGGCACCACCCACAGCCATCCCCACGAGCATGTGCACGACCATCCCCACGACCATGCGCACGGCCACGACCAGGACCACGGTCATTCCCACGGCGGCTGCCCCGGCGCGGCGGGCTGCAATTCCGATTGCAAGAGCTGCGACATGGATCCGAGGGTCGAAGTGGTGGCGCTGATGCAGTACATGGTCAATCACAACACAGCCCACGCCAACGAGCTGGCCCAGCTGGCCGGAAGGCTGAAGGACCTTGGCGATGTCGCCGCCTTCGAGCAGGTCATGCAGGCCGTGTCCGACTTTGAAAAGGGCAACATGCGCCTGTCGACCGTGGTGGCGGCGCTGAACGCCCCCAAGCGCTGACGAGGAGGGAGAGAATATGTGTCTTTCGACGGTATACAGGATCGAGAAGCGCCCGGAGAACGAGGTGCTGAAGAACGTCATGCTGATCGAGTGCGAGGGCGGCGTCGTCACCCTCACCGACATCATGGGCCGAGAGGAGCGGATCGAGGGTGAAATCGCCTCCGCCGACCTCACCGGCGGCACCGTGGTGGTCCGGCCCCGGGCCATTGCCTAAACAATCCGAAGTCGCGGGCAGCCGCGAGCGGTTTACCCGCATTCGCGATCTGCCTGCGGCTTTACGGCATGGAGGGCTGTCTATGGCAGAATACGAGTTGGTTCGGGAGATACAGAACAGCTGCTCGGGCAACCAAATGCGGGAAGTGTTCTTTGACGAGATCGAAACCGACGATCCGGAGGCCTATGTGCGCGCGCTGCTCGGGGGCGAGGTGGACGAGCTGATCGTAGAGCGCTTGAACGACGAAAACCTCACCATCTTTGCCAGCAGTCACGGGCTTCGGCAGAAATTCCTGTTCACATTAATTTAGTTAAAATAATGTCATATTATTTGCTCAGGCACTTGCCTATTTCATGGGTATATGTTATTATAACTGAGCGTGTATATGTATTGCCTTGAAAATATGCGCGTTTGAACTGAATAAGGCAAGACAGCTGGAGGCAGATGATGAGCGTAACAGACATTCTGAAGGACCGCATGGCATTTTCCTTTGAGGTGTTTCCGCCGAAGACCGACGCCGGCATGAACAAACTGTGCGGCGAGGGCGGCGTGCTGGATCACCTTTATGAGCTGAATCCCGATTACATCTCGTGCACCTATGGCGCGGGCGGCACCAACGTGGGCAGGAACCTGGAGGTGCTGGACAAGATCCGGAAGGATGGCAGGTGCATTCCGGTGACCCATTTCACCTGCGTGGCCAACACGAAGGAGGGCATAAGGGACCAACTCCAGACCTACCTGGACCACGGCATCGACCATATGCTGGCCCTGCGCGGCGACATCCCCTACGGATGGACGGGTACCGGCGGCGACCTGCGCTATGCCACCGAGCTTGTGAAGTTCACCCGCAAGGCCTTTGGCGACAGGTTCACCATCGCTGTGGCGGGCTCACCCGAGGGACATATTTCCTGCCGCAGCATTGAGGCGGATATCTCCTTCCTGAAGCAGAAGCAGGACGAGGGCGCCGACTACATCATGACCCAGCTCTGCTGGGACATGGACCAGTTCCGCTGGTGGCTGGACGCCATACGCGCCGCGGGCGTGTATCTTCCCGTGGATGTGGGCATCATGCCGGTATTGGACATCGCCGCAACCATCAACATGTCGCTCAGCCGAAACGGCTGCGTCATGCCCAGGGCGCTGACGGAGATCATCTCCAGGAACTGGATTTTCCCGAACCCCTTCGCCCCCGACGAGAGCGAGGAATCCGTCGCCGCCAAGAAGACTGCCTTCAGGGAGGCGGGCATGGCATACACCATCGGCCTGATTGACGAATACAGGGCCTGCGGCATCGACGGCATCCACCTGTACGCGCTGAACAAATACGAGGATGTCAAAAGGCTCGTTGAGCAGTCGGGCATCGTCGACCTGATTTGACCGGGAGAAGCTATGTCAACACATGTCATCGCTGTGGCCGGCAAGGGCGGCGTCGGCAAGACGACCACCTGCGGCATGATCATCGAGGCGCTCTGCAAAAAGGGGAAGGGCCCCCTTCTCGTGGTGGACGCCGACGCCAATTCCAACCTGAACGAGGTGCTCGGCGTCGAGGTGGACACCACGCTGGGCAGCATCCGCGAGGAGATGGCCCATGCGGAGCTGCTTCCGGTCAGCCCGATTCCCTCGGGCATGACCAAGCAGGAGTACGCCGAATACAAGTTCAACCAGGCCCTGATAGAGGAGGACGACTACGACATGCTGGTCATGGGGCGCACCGAGGGCAAGGGCTGCTATTGCTATGTCAACGGCGTGCTGAAGACCCAGATCGACAAGTACTACGGTCGCTACAGGTACATGGTGATCGACAACGAGGCCGGCCTCGAGCACATCGCCCGAGGCACGCTGCCCCATGTCGACACGCTGCTGCTGGTCAGCGACTGCTCCCGCCGGGGCATTCAGGCCGCCGCGCGCATCGCTGAGATGGTGAACGCGCTGGCGCTGAAGCCCGGCGTCATGAAACTGATCGTTAACCGCGCGCCGGGCGGACGCCTGAACGACGGGGTTAAGGAAGAGATTGAGAAACACGGCCTTGACCTGGTGGGCGTGCTGCCGCAGGACGACCTCGTCTACGAGTTTGACTGCGAGGGCAAGCCCAGCGCCAAAGTACCAGATGACGCTCCGGTGAAGGTCGCGCTGAAATCAATCATGGATACACTGCAACTCTAAGGCATGCGCGTACCACGCATGCCGAACGACAACGACAAACAGGGGGAATACAACATGGCTTTCACTCCGAAAAAGCAGGCGTTCAATGCCAGGATCAATGCCGTCACCCTCGGCACGGGCGACAGGAGCATCGTAATCGGCGGCGAGAATGTTCTGCCCTTCTACACATTCGACGCACCCATTGAGAACAAGCCCAAGATCGCCGTCGAGATCTCCGACAAGGGCCTCGCCGGCATCGTCTCGCCCGGCCTGCTCGAGTTCTACGCCGGCTGCGAGACCGTCGTGGACATGGCCAAAAAGGCCGAGACAATGGAAGGCGCTTCCGCCATCTGCCTGCACCTCGAGAGCGCCGATCCCAACGGCGACAACACCTCCGTCGCGGATTGCGTGGCGCTGGCGAAGGCCGTGGCCGACGCCGTGACCATGCCAATCCTTGTGATGGGCTGCAAGAACATCGAAAAGGACGCCGAGCTCTTCTCCGCCATCTCCGATGCGCTCCAGGGCAGGAACATCCTGGTGCTCTCCTCCCGTGAAGAAAACTACAAGACCGTCGGCGCCTCCGCGGGCCTGGCCTACAACCAGAAGGTCGGCGCGGAATCCGCCGTGGACATCAACCTGGCCAAGCAGCTGAACGTGCTGCTCAGCCAGCTGGGCGTGCCCGCGCAGAGCGTCTGCATGAACGTGGGCTCCTCCGCCGCCGGCTACGGCTTCGAATACCTCTCCTCCACGCTGGACCGCGTGAAGGCCGCCGCTCTGGCCCAGAACGACGCGCAGCTTCAGATGCCCATCGTGACCCCCATCTCCACCGAGACCTGGGGCGTCAAGGAATCCATGTCCCCCGAAGAGGAATCCCCGGAGTGGGGTCCCCTCGACGAGCGCGGCATCGAGATGGAAGTGTGCACCGCCTCCGCCTGCCTGGTGGGCGGGTCCGATATGGTCATCATGAAGCACCCTGCCGCTGTCGCCACCATCGCCAAGTTTATCGACAGCCTGATGTGAGCGGGGAAGGAGGATTTAACCATGGCTCTGAAAGGTCTTGACATTTTTAAGCTGACCCCCAAGAAGAACTGCAAGGAATGCGGCAGCCCCACCTGCATGGCCTTCTCGATGAAGGTCGCCTCCGGCGCGGTGCCGATCGAGAAGTGCCCCTACATGTCCGCTGACGCCCTGGCCACGCTGTCCGAGGCCACCGCGCCCCTGATGAAGACCATCACCGTCGGTGCCGGCGCCACCGAGCACAAGCTGGGCGGCGAGACCGTGCTGTTCCGCCACGAGAAGACCCTGGTCAACCGCAACCTGTACGCGGTGAGCCTTTGCTCCTGCATGAGCGCGGACGAGATCGACGCGAAGATCGAGGAGATCAAAAAGGTCGATTATGAGCGCATCGGCGAGCGCGAGTACGTGGAGTTCCTGTACCTGAACTATGCCGGCAATGGCGCTGACGCCTATGTGGCGCTGGTCAACAAGGCCATGGCCGCCGAGCGCGCGTTGGTGCTGAACTGCGCGGACGCCGACGTCGCCAAGGCGGCGCTGGACGTGTGCAAGGCCGTCAAGCCCATACTGAACGGCGCGAACAGGGACAACCTGGAAGCCATGAACGCCGCCGCCACCGCCGCGGGCGTCACCCTGGGCGTGACCGGCGCGGACATCTCCGAGATCTACGACAACATCAAGGCGCTCGAGGGCAAGGGCAACAAGAACCTGATCATCGACTGCACCGGCGCGGACGCGAAGCAGACCTTCGCCAACGCCGTGATGGTGCGCCGCGGCAACCTGAAGGATCAGGACCGCAGCCTGCGCTATCCGTCCATCGTGAACCTGGCGAAGATCGCCGAAGGCGACCTGCACATGCAAACCGCCCTGGCCGCCGCCTTCACGCTGCGCTACGGCTCCATCATCGTCATGGAGAATATGGCGTACGCCGAGGCCCTCGCGCTGTACGGCCTGCGCCAGAACATCTTCACCGATCCCCAGAAGCCCATGAAGGTCGAGCCCGGCATCTACGCCCTCAACGGCGCGGACGAGAACTCCGTGTGCTCGCTGACCGTCGACTTCGCGCTGACCTACTTCCTGGTCTCCGGCGAATACGAGCGCTCCAAGTGCCCGGTCAACCTGCTGATCACCGACGCCAGCGGCATGTCCGTACTGACGGCGTGGGCCGCGGGCAAGTTCTCCGCCGGCACCATCAAGAAGTTCTTCGACGAGAACGACATCGAGAACAAGATCAAGTCCCGCACGCTGATCATCCCCGGCAAGGTCGCCGTCATGAAGGGCGACATCGAGGCCAAGCTGCCCGGCTGGAACGTGGTGGTCGGCCCCATGGAGGCGGTCCAGCTGGTCAAGTTCATCAAGGACTTCAACGCCTAAGGGAAATGCATGGCCGGTATGGCATCGCCGTACCGGCCCGGTTTGATCAAAGAAAACAAACGGGAGGATAAACTCATGGCAAAGTTCATCACCATCGGCGAGCGCATCTCCGTCACCGCCCCGTCTATCCGCAAGGCGTTTGCGGAGCGTGACCCCGAGCCCATCATCACCCGCTGTGAGCAGCAGCTGAAGGCCGGGGCGAACTACATCGACGTGAACACCGGCCCCGCGGAGGCCGACGGCGAGGAGGTCATGCAGTGGGCCGTGAAGCTGCTGCAGGAGCGCTTCGACAACGTGCCGCTGGCCCTGGATACCTCCAACATGAAGGCCATCGAGGCGGGCATCCAGGTCTACAACCGCGC
>JAZTZK010000021.1:0-2465 GCA_045637485.1 Clostridia bacterium
AGGCCCGAATACGTGGAAATCGGCCACAACGGCATTCGGACGGCCCACAAGGGCAGGGGCTTCGGCAAGGCCCAGCTGTCGGAGGCCCTTCGGCGAATCCGGGAATATGAAGGGCTGAAGGAGATACGGGTCTGCACCAACAGCAACCTGGTCGCGCCAAGAAACTATGAAGGCGTCGGGTTTGTACTGGGCGGCAGGCGGGAAAACAACGATGCGTCCTCCTTTACCGGGGACTATCTGTACTATACCATTCACCTGCAGGAACAAAGCGTGAAATGAGGAGGTCCCTCCCACGAACGACAAGCGGCACCATCTACGTCACCCTCGACAGCAGCGAGCCGGCGCTGTCTACTTGATCCGATCCGCAAACAACGCTTCCTGCCCGGGATACAGACTGGTATAGTAGTTCCTCAGCTGCTGGAGGTCCTCCTCGGTAAATTTCCCGGTCTTTTCATAGATGAGGGCGACGACGCCTTCATCCAGGGCAACTTCGTCTATGAGCTTGAAGTGCCGCCCGAGGTAGGATTCAGGGTCCTGGACCAGGGCCGACAGGTAGGAGACGACCTCCTGGCCCGTTCGCAGGTGCAGCTGGATCGGATCAGTGGCAACCACGTACTTTGCCTTCAGGAAATTCCCGGGAAAGCCATCGCGCATGTCCACATCCTTGGTCGTGTACATGCTGGGGACAGCGTTGCTCTCCTCGGGCATTTTGAGCTTCTTCAGGATGTCCGAGTTCAGCACCGTGCCGGAGGCCGCGACGTAAACGTGCCTCTTGGTACCCTCTGTGAGCGCATTCAGCTTTTCTGCCAGCGCGTTCAGCGCCTCGATGTCGTCTCTTCGATAGGGGACATACCTCTCCGAGAAGACAGTACCGCATCCGGTCGCGGGCAGGAAGTCAGAAAACGCCATCGTGAAATTGCACAGCATCGCCACCGCGCACAGGGCAGCCGTCAGCCTCTTGCCGATGATCGTTCCTTTGTCAGGCAGCCGCCCGCCGTCCAGCGGCCCGTCGTCCAGACATAGCGCAAGGGGCATGGCACAGAGCACGTAGATCGGTATGTTTAGTATCATTCGGTGCTGCGGGCCCATGTTCTGGGTCTGCCAGAACAGCAGCGGCTCAATGACGATCATCGCCAGCATAGCAATGCAGTTGACGACTTGGCGCGCCGTCACCAGGCACAATATGCTGCTGACCAGCATCACCGCCGCGGTGATGCAACCGAAGGTCCTGACCAGCTCCATCACCTTGTCCTGAATCGTTCCGTTGTAGGCGCTGTACATCTGCCCGAAATCTGTCAGCAGCGCGTACAGGAAGAATCTGCGGAAGGAAAGAAGCAGAAAGCCGATGCTGATCAACCCTATCATCAGGAAATTGACGGCGATGGCCTTCATTGGCTTGAGGGACTTTTCCGCAATCAGTACGGACACCGCCCTGACGCCCAGGGCCACCACATAGCCGACGATTAAATAGACGGCATATCGTCGGCACACCCAGATCAGCACCAGTAAAAAGGCCATGATCGCGTTTTTCACCGGGGATATGCGCCGAAAGTCATAATCCACCAGCAGATACATCGCGCAGGACATCGGCAGCAGGTAAGCCACGTCTATAAATCCCCGGAACACGGAATAGTAATTATTCGGCAGACAAAGTGCGACGGCCACGCAGGCTACGTACAGCCAACCCTTTCCAAATCTCACATGTCGCGCCAGCTTTGCGACAATCAGCGCCTGGACAAACAGGGTCGGCAGCAGGAAAAGCGCGCAGCATACGACGACATAGCGTGGAAAGGAACAGCCCAGCAGCTGCAGGGGAAACGCCAGCAGCGTCGGCAGGAAATTGTTATAATCGTCCTTGTTGATGGATTGATAGAGCGTTCTAAATACCTCGAACAGGGTGTTCTCCCCCATGAAGCGCATCCGATTGATGGATTTGCCCCAATAGAAGGCATAGTCCCAGAAGTAGACGAACCGATCCTGCCGGGGCCAATAGCTCACAAACGCCATGAACGCCGTCGCGATCAATGCCAGAGCCGCCCACTGGAGCAGAGAAAGGCTTCCGGCTCCACGCCTGAGCCGTTTGTAACCGCCGTCACAAACCAACGCCCCGAGACAGAGGCCATAGAACAGGAGCATCAAGAGCACAGAAACCAACATAACGAGACCTCCAGTTGTATTCAGACGCTTTTTACAGTATAACGGAGGCATGCCTGGAATGCAAGCGACAAACCGTAAAGAATATACCGCCCAAAGAGGTAGTATTTCTCAAGCTCACTGATTCAGTATACACAACACCGCATGGAGGATCCTATCATGACAGACAAGACCAGAATCTACGTCACCCTTGACGGCAACGAGGCCGCGGCCTACGTGGCCTACGCCTTCACCGAGGTCGCCGCCATCTACCCCATCACGCCCTCCAGCCCCATGGCGGGCAAGACCGACCTGTGGTCGGCAAAGGGGAA
>JAZTZK010000022.1:0-2981 GCA_045637485.1 Clostridia bacterium
GGCGGCGTCGATGGCTTTGTTGATCACGTCGGGGTCCATGCTGTACTGCTCGGGAATGGGATTCGTCACCAGCATGCCGCCGACCAGGCCCATCTCCAGCTTCGCGGCGAAGGCCGCGGCGACTTCCTCGGGGGTGTCCAGCCGGTAATCCACGCCAAAGCCGCTCTTGCGGGTGTAGAAGGCGGGCAGCTCGGAGGTGCCGTAGCCGATCACCGGAACGCCCTTGGTCTCCAGGTACTCCAGGGTCAGGCCCAGGTCCAGTATCGACTTGGCCCCGGCGCACACCACCAGCACGGGGGTGCGGGCCAGCTCCTCCAGATCGGCGGAGATGTCCATCGTCACCTCCGCCCCGCGGTGCACGCCGCCGATGCCGCCGGTGGCGAATACCTTTATGCCTGCCATGGCCGCGATGATCATCGTGGTGGCCACAGTGGTGGCGCCGTCCTCGCCCCTGGCGACCAGCACCGGCAGATCCCGCCGGGAGGCCTTGGTCACATCGTAGCCCTTCCTGCCCAGGTATTCGATCTCATCCGCCGAGAGCCCCGCCTTCAGCCTGCCGCCGATGATGGCGATGGTGGCCGGCACCGCGCCGTTTTCCCGCACGATCTTTTCCACGTTCATGGCCGTCTCCACGTTCTGGGGGTAGGGCATGCCGTGGCTGATGATGGTGGATTCCAGCGCCACCACCGGCCTCCCCTCCGCCAACGCGGCCTTCACCTCGGGGGAGATTTCCAAATATCTGTTCATATCCGATTCCTCCTGCTCTTTGTCAATGTAATGATTCCATCCGCCGCCGCACCGCTTCCGCCGTCATCCCGGGGTTTACCGTTTCCTCGGATTCCACGGCGAGCGCGGCGGCGGCCATGCCGGCCCGGGCGGCGTGGAACAGGTCCATCCCGTGAAGCGTGGCCCACACCATCGCCGAAGTGAAGGCGTCGCCCGCGCCGGTGGCATTGGTCATCTGCACCGGCGTCCCCGCCATGAAGCGCGCCTCGTGCCGATTGGCGCAGCAGACGCCCCGTTCGCCCAGGGTGATGCACGCGCCCTCCACGCCCATCTCCACAAGCCTGCGGGCGGCGGCCTCGGCGCTGGGTCGATCGTGCACCGGCAGTCCCGTCAGGGCTTCGGCCTCCAGCGCGTTGGGTTTGATCGCGTACAGGCGGGGCAGGGCGGGCAGAAGCCTGCGGGCCTTGACGGCGGAGACCGCGTCGGCAAACAGCGGCGGGCGCAGCTTCCCCGCCAGCCAGGCGATGGTAGCCTCCGGCAGGTTGGCGTCCAGAACCACGGCGTCCATGCCGTTCAGCGCGTCGACGCGCGCCGCCAGAGCCTCGGGCGTCATGCGCAGGCAGATGTCCATGTCGTTCACGGCCAGCTGCATGTCGCCGTTGATGTCGGCGATGAAAAGATAGGCCGAGCTGGCCGTCCCGGGGAAGGTAAAGCAAAGGTCGGTATCCACGCCCGCACGGGCGCAGTCCGCGCGGACGATGTCCGCGAAGGCGTCCGTACCCAGGGGGGCGATCAGGTGGGTTTCAATCCCCAGCCGGGCCAGGTTGCAGGCGATGTTGCGCCCCACGCCCCCGGCGGACAGGACCACCCGCCCCGGGTTGGAATCCTGCAGGGCGATCCGCCCGCAGGGAAACCCGCCGATGTCGATGTTCGCCGCGCCCACCACCGCGCAGCGCAAGCCCGTGCCCATGTTTGCCTCCTTCTGCAGGTCTGCGCGTTTTGTTCCAGTTGACCGGAAACGCCGATTTGTCAGGCCAATGTGTGGTAAATCGGCATATCCCTTCCCATTATACCCCCTTGCGCCGCCTTCCGCAAGCGCTTTCCGTGCGCGAAACCGGTCGAACGGGGACGAATATTAAAAATTAGCATAAAGTATGTTGAAATGAACGCGGTTTTGAGGTACAATATGTTTTAACTACAATAATGGGAGTATGCTCGAAGGCGGTTTGCGCCTTTGAGCGGCTTCAACCATCATTGGGGGTAATTCGGATATGTCCGAACGTATTTCCGGCTGGATGCGCGCGTTGGCCATGGCGCTTGTTATGCTGTTGGCCTGCGCGGCGGCATTGGCCGATTCGATAGAGGTCAGGCTGAACGCCTCGGCGAAGGTCTATTCGTCGCTGACGTCCGCCGCCCGCAGCGTCACGGCGCCCAAGGGCCTGGAGGTCAGCCTCAGGGCCTGCGCCAAGGGCTGGGGCAGGGTGGTCTACAAGGGAAGGACGGGCTATATTCGCCTGAAATACCTGGACCGCGTCAATCCGCTGAAGGCCTATGTGACCCAAAGCGCCACGGTGTACCGTGACGCGGGAATGTCCAGGACGCTTACCACGGTGTCCAAGGGCGCTCTGGTCTACGCGCTGGGCGTGGAGGGCGGCTGCGTGCGCATCAAGAGCGGCGACGGAAGCTGGAAGGGCTATATCCGGTCCGGCGTGCTCAGCTCCGCCAAGCCCGGTTCCCCGAAGGGTGGCGCCGTGCCGGGGCAGCTGCAGGCCACCGCGGAGGGCGCCAAGGGCTCCAAGATCGAAAAGACCATCTATGTGGCCCAGGCACTGGCGGGCGCGCCCTATTCCGAGGATCCGAACCCGCCCAGGAGCTTCGACTGCGCCAGCTATACGGCCTTCTGCTACGGCGCAGCCTGGAATGACATACTGAAGGGCAGCGTCAAGGGCCAGGGCTATGACGACCGGTTCGCCCGCGTCGAGGGGGTCAGTCGGCTCAAGCGCGGCGACCTGGTGTGCTTCAACACCGTCGACGACAAGGATCTGTGCGACCACGTGGGCATTTACCTGGGCAAGGGCTACTTCCTGCACGCCTCCTCGGTGGCGAAGAAGGTCATCGTCAGCCAGCTGAAGAGCGGCTATTACAGCCGGGTGTTCAGCTGGGGCGTGCGGGTCTTCTCGTAATACGTAGATTCTGCAAGGCTACGTACAAGTAACGGGGGGGGGGCTGTTCGCCGCGGGCCGGCCGCCCCCCCG
>JAZTZK010000023.1:0-10640 GCA_045637485.1 Clostridia bacterium
GTCTTGCCCTCGCCCATCTGCCAGAAGGCGGTCAGCGGCTTCACGGGCCACAGCAGCCGCCTGTACCGGGCCTCGTCCAGCTCGGCGATGCGCACGGCGTCCCTGGCGGCGGGGGCCTTCTTCGCCACGATGTCCATGCCCACCTTCGCCAGGTACAGGTTCGGCCCGATGCCCGCCGTGGCGGTAATGCCGGTGGATTTCAGCACGTCCCGGATGATGGTCAGGGCCATGAAGTGGGCCGGGGCCATGCCGGCGCGGGCGGCCTGCTTCCGATACAGGCCCAGGTAGGCCGTCACATCCATGAACACCTCGTCGATGCTGTAGACGTGGATGTCCTCCACGGCCACGTACTTCAGGTAGATGCCGTAGATGAAGGCGGACACCCGTTCGTACTCGGCCATCCTCGGCGGCGCGATGACATAGTCCAGCTTCCGGCGCAGCCGGGCCTCCGCCAGCCGGATGGCCTGCTTCGCCTCGAACAGCCTGGGGCAGCTGCGCACGCCCACGGCCTTCAGCGCCGGGGAGACCGCCAGCACGATGGTGTTGTCCGAGCGCGTCTCGTCCGCCACCAGCAGCCGCGCCTCCAGCGGGTCCAGCCCCCGGGCCACGCACTCCACCGAGGCGTAGTAGCTCTTCAGGTCGATGCAGATGTAGGTTCGTGCCGGTTCCGTCTCCATGCCACCACCTCCCCCGACGACAAAACACCCTGCGAAAGCCAGGGCGCGCGGTTTGAGCGCGTCGCGCTGTTCTCATGCTTTCGTAGGGTGTTCCGTCAGTTTCGCAATGCGTCTTCGCAAGGTATTTTCGTTGTGTCGATTATAGCATCGAACATGTGTTCCTGTCAAGGCCGTCCGCGCCGGACGGGGCGGATTTCAGACGGTTTTCAGACAGATTTCATGCTTTTGCCATACGGTGTTCGATGGGGGAGTGGGGAAAGAGCAAAGGCATTTTTGAATAATGCAAAAGCACTTAACTATTTGCAAAATACCTCTTATCGCAGATGTTTAACCATTGCATCTTTGGTATATTTGCCGTATAATGGTTGTGTCATCACTGTGTTACTGTGTTTTGTAACCTGTATATCATTTCAGATTGGAGGCAATGGGAATGAAAAGGATGTGGGTAAGCCTGCTGGCCGCGCTGTTTGTCATATCGTTTATTATGACCGGCGCGATGGCGGAAACGAACGCGGTCGAACTGGATATCGAACCCCTGGAAATCGAATCCCCGGATATGGATGTCAACGTGAATTCCGGGGATGGAATCATCCTGGAAAGCGGCGAGGGATTGCTCCTCGATCCCGCGCTTTCGGAGATCGGGCGCATCGACTTGGCGCTTGATTCCCTGCAGGACGACATGAACGCCAATCCTGCCCCGGCAAGCGCCGCCGCGAACGACAGCAGCTCTGATGATTTCGAGATCGTCGACGGCACACTGGTGAAGTATAAGGGCACGGGCGGGGACGTGGTCATACCGGATGGGGTTACCGCCATTGGCAGTTCGGCGTTTGCCGCCTGTTCCTGCCTGACCGGCGTCACCATTCCCAAAAGCGTCACAAGTATTGGGATTGCGGCGTTTCAAAACTGTTCCGGCCTGACCAGCGTCACCATCCCTGACAGCGTCACAAGCATTGAAGCGGGTGTGTTTTTCAGCTGTTCCGGCCTGACCAGCGTCACCATCGGCAGCGGTGTCACAAGCATTTGGACAAATGCGTTTACACGCTGTTCCGGTCTGACCAGCGTCACCATTCCCAAAAGCGTCACAAGCATTGGCTTGCAGGCGTTTTTAAAGTGTTCCAAGCTGACCAGCGTCACCATTGAAAACGGCAAGATCAGTATCGATGATGAAGCTTTCGAATCCTGCCCCGCCAACATGACCTTCCATACCCCCTGCGAATCAAAGGCAACCGAGTGGGCGGAATCGAAGGGCTACACGGTAGTGAAAGTTCACACAGAGGTCACCGACCCCGCCGTCCCCGCCACCTGCACCGAAACCGGCCTGACCGAAGGCTCCCACTGCTCCGTCTGCAATGCAATCATAAAGGCGCAGCAGGAGACAGATAAAGACCCGGACAACCATGTAAACGTCGTCATCGACCCCGCCGTCCCCGCCACCTGCACCAAGACCGGCCTGACGGAAGGTAAACATTGTTCCGTCTGCAGCGAAACCATCACCGCGCAGGAAACTATACCCGCAAAGGGACACACCCTTGTCACTGACCCCGCCGTCGCGCCGACCTGCACCCAGACCGGCCTGACCGAAGGTAAACATTGCTCCGTCTGCGGCGAAATCCTGACCAAACAGGAAATCATCCCGGCGAAAGGGCACAAGGCTGTTACCGACAAGGCTGTCCCCGCCACCTGCACCCAGACCGGCCTGACAGAAGGCGCACACTGCTCCGTCTGCGGCGAAATCCTGACCAAACAGGAAATCACCCCTGCAAATGGACACAAGGCTGTAACCGACAAGGCCGTCCCCGCCACCTGCACCAAGACCGGCCTGACCGAAGGCTCCCACTGCTCCGTCTGCGGCGAAATCCTGACCAAACAGGAAATCACCCCTGCGAAAGGGCACGAGGCTGTCACTGACCCCGCCATTCCCGCAACCTGCACCGAAACCGGCCTGACCGAAGGTAAGCATTGTTCCGTCTGCGGCGAAATCCTGACCAAACAGGATGTAATTCCAGCGAAAGGGCACAAGGCTGTAACCGACAGGGCTGTCCCCGCCACCTGCACCAAGACCGGCCTGACCAAAGGCTCCCACTGCTCCGTCTGCGGCGAAATCCTGACCGAACAGGATGTAATTCCAGCGAAAGGGCACAAAACTGTCACCGACCCCGCCGTCGCGCCGACCACCTCCAAGACCGGCCTGACCGAAGGCTCCCACTGCTCCGTCTGCGGCAAGGTATTGGTCAAGCAAAAGACAGTTCCCAAGCTCATTTCCATCAAGAAGTGCAAGATCACCGGCATCAATGACGCGGTGCATACCGGCAAGGCCATCGCGCCCGCGCCGGTGATGAAGTACAGCGGCAAGAAGCTGGTCAAGGGCAGGGATTACACCGTCAAATACGCCAACAACAAGGCCGTCGGCACCGCGAGGGTCACCATCACCGGCATCGGCAAGTACGGCGAATCCGTCAAAAAGACCTTCAAAATCAATCCCAGGCCCGCGAAGCTGTCCGCCGTGACGCCCGGCACGAAGCAGCTGACAGTGTCGTGGAAGAAGGGCGCGAGCATCACCGGCTACGAGATACAGTACAGCCTGAAAAAGACCTTCGCCTCGGCCAAGAAGGTGACCATCACAAAGGCGGCCACGGTGAAGACCGTGATCAAGAAGCTGCAACCGAAAAAGACCTATTATGTGCGCATCCGCACCTACAAGACGGTGAAGGGCAAGAAGTATTACTCCGCCTGGTCGGGCGCAAAGTCGGCGACGGTGAAGGGATAACTTCACCGTCCGGTTTAGGTATCTTTCCCCCCTCCCCCGCATACACTCTTGACAAAGTATATACGCCTGTATATACTTTTGGCGAAGGGAGATGAGGCGCATGGAAATTGCAAAGGTGTTTACCAATGGCGGCAGTCAGGCCGTGAGGCTTCCCAGGGGATGCCGCTTCAATCAGGACGAAGTACTGGTCAATCGTATTGGGAAGGCCGTCATTTTGACGCCAAAGGACGACCCTTGGTCGTCTATGCTTCAAGGGTTGGGTATGTTCTCGGACGATTTCCTGAATAACGGGGTTGAAGATCTGCCCGTGCAGGAGAGAGCGTTCTTATGAAATATATGCTCGATACGAACATAATTGCCTATGCAAAGAACAACCGCCCGGAATCCGTCCTGAAGCGGATCATGCAGCATCGGCCGGAGGATATCTGTATTTCTTCGATTACCCTGGCGGAGCTGGAATACGGGGTCTATAACAGCGCAAGGCCCTCGCAAAACCAGCTTGCCCTGATGACTTTTCTTGCCAGCATATCTGTTATCCCCTTCGATGCTGACGCGGCCAGGGAATACGGAATCATTCGCGCCGATTTGAAGAAGAAGGGAACGCTGATCGGCGCCAATGACCTTCTGATCGCCGCCCACGCCAAATCGCTGGACATCACCCTGGTTACGAACAATACCCGGGAGTTTGAGCGTGTCGGGGGACTGAAACTTGAGAATTGGGCGTAAACCGTTGCGTGACAGCTTGGACGGTTCGCCCTGTCTGCTTTACTGCGCCGGTGTGCTTTGACCGGCGCAGATTTTGTGCGCAGTCTGATCAATGCCGCAAGGTCGGTGGTAGTTGACGTAGGCCCAGAATAACGCTGAGGTCTTTTTATTGCCCGGCGTCGTCTTCTGTCCCCTACCCCATCGTCAGCGGCTTGAGCCGGAATTCGCCCCACAGGGACTCGGTCCACACGAAGCCGGCGTTCACGGCGGGGTCGTCGGTGATGACGAAGCGACTGACGTCCACGATGGTGTCGTAATAGCTGGTGCGCCCCTGGGGCGTGCCGGCGACCAGCGACATCTTGATGATGTACTCGCCCGGGGCGATGCCATCCAGCGGGAAGCGGATGCGGCGGGTGAAGTTCTCCCCGGATTTGACCTCAAAGGGCTCGGTCTGGGTCATGGCGATGGGCGTGGCGATGCTGTTCTGCAATATCAGCCGTATGCGCAGCCGGGGCTCGGCGATGTGGGCCACGCATTTGAGGCTAAAGACCATGGTGGAATCCATGTCGTATTCCAGCGACTGGGTGTCCTCGAAGTCGATGGCCAGCATGCGCATGGTCTCGCCCCGTTTGCGGGTGCGGGGCACCTCGTCCAGGTTGCGGGAGACGCTGCGGGCGCTGCTGCCGCCGTAGAGCTCCATGGCCCGCTCCACCGTGCCGTCGTAGGTCAGCTTGCCGTTTTCCAGGTACAGCCCCCGGTTGCACAGCTGGGAGACCGTGCGCATGTTGTGGCTGACATAGAGCACCGTGTTGCCCTTGCGGGCGATGTCGGCCATCTTGGTCAGGCACTTCTGCTGGAAGGCCAGGTCGCCCACGGCCAGCACCTCGTCGCAGATCATCACGTCCGGGTCCAGGTGGGCCGCCACGGCGAATGCCAGCTTCACGTACATGCCGCTGGAATAGCGCTTCACCGGAGTGTCGATGAACGGCTCGATCTCGGAAAACTCGATGATCTCCTTCAGCTTCCCTGTGGTCTCGGCCCGGTTCATGCCCAGTATCGCGCCGTTGAGGTAGATGTTGTCCCGGCCGCTGAGCTCAGGATGGAAGCCGGTGCCGATCTCAAGCAAGCTGGCCACGCGGCCCCGGATGCGTATCTCGCCCTCGGTGGGCGCGGTGATGCGGCTGATCAGCTTCAGCAGCGTGGATTTGCCCGCGCCGTTGCGCCCCAGTATCGCCAGGGCGTCGCCCCGGCTCACGCCAAAGCCGACGTCCTTCAGCGCCCAGAACCTCTGGTTGTGGGCCAGGTGCTCCTTGCCGATCTTGACGTTGGGGTCTTCCTTGCCGCGCACCCGGGCGAACCAGCTGGTCAGGTCGCCGTGCAGCGTGCCGCCGCCGATCATGCCCAGGCGATACTCCTTGGAGACGCCGTCCACTTCAAGAACCCGTTCTGACATATGGGAATCCCTTTCTTACACCGTATCCATGAAGGTCTTTTCCGTGTGGGAGAACAGTATCACGCCCAGCAGGAACACCGCCGCCGTCACGACCACGGACAGCAGGTTATAGCCGTAGGAGTAGCGGGGCACGCCCAGGTAGGCGGCGCGGAACAGCTCGATGATGGGCGTGATGGGATTGAGCATGTACCACTTCAGCAGCTGGGGGTATTTGTCGGCGATCATCGATGCCGAATAGGTCACCGGCGTGGCGTACATCCACAGGTGCACGCCGAAGCTGACCAGCATGGCCAGGTCTCGGTACTTGGTGGTCAGCGCCGATATGATGATGCCGAAGCCCAGGCCCAGTATGCCCAGCTGGATCAGCATCAGCGGCGTCAGCAGTATCAGCTGCATATTCGGATGCACGCCGCTGTCGGGCCTTCGGGCGTAGATGATCACGAACACGATGAACAGCGCGAACTGCACCATGAAGTTGATCATCTCCGTCAGCACCGTGGAAATGGGCATCACCAGCCGGGGAAAGTAGACCTTGCCAAACAGCTTGCTGTTCCTGACGAAGGTCTCCGACGTGACCGTCAGGCACTGGGCGAAGAAGTGCCACATGATGTTGCCCGCCATGTAGAACAGGAACTTGGGCACGCCGTCGGTGGGCAGCCCGGCCAGGTTGCCGAACACCACCGTGAACACCAATGTGGTCAGAAGCGGCTGTATGATGACCCAGGCGGGGCCGAGAATGGTCTGCTTGTACAGCACGGTGAAGTTGCGCTTGACCATCAGCCAGATCAGATCGCGATAGCGCCACAGGCCCTTGATATCGATGTCAAGCCAGCCCTTGCGGGGGCGTATGACCGTGTCCCAGCCGGCGCTGTTGCGGGTGTCGTCCATATTCGGTCTCCTTGCGCATTTCAATACGTTTTATTATAGCAGGGGAATGTTGCGCTTTCAAGCAGGGAGCTTTTTGAAGGCGAGGAGCGACGGATTCCCTCCCTGAAGGCGCTGTCAGTGAAGCTGACCGGGAGAGCCGTCACGCCGTCTTTCCGCCATCAGCGCCGCTGTTCCCGTCGCCGGCCTCGGCGACGGGCTGCGTCGCCTTCGTCCGCTTCATCTCGCCGTAGTAGTTGACGATGACGGATGTGATCAGCGAGACAACGATGATGCCGTATACCCCGAGGATGATGCTCAGGGCCCTTCCGACGGCAGTGGTGGCCGTGATGTCGCCAAAGCCGATCGTCGTCACCACGGCGAAGCAGTACCACAGGCCGTCCCAGAAGGTATGGATCGAGTCTTCATAGTATTTCAGCACGATGGAGAAGGCCACGATCGTGATCAGCAGGCCGAGGATGACCTCGAAGGCATAGGTCTCGTAAATGATGTCCTTCAGGATATCGATCCGGAACTGGGAGAACATGCCGACAAAGATGGACAGCAGGGCGGTGAGTAATATGATCGGCGCTATAAAAACCATCGAGTACATTTCGCCCGCGCTGAAGGAAAGCAGGAGGATGATCAATATCGCGATTACGTTGAATACGATGCTCAGCGGCTTGGGCCTGCGCACGATGGCCAGCACCCGCTCCGACAGCATGCAGGCCCAGAAGGCCAGCGCGAGCAGCTTGTGGGTCGTCTGGTTGTAGCCGTTGATCGCCACCAGTATACCGCAGAGCACGAAGACAGCGGCATAGACCAGATGGGCGATGAACGCCGACCGGGATTTTGCTCCCAGGCGAAAGGCGCGAAACAGGTTGATAAAGCCCAGGAAGACAAACATCCCGCAGAGCAGGGGGGATGCGCTGGGATCACCGGTAACCTGAATCCATTCTCCATTCTTGACGGATTTTTCCAAAAAGGCAAAAGTGGACGGAAAGATCAGAATGGAGAACAGCATTTCGCCGAGGAAGGGGATTCTTTCGCGGCTTCTGCGCAACAGCTCGTTCACTTGCAAGCGCTCCTTCTCCAATGGGTTTTACATAAACTGGTCCATGTACATCGTGACCGCACCCTTTAATTCCTGAAGATTGATCTTTTGGATGGGAAGCATGCCCAGCAGCTGGTGGGTGCCCTCGAGATACACCAGCAGGATCAGCGCGATGCCCGCCACCGGGATCAGCAGGTCCAGCATGGGGTTTTTCGGCCTGCGCGTATAGGAGAACAGCAGCACCAGCGGCGCCAGGAAGAACAGGCTTATGGAGCCGCCGAAGCCGACGGCCAGGGCGATGTAAATACCTGTATCGATGGATTCCTGGAACTGCGTCTCCTCGGCGGCGCTGTCCTGGGCCTCCCGGAGGGCCGCGTCGCCTTCGCCGGCCGCCGGGGCTTCGGGCGTCGCCACGGGGCTGAGCGTCCTGCGGGCAGGTATGGGAGTGGCCGCCACATGTCCGGCGGTCGCGGCCGGGTCCTCGGGCGCCGCCGCCGTCGAGTTCACCTCGACGGTCGGCGCCATGGTCTGCACCACCTCGTTCAGCGAGAAGCCCATAACCACTATGAAATCGAGCAGGCTGACGATCACCAGCATGATGGCCAGGAACACGGAGAAGTTCCACGAGTTGCGATTGGTCTTCAGGAAGGCCTGGTATTCTTGGTGGGTCTTGCCGTGACGGCGGAAGCGCAGCTCCCGGGTCTTGACGAACAGCGCCAGCGCAACGAACAGCACGAAGGTCATGGGGGGCTTCACGGTCAGCAGCGGGAAGGCCCACGTGGGAATCTCGGCCAGCCCCCTGGCGGCGTACACCTTGAGCATCATGCAGCCCACCTCGTAGGCAATGGGCAGCAGCGCCAGAAGCCGGAAGAATATGCGGAACTTTCCTGTGAACACGCGGCGGGGATTATAGTTCAGGAAGAACATCGTCAGCACGCACAGGAACAGGTCCACGAAGATGTTGAAGGTCAAAAAGCCGAAGGGCGCAACCGTGACAAGGCCGCCCCTCACAACGGACAGGGCGTCGGAGGGCGTTTCCAGCACCGACGCGATATTGCCCACGATGTAGCGGTAGAACAGCAGGTAATACAGCGCGCATATGCCCGTCATGGCCGCGCCGTTGACGAGGAGCTGCCTCTTGTAGCCCCCGTCGGCGTTGAGAATCTGGGCAAAGCTGGCGATGAGCAGGAACGGCAGCGACAGGTCGGCGATGTTCGAGAGCACCCTCAGCGAGGAGGCGGTGTCCGCGGCGAAGCCCGCGTCCAGGCGTCCGCCCAGCTTGACGATCATCACGACCTGAGCGAGCACGATGCACAGCCAGCCCAGAATTTTGAAATGCCGGCTGGACAGGGGGCCCCTGTATCGGATGTCGTTTTCAAGCGTCGTTTCGTGGATCCTGACGCGCTTTTTCTTTGCAGGGCTCGTCCCGTTGATTCCTTCGGACATATGCGTTTCTCCTTTGCGGATGTGTTGGTATCATTATAGCGCATATGAAAGGAACTGTCTACCATCGGGATATTAACGATGCGGGCGAATTGCGCGGGGCGTCTTGCGCGACGGGACGCTTTATGCTATAATTATACTGTGATAATTTGCGAACGCGCTCCGACATCTGTCCGGCGGCGCATCGACGAAAGGATGGTAATCAACTATGGCAAGAGGCGGATTCCCCGGCATGATGGGTGGCGGCAACATGCAGAACCTGGCCCGGCAGGCCCAGAAGCTGCAGCAGCAGATGACGAAGATGCAGGAGGAGCTGGAGGCCCGGGAGTACGAGGCCAGCGCCGGCGGCGGCATGGTGACGGTGAAGGTCTCCGGCAAGAAGGAGCTCATCTCCATCGAGATCAAGCCCGAGGCCGTGGACCCCGACGACGTGGAGATGCTCCAGGACCTGGTGCTGGCGGCCGTGAACGAGGGCCTGCGCACCGCTAACGACACCACCGAGCGGGAGATGAGCAAGCTGACCGGCGGGCTGAACATGCCGGGGCTGTTCTGACATGGCGGAGATCGAGGCCATCGCCAGGCTGGTGAACCAGCTTTCAAAGCTGCCGGGCGTGGGACGCAAGACGGCCCAGCGCCTGGCCTACCACATCATCGCGCTGCCCGAGGACCAGGTGCGCGAGCTGGCCGTGGCCATATTCAACGGCAAGAAGCAAATTCACTTCTGCCCAATCTGCGGCAACTACACCGACACCGATCCCTGCCCCATCTGCGCCGACAGCAGCCGGCGAAGGGACATCGTCTGCGTCGTGCGTGACCCCAGGGACGTCAACGCTCTGGAGCGCATGCGGGAATACGACGGCATGTACCACGTGCTGCACGGCGTCATCTCCCCGATGGACGGCGTGGGGCCGGACGACATCCGCATCCGCGAGCTGATGACACGCCTGGCCTCCGGCGAGATCAGGGAGGTCGTGCTGGCCACCAATCCCGACGTGGAGGGCGAGGCCACGGCGGCCTACATCTCCCGGCTGATCAAGCCCATGGGCGTGAAGGTCACCCGCATCGCCCACGGCGTGCCCATCGGCGGCGAGCTGGAATACACCGACGAGGTCACCCTGCTGAGGGCGTTCCAGGGACGGACAGAGATTTAAGGAGGAATACCATCATGAAGGTTCTTGTCACCGGCGGGGCCGGATACATCGGCAGCCACACCTGCGTTGAGCTGCTGAACGCGGGCCACGAGATCGTGATCGTGGACAACTTCGTCAATTCCAAGCCCGAGGCGCTGGACGCCATTCGCGCCATTACCGGCAAGGACTTCGCCTTCCATGAGGTGGATATCCGCGACCGCGCGGCTTTGGACGCGGTGTTCGCCGCCCATCCGGTGGACGCCGTGATTCACTTTGCCGGCCTGAAGGCGGTGGGCGAATCGGTGGAAAAGCCCCTGGAATACTACGACAACAACCTCTACGGCTTCATCGTGCTGGCCGAGGTGATGCGCGCCCACGGCGTGAAGAAGTTCGTGTTCTCCTCCTCCGCCACGGTATACGGCATGAACAACCCCGTTCCCTTCAACGAGACCATGCCCACCGCGGCCACCAACCCCTAGGGCTACAGCAAGGTGATGATCGAGCAGGTGATCAGGGACCTGGCCGTGGCCGGCCCCCGATGGCG
>JAZTZK010000024.1:0-12577 GCA_045637485.1 Clostridia bacterium
CGCAGCGGCCCACGTCCTCGGTGACCTCGCCCATGGGGATGACCGGGTCGTGGATCATGCGGCCGTACAGCGCCTCGCTGGGGGCGGCCTTCTTCCGGGCCTGGGGCTGGGTCATGGCGGCGGTGGCGGCGATCAGCTCGGCCTCCCGGGCGCGGGACTCGGCGATCTGGCGGATGCGTTTTTCCTCGTCCCCGGCCACCTCCACCCGGACCCTGGCCCTTATGCCAAACAGGTCGTACAGCTTGTCTGCCAGTATGGCGTCTACCTTCCGCGCCTTCAGGAAGCTCAGCCCCTCGGCGCTGGACACCCGCACCGTCAGTATGCCGTCCTCCAGCGTCCAGCCCTTGCCGCTCCAGTCGATGAAGGGCATGCAGCCGGGGCTCTCGTGGCGCACCAGCGACTTCATCAGCCCGCTGGCCACGGAGATATCCGCCAGCACCCGCTCCCGCAGGGCCGGGTATTCCAGCTGCACCTTCACGCCCACGGCGGGGAAGGCCCCGGCGATCCGCCGGTTGACGCACTCAAACTGGGCGTCGTTGAGTATGCGGTCGCAGCGCAGCCGCACCCTCATGGCGCCCGTCTTCTTCGATATGCTCACCCGGGACAGCTCCAGCGCCTCTGCCAGCGCAGGGTCCTCCTGGGCGATCAGGTTTTTCCAGAGCTCAGACATAGGCTATATTTTACCCTCTTTGCGCAGCCTGTGGATCAGCCACAGTATCGCCGCGCCGAACAGTATCGCGGCGGATAACGAGCCCTCGTAGCCGTAAATTTCATGGTAGAAGCCGTTGCCGGCGTTCACGATTCCCGGAAACAGACCCACGGTTGCCACTTCGCCGCTGTTTGAGGTGGCAAAGAGATACGTTTGGGTATAATTCCAGGCGGTGTGGAAGCCGCAGGCAACCCAGAAATTGCCCTCCCAGCGTATCAGCAGGCATAGCAGCACGCCCACCAGGAAAATATTCAGGCAGAACATGGTATTGAAGCCGTAATATTCCATGTTTACGATGTGGTGGAAGATGAACAGCGCGCCGCTGACGAAGCACACCGCGTCCCAGCTGTGCTTCTGCCCGACAACGGCGGGCACATAGCCCCTGAGCAGCAGCTCCTCCGCCGTGCACTGTATGAACAGCGGCAGGAGAACCGGGATCACCTGCCAGTCAAACCGGAAGCTCGGGAAGGCCACCGCGCCCGTGAGCGCGGCCAGCAGGGTCAGCAATCCCAGGAAGGCGAAGCCCAACAGGAAGCCCCGCCCCAGGGATTTGAGCTTTCTTCCGAAGCTGCCCTCGGTGAAAACGCGCAGCGCCCCCGGACAGGTCAGCGCCATGAAGGCCAGGGTGAGCAGGATTGGAATGATGATCCAGAAATTCGCATTGTAATGGATGCCGTATTCCGGGCCGACCAGTGGCGTAAAGAGATCAAACCGCTCCTGGAGGCTGTATTTGATCAGCAGCCCGCCGTTGTAGATCAACAGCTCGATGAGCCCGACGAACAGCAGGTTGGACTGGATCTCCGTCCAGCTCCTCGACCTTGTCCTGAAAATCGTGTTCAAAAAAACCCTCCCAAAGGTCGGTGATCAGGCGATGCACCGCAGGCTATTTTTCATTGACGAGCTTGCCGGTCATGTGCTCCGGCACCAGCTCGAATACCAGCACGCCGGGGCCGGATTTCTCGATTTCGTAGTCAATATAACTTTCGTCTGTCGTGAACTTGTAGCTCAGCCGACGGCTGATGTCCAGGGCCCTTTCGTGGTCCTCCACGACGCGCAGCCGCCCGAACACGATCACGCTCCTGATGTTCAGCGCCCAGTCTCCCGGCTTCAAATAGCCGCCGTCGTACACGCAGAACGACGCCTTGTCGCAGCGGGCCATGGCGTCGTTGCGGTGGCCCTTCCTGCCGCTGTGGAAGTACAGGTGCCCGTCGTCGGGGTTATAGTAGTGGTTGATCGGCGTGCCGTAGGGATAGCCGTCGTCGCCGAGGACGGACAGCACGCCCCGCTTCTCGCTCTCCAGTATCTCGACGCACTCGGCGTCGGTGAGCTGCTGCTTTTTCCGATTCATTTCGCGAAACATGGGCTTTGACTCCTTTGCGAATTCTGATTTGTCGGGGTGTTGTACGAGCCCAAAGCCTTCCCCGAGCAGCGAAGCTGCCGGTTCAGGGGAAGGTGGATTCGGCAAAAAATGCTTGCATTGTTTTGCCGAAGACGGAAGAGGTCGTTCTCCCGGGAGAAAATACGCAAACTGCCGATACCGCAGGGAGAACGACCTCTTCCGACCCGGCCTTGCGGCCGGTCCAAGTTCCCCTGGACCCCTCCCTTCCGTCGCTGGGGAGGGCTTTGGGGGGCGGCAGCAACTATTCCTATTGACTATTCCCTGTTGCCTATTGCCTCTGAATGTACCCTTGGCGTTTCCTCATACATCTCGACAACTCAGAAGTTGTCCTCCCTCAGCCTCCCGTATACCGCGCAGTCCTTCCACTGGCCGTCGTGCCAGGTGTGGCGCTTCATAAGGCCCTCCTGGGTAAACCCGCACTTTTCCAGCACCCGGCGGCTGCCCAGGTTTTCCGCCAGGCAGCTCGCCGTGACCCGGAAGCCGTCCTTCGAGAAGATGAAATCCAGCGCGGCGGACACCGCCTCGGTGGCGTAGCCCCGGTTCCACAGGTCCCGGCGCACGAAATAGCCCAGGCCGTAGTGGGCCCCGCTCTCGCCGCCGTCGATCACGTGCAGCCCCACCGAGCCCGCGGCCCCGCCGGAGGCCCTCTCCACGATCATCAGGTTGTAGCGCAGGCGAAAGCTGGCCTCGTCGTCCCGCATCACCGCCCGCAGGTAGGCCTCGGTTTCGCAGGGGTCGCCCCTGCGCATGTCGGGCAAATACCAGGTGGTGGCGGGATCGCTGAGCATGGCGTGCAGCGGCATAAGGTCTGCGGGGACGTGCTCCCGCAGCACCAGCCGGGGCGTCACCAGGCGGATCATGTGGGTATTCGGATCGGTCACGAGTATGTCGGTCATCGGGCCTCGACCATCCTGCGGATCTCGGCCACCAGCTCCGCGGCCAGGTCGCCGCCCTTGACGGGCCGGGGCGGCCGGTCCTTCACGAACAGCACCCCCGCGCCGTCCTTTCCGCCTGCCACGCCCAGGTCAGCCTCCCGGGCCTCGCCGGGGCCGTTGACCACGCAGCCCATCACGGCCACCTTCAGCGGCACGCGGATGTCGGCGGTCTCCGAGCGCACCCGGCGGGCGATGCCCTCCACGTCGATGCCCGTGCGGCCGCAGGTGGGGCAGGAGATGATCTCGATGCCGTCCCGCCGCAGTCCGCAGGCCCGCAGGATCGAGAGCCCCGCGGGGACCTCCTGCACCGGGTCGCCGGACAGGGACACGCGAATGGTGTCGCCGATGCCCTCCAGCAGCAGCGCGCCGATGCCCACGGCGCTCTTGACGATGCCCACGTCGGCGGTGCCGGACTCGGTGACGCCGATGTGCTGGGGATAGTCGCAGGCCCTCGCGGCCAGCCGGCAGGCGGCCACCATCTTTCGGACGTCGGTGGCCTTGAAGGACAGCACGATGTCGTCGTAGCCCGCCCTTTCCAGCATCCGGGCATGGTTCAGGCCGCTTTCCACCATTCCCTCGGGGGTGACGCCGCCGTACTTCTCCAGGATATCCTTCTCGACGCTGCCGGAGTTCACGCCGATGCGCACCGGCACCCGGTGGCGCTTCAGGCAGTCGGCCAGCTCCCTCACGTGGGCCTCCCCGCCGATGTTGCCGGGGTTGATGCGCACCTTGGCGATGCCGTTCTCCACCGACTGTATGGCCAGCCTGTGGTTGAAGTGGATGTCCGCCACCAGCGGCACCGGACTGCCGTCCACCAGGTCGCGCACGGCCCGGGCGCAGGCCTCGTCGTACACCGAGACGCGCACGATGTCCGCCCCCGCCGCCGCCATGGCGCGGATCTGGGCGAGGGTGGCCGCCACATCCCGGGTGTCGGTGTTGGTCATGGTCTGAACGGAAACCGCCGCCCCCCCGCCGATTGCGACGGGGCCGACGTGGACTTTGCGGGTCATGGTGAAGACTCCTTTTTTCTGAGTAGTTTGGCAAATTCTGATATGTGGGAAAGAGATCATGTAGCGGCGGCAACCTGCCGCCACCGAACCCCAGAGAGGCTATGGCGACTGGTAGTCGCCGCTACGGCGGCATTCACAGGGTGTTAGCTACTTATTCTGATTTGGCGGGGAGATGGCGCAATATTGTAGCGGCCCTAAAGGAATAGCTTCGCGTCGCGGCGTCTACGCCGTCACGGTTTTCCGAGGTGATGGGAATACGTGTGGCGGCGTAGACGCCGTCGCGACATTAGGTTCCCCGACAAATCAGAATTACTCATTCCCCGGAAACCAGCCCATATCGAACCGCACCTCTTTCCGCCGCACGTCGTCGTTGCGATAGCAGCAGGTGTCGAAGCCGATCAGCGTGAAGCCCTGGCTCATGTAGAAATCCACGGCGTTCACGTTGGAGGACTGGGTCTCCAGGATCAGGCAGCGGTAACCGCCCTCGACGGTCAGCCGCTTGGCCAGGTCGATCAGCCTGCGCCCGTGGCCCTGTCGGCGCAGGGGCTCGGCGACGAACAGCTCCGTGACCATCAGCCGCTTCGTCCATTCCTCGGGGCAGACCTCGATGGCGGCCAACAGCTTTCCGTCCTCGCCCACGATGCCGTAGGCCTCGGCATTCTCCCACCAGCTCTCGAAAAGGCTGTCGGGACAGTCCCCGTCCGCCGGCGCATGGGTGAACGGGGCGGGGAAGGGCCTTTTTATGATGGAAACCGAAAAGCCGTCCGCCGTCCGGTTCACCGCAATGTCGTAAAAGTGATCGGATGTATAGGACATGGCCAGAGGAACGCCCTTCCACACAGCCGCGTCGAGCTTTTGAATCGTGGTATCCATAGGCGCTTACAGCTTGAAGCCGCCTCCGATCAATTTCATGATATCGTGGAACGTCAGCACCACGAACAGGCCCAGCAGCAGCACCATGCCGATGGCGTGGACGGTGCCCTCCTTGTCCGGGGGGATGGGCTTGCCGCGGATGGCTTCGACGATCAGGAACAACAGGCGTCCGCCGTCCAGCGCGGGGATGGGCAGCAGGTTCATGATGCCCAGGTTCAGGCTGATGATGAAGATCAGCCACAGCACCATGTACATGCCCTCCCGGGCCTGCTGGGCCACCACGGCGATGATGCCCACGGTGCCGGCGGTGTCCTCCAGCCCCTCGCCCTTGAAGATCAGGTTCTTCAGGGTCTCCAGCATCATGCCGGTCGTCTCCGCCATGTAGGCGCCGGCCTCGCGGATGGATTCGAAGAAGTTGAAGGTGCGGCTGGAAAACACGATGCCGATCTGGTAGCGGGTGACCTGGCCGCTCTCGTCGGTCACCGGCGAGGGGGTCATGGAATAGCGCAGCTTCTCGCCGCCGCGCTCCACCACCAGCTCGATGGGCTGGGTCAGGTCGCCGGACTGTATGGTCTGGATCATCCTGTTGACCCCGGCGGTGTCGTTGGTCAGGCCCTCGCCGTTGACCTCGAGTATGCGGTCCCCCGGCATAAGCCCCGCCTCGGCGGCGGGCTGGCCCGGCATGACCGAGTCGATGATGGGATAGGTCTCGGCGATGAAGTAGCCGTTCAGCATGATCGCGCAGGCAACGAACGCCAGCATGAAGTTCATGAACGGTCCCGCCAGCACGGTGAGGAACCGCTTCCACACGGGCTGGTTGTTCATGGCGCGGGGGTCGTCGTTGACCTCGTCCTCGCCCACAAAGGCGCAATAGCCCCCCAGCGGGATCGCCCGCAGGGAATACTGTATGCCCTTGCGCTCCCAGCCCAGCAGCCTCGGCCCGAAGCCCACGGAGAACTCCACGACGCCGATGCCGCACAGCCGGCCCACGCAGTAGTGCCCGAATTCATGCACCGTCACGATGATGCCCAGCATCACGATGGCGAGGAGAACGTATAAGATGTTTGACAGCATAGATGCCTCCGAGATTAATGAGGAATTGGGAATGAGGAATCAGGAATGAATGATGGAATCCTTGCGGATTCCTTTGATTATGAATGCGATATATTGAGTCAATATAAACAAATCCCGGAGGGATTTGCTATGCCATTCCTCATTCCTCATTTCTCATTCCTAATTCCCGTCGCGCGACGCGGCGCGACGCGGCGTCCGCCGCATACACGTCGGCGATTGAGCGAATGGGCGTGACGGGGATGGCGTTCAGCGCTTCGCGGATGATCTCGGGGATGCGGCCGAAGGGGATCCGGCCCCTCAGGAACGCGCCCACGGCGGCCTCGTTGGCGCCGTTAAGCACCACCGGCGCGCTGCCGCCGGCCTTCAGCGCCTCCACGGCCATCGGCAGGGCGGGGAAGCGGTCTGCATCGGGGGCGGCGAAGTCCAGGCGGCCCAGCGCGGCGAAGTCCAGGGGCCTGGCATCGTAGGGCACGCGCCGGGGATAGCCCATGGCGTAGCCGATGGGGCCGCGCATGTCCGGGTTGCCCAGCTGGGCAAGCACCGCGCCGTCCTCAAACTCCACCATGCTGTGCACGATGCTCTGGGGGTGCACCACCACGTCGATCTTCTCCGCGGGCATGTTGAAGAGGTGGTGGGCCTCGATGACCTCCAGCCCCTTGTTGACCATGCTCGCGCAGTCCACGGTGATCTTGCCGCCCATGTTCCAGGTGGGATGGGCCAGCACGTCCTTCACCGTGGCGTTGTGGATGTCCTCCTTCTTCCAGCCGCGCAGCGCCCCGCCGGAGCAGGTGAGCAGCAGCCGACGCACTGGGTTGCCCTGCCGCGCCTGGAGGCACTGGAATATGGCGGAGTGTTCGCTGTCCACCGGCAGCATCGTTATGCCCCTTTCCGCCGCCCTGGCCATCACCAGTTCGCCGCCGGTGACCAGGGCCTCCTTGTTGGCCAGCAACACCCTCTCGCATACGTCCAGCGCCGTCCACACGGCGTCCAGGCCCGCGATGCCCACGATGGCGCACAGCGCGTCCTGGGCCCCGGAGGCCTTCAGGGCTTGGACGGTGGAATCCGGGCCGAACACCCACTGGCAGAAGCGCAGGTCTTCGGGGATGGTTTCCGGTTCATCCACCAGCGCGGCGACGTCCGGGCGGAATTCTCGCACCAGCGCGAACAGCTTCTCCGACGACCCGTGGGCGGTCAGGCAGCCGGCGCGGAATTGGTCGGGGTGGCGGCGCACGATGTCCAGCGCCTGGGTGCCGATGGAGCCCGTCGCCCCCAATATGGCTATCGTTCTCATAGTCGTCCTCTGTCATCATTCATCGGTATTCCGTCAGAATCCGAAGATCTTGAAAAATACGTAGCAGGCCACGCCGCAGAACAGTATGCCGTCCATGCGGTCCAGCATGCCCCCGTGGCCGGGGAAGATGGTTCCGAAGTCCTTGATGCCGCAGTGACGCTTCACCAGCGAGGCCACCAGGTCGCCGATCTGGGACAGCCCCCCGGCGATCAGCCCCAGCACCCCGAAGGCCCAAAGCGGCGGCAGCGCGTGGGCGGACAGGTCGGCGGCGATCTGCGGATGGCCCGGGGCCAGCAGCCCGGTCACCCAGGGCACCAGTATGGCGAATACCACGCTGGAGATAAGGCCCGCGACGGAGCCCTCCACGCTCTTCTTGGGGCTGATTTCCGGGGAGAGCCTGTGCTTGCCGAAGCGCATCCCGATGAACAGCGCGAAGGTGTCGTTGACCGACGCGATGAAGAAGGTCAGTATCAGCGCCAGCGTGGAGGCCGTGCGGGTGTTCAGGTCCTGCAGCGTGATGATCAGCGAGAAGAACAGCCCCGGGTACAGCATCGGGAACACGGTGCTGACCATGCTGTCAAAGGCCACCTTGCCCTTGAACACGATGACCGTCATCGCCAGCAGCAGCCCGATGACCAGCGCGAACATGGCAGGGCTGATGGAGGCGAACAGCGAGGCGTCCTTGAGGGTGGCGTAGAAGGCCTGGGCCAGCACCGCCAGCACGCAGTACACATAGCCGGACCAGCGCACCGGGTCGTAGCCGATCCGGCGGAAGGCCCTGTACATCTCCGAGGTGGACATCAGCATGCTGACCAGCAGTATGACGCGCAGCGGCCAGCCCTGGAACCATATGCCCAGGGCCATGATGACGATCAGTATCGCCGCGGTGATGACGCGCTTGATCAAGGTACCGCCTCCTCCTTTGCGTTCGAGGGCGTCTGTCCCTTCACCCCGCCGAAGCGGCGGTCGCGGCTGGCGTAGACGCCCAGGCATTTCATGTACCGCGCCCGGTCAAAATCCGGCCAGTAGCAGTCGTCGAACACCATCTCGGCGTAGGCCAGCTGCCAGGGCAGGAAGTTGGAGGTGCGCATCTCGCCGCTGGTGCGGATCAACAGGTCCACGTCCGGCAGGCCCGCGGTGTACAGCCTCGCGGCGAAGGCGTCCTCGTCGATGTCCTCCGGCTCGAGCTCCCCGCGCCTGACCGCCTCCGCCAGCAGCCGCGCCGCGTGGGTCAGCTCGGCCCGGCCGCCGTAGTTCAGGGCGATGTTCAGCTTCAGGCCCGTGTTGCCGCCGGTGCGTTTCATGGCGTTGATCAGGGCCGTGCGCTGGGGCTCGGGCATGCCGTCCACGTCGCCGAGTATGGTGATCTTTACCTGCTTCTCGTCCAGCTCGTCGATCTCGGAGCTGAAGTACTTCAGCAGCAGCCCCATCAGCGCGGCGACCTCCTCCTTCGAGCGGGACCAGTTCTCCGTGGAGAAGGCGTAGAGGCTCAGCGCCTCGATGCCCCAGTCGTCGCTGGCGCGGATGATGTCCCGCAGGGCCTCGGTGCCCGCGGCGTGCCCGGCGGAGCGGGGCAGGCCCCGGCTGGTGGCCCAGCGCCCGTTGCCGTCCATGATGATGGCCACGTGCCGGGGCAGCGCCTCGGGCGGCGGCAGCGACGGCGCGGCGGGGCGGTCGGTCACCGGCGTGACCGTGATGTACCGGGGTTTGGGGCGAAGAATGTCGCCCAGCAGTTGGGTGAGCTTATCGAAGCGCATGGGGGAGACCTCCCGTCGCGGTTGTTTTTAATAATTCATGTAGGGGCGGCGCAACGCCGCCCCTACGAATGGAGTGAGGGGAATGGGCATTATACGGACATGATCTCCTTTTCCTTGTCCGCGCCGATCTTTTCGATCTCCTCGATGTGGGCGTCGGTGACCTTCTGCAGCTCCTTCTCGGCCACCTTCTGGTCGTCCTCGGTGATGCTGGAATCCTTCTTCAGCTTTTTAATGGTCTCCATCGCGTCGCGGCGGATGTTGCGGATGGCCACCTTGCCCTCCTCGACCATCTTCTTCACCTGCTTGCACAGCTCCTTGCGGCGCTCGCCGGTCAGCTCCGGCACCAGCAGGCGGATGACCTTGCCGTCGTTGGAGGGGTTGATGCCGATGTCGGACTTCTGTATGGCCTTTTCGATGGGCCCGATCATCTTCGGCTCCCAGGGGGCGATGACCAGCAGCCGGGGCTCCGGCGAGGAGATGTTGCCCACCTGGTTCAGCGCGGTGGGGGTGCCGTAGTAATCCACGGTGATCTTGTCCAGAATCTTCGGGTTGGCCCGCCCGGCGCGCAGCGTGCCCAGATCGTTCTGAATGTTGGCGATGGTCTTGTCCATCTTGTTGCCCGCAGATTTGATGGTCTCCTTGTACATGATATCTACCTCCGCTGTTCAGCGCGCAAATCACGCTTTATTTCTACCCTATATTGTAGCCTAAACGGGGCAAATTGGCAAGTATAAATTTTCAGACGACCGGAGGCCCGATCCGGCTTCGGCGCGTCGCGCAGCGTTTCTCGCCCTGCTCGCGTTGCCCGCCTTCAAATATCACAAATTCGTCCCGCCTTCTTATCCGGGCCTCCGTTGATTTTATGCCAGTATTTTACTATACTCTCCGGGAAACGCCCGTTGGAGCCGCGACAGAGCGGCCGTGGCCCCGCTGACGACGGACCCCTGGAGGTTGAGACCATGTATACAAAAGCACTGAGGCGAACCGCGCTGATGATGTCCGGCCTGATCACGGTGCTGACGACGCTGGTGGCGCTGGCCCTGACGGCGATGCGGCTGGGCGCGCCGAATGCCGGCGGCCCCGCGGGGCAGCCCGTCCCCGGCATCCGCGAGGTAGCGCCCACCCCCGAGCCGCTGCCCCCGCCGCGCAGCGCGCGCATACGGGCCGTGGGCGACCTGATCACCCACCAGGCCCAGCTGGACAGCGCCAGGCAGGCGGACGGCAGCTATGACTTCCATCCCCAGTACGCCCGCGTTGCCGACGCGCTGGCTGACGCGGACTACACCATCGCGAATCTGGAGACCACCATCGGTCGCAAGGACAACCGGGCGTACTCGGGCTTCCCGAACTTCAACACGCCCGAATCCCTGCTGGACGCCCTGAAGGACGCGGGCGTCGACTTTTTGACCCTGGCCAACAACCACATACTCGACCGGGGCTTCGAGGGACTTCAGCTGACCGTGGACAACGTGGCGCGCCGGGGCTTTGACTACGCCGGGGCCAACCGCACCCCCGAGGAGAAGGCGCGGGCCGTGGTGGTGGACGCCGGCGGCGTGCGCGTGGGGATGCTCTGCTATACCGAGATGACCAACGGCATGCCGAAGAAGAAGGACAAGAGCCCCGCCCGCCAGTACGGCGTCAACTACATGGGGGACGCGGACTTTGAAGCAGACGTGCGCCGCCTGCGCCAGGCGGGGGCCGAGGTGGTCGTCGCGCTGCCCCACTGGGGCGTGGAGTACAGGCGCGAGCCCACCGAGGGCATGCAAAACGCCGCCCGAAAGCTGGTGGCCGCGGGGGTGGACGTGGTGCTGGGCAGCCATCCCCACATGGTCCAGCCGGTGACGTGGGTCGAGGCCGTCACCGATTCCGGCGAGGCGCGGCGGGGCCTGGTGGCCTACAGCCTGGGCAACTTCATCAGCAACCAGGGCAAGCGCTACACCGATTCCGGGATACTGCTGGATTTCACGCTCCGGGAGCGGGAGACCGGCGGCTTCGACGTGACCGACGTGAAGGTGATGCCTACCTTCTGCTGGCGGCAGGGCGACGTGATCCAGACCCTGCCCGCCCTGGACTGGTACGACGCGCCCCCCGACGGCATGACCAACGACCTCTGGCAGCGCCTGCGCGACAGCGTGGACGACCTGCGGTCGTTGATCGGGGATATGCCGATGATCGGGAGCGAGGGGGCAAGAGGGTAAACCAGATTTTGTTACAGCTCAGCGTCGAAACTGTGGAACCCCTTCGACCCCGCCTATGGCGGGGCCACTTCCTCGAAGCGAAGCAAGTCCTTTAGGACTTTCAGGGGAAGCTTTTGGTCACACATTTAAGCAGGGTTACTACTTCTTTCAAGGTTAGACTTATGATCGTAAGTATCCGAGTAGGGATGCCTCCCCTGAAAGGGGAGGTGGCAGCCCGTAGGGCTGGCGGAGGGGTTGCGAATAATCAGGACTCTGAGCTGTAACTGATTTATAGGTTTATATAAGGGGATGAGGGGGCTGGTGCTGTACAATTTTGTGAGGTAGAGTTATAACCTGACTTTTTAAGGAGGGAGAGAAACAGAAGAGAGAAGAAAACGCGAGAATAGCGATAGAATAAGGGATTGAGAGAAATCTCAATCTATTTTATTCAGGGTATTGACAGTAGCGTTAAGTAGTAGTATAATAGCATTAACATGCAATTTTATTATTGGAGGTTTGCTTGTATGTTCATCAAAAAATCCCGGCATAAGTTTGCGGATGGATCCATTAAAACCCAGATTACACTCGCAGAAACTTTCCGGCCGGGGAAGGGTCTACCACCAAAGACAAGAACTCTAAAGAATTATGGTTATCTGGAAGACCAGCCAGATCAGGAGAAGTTTATGCATGATTTGGAAACACTCGTGGAACAGTCTCGCAAGAGCGGGCAACAGTTTGAATTGAGAATTGATACCGACAGACTGATCAATAATCCTTCAAACAGAGATTTGAATTTCGGAGTACTGGTCATCAAGAAACTATACGAGCAACTAAAAATTCCAGAGTTTATCAGGATACACAGGAGTTCGAAGGCAAAATATGACCTGAATGCAATTCTGTGCTACCTTACATGTATGAAAATCATCTTTCCAGATTCCAAGAGAGCCACGTATATGGATTCCAAGCATGTCTATGGGATGGACATACGCTTTGACCTTCAGGATGTGTACGCGGCACTGACTGAGATATGCAATCTTAGATTCGAATTACAGCGTCATTTACAGAAAGAAGTTCAGCGCCTGTTGAAGGCAGATAAAAGCTATGTGTATCTGGATGTCACGAATACATATATGGAAATGGATTTTGCCAGGGAAGGTGCATTACCCCAGAGAGGCGTATCCAAAGACCATAGGACAGAGCCCATAATACAGATGGGATTATTGCTGGACAGTAATGGCATGCCGCTTCTGCACGAATGCTTTCCGGGCAATACTTCGGATACGCTGGTTCTGCAGCCAATGGTAGAACAAGTCCGCAAATCAGGTATGACGACCGGACGAATTATAGTCGTG
>JAZTZK010000025.1:0-8921 GCA_045637485.1 Clostridia bacterium
AGGCCGCGGGCGTGCGCGCTATCAAGACGGTGGCCCAGACCGCCGTGGCCACCATCGGCATCAGCGCCGCCATGGGCGACGTGAACTGGAAGCCGGTGCTGTCGTCCTCGGTGCTGGCGGGCATCCTCAGCCTGCTGACCACGTGGCGGGACTGCCGGAGGTGCCGGAGGAATAAAACGCAAGAAGCCCCTGGGATGATTCCCAGGGGTCCAATATTTTGGACGCGAATACCCTATTTTTACCCTAAATACTTTGTCAGAGTTTGTTTTAGCCTGTATTGAGATGTCTGTAATTGTGCGCTTTTTGGGACGAATTATGATAATAGAGAGCAAAATAATATAAACTGATGTTCGATTCATGGCTTGCAAATCCCGCATGGCGAATAGCCCTGGGCGATCAACGCGCTCCGCGTCCCGGTGAAATCCTCCCGGTTCCCGGGATTCATGTTCCTGATGCCGGGGCATTCGGGATGGTGGAATTTCTTCGAGCGCTTGTTGAGCACATAGGACCTTGTGACGCCGGCGATGGCGTCGGCAAAGCTCTGGATGCTCAGCGCGGCTTTGACCAGCGCGGCGTAATCCTGGAGGGTTTCGCAGCGCTGGGCGGAGACCGTGCCAAAGGAGAGGCGCGCTTCCTCGCCCACGATGTAGCGGCAGGATTCCCAGCCGCCCAGGTCCAGCGCGTCCAGGTAGAGCTGCGACAGCGCCGCTGATTCGCCGGATACCGCGAGCAGCTGCGTCCCGTCGCTCCAGACCATGGCGGCGGATGTGTCGTCGGTCCGGGTGTAATCGCAGCGCAGTATGACGCCGCTGCCCTGCGTCGGAGTGGGATCAAAGCCCCTGCTTCGAACCAGGGCGGTCAGGCCGTCGCCCTCCGCAAGGGCCGCGGCGCAAAAGATCAGCAACAGGACAATGGCGACCGGCTTTTTCATGGATACCCCTCCCAAACAGATTCCCTGTATATATAGTACAGTGAAATGGGCAATGTGTCAATGATTCCCTTGTCATTCCTCCCGGGAGCTGCTATAATGGATATATATTTTGTAAGGGGTGATCGAATGTCGCTCAAACCGATCGAAGTCAACCGGGAATGGCACGCAAGTGCGGGGGATGGCCCGGAAGGGCTGTTCTGCCTTGGCGACGCCGTGGAAAACCTGGAGGCGTTGCTGCCGGAATACGAGGGAAAGGTCAAGCTGGTGTACATGGATCCGCCCTTTATGACAGGGGATCGCTTCTTCATGCGGGTGCGCGTGGGGGCGGAGCAGTGGCGGAAGGGCCGGGGCGGCATGGCACTGGAGACCTTTTCCGACAAGCTGACCCGGGAAGAATACCTGGGTCTTCTTCGGCAGGTGCTGACGCTCTGCCACCGGCTGCTCAGCGACACGGGCATGGTCTTTGTGCACATCGACTATCGGGCCCACCCCCATGTTAGGCTGCTGCTGGACGAGATCTTCGGCGAGGAGAACCTGCTCAACGAGATCATCTGGGTTTACCAGAGCGGCGGGCGCAGCGTTAACCACTTCAGCCGCAAGCACGACGTGATACTGTTCTACCGCAAGACGGCGAAGTATGACTTCAACATCGAGGCCGTGAAGTCGGTGCCCGCCCAGCCCAAGCCCAATCACATGCGTCGCCATGTGGACCCGGACGGCAGGGTCTATCGCTCGATCCGGGCCAACGGCAGGGTATACACCTACTACGATGACGAGCCCGTGGCCCCCACCGACGTGTGGCAGGACCTGAGTCACCTCCAGCAGAAGGACCCGGAGCGCACCGGCTACGACGCCCAGAAGCCGCTTGCGCTGCTGGAGCGGATCGTGAAGTGCGCGTCCAGGCCGGGGGAGTGGGTGCTGGATCCCTTCGCGGGCAGCTGCACCACCCTGGAGGCCGCCAAGCGGGGCGGCAGGCACTTTATCGGTATCGACCGATGCCCGCTGACGGTGAATATCGCCCGGCGCAGGCTGGCGGGAGCGGATTATTGCATAAAGCTGCTCCGTTCGGTTGATGCGGCCCCGGCCTGCGAGGCCTCCATCCGCGCGGGCGTGGGTTTCTTTCACATCACCCTGGAGGGCTTTGACGCCGGAATTCCGGGCCTTCCCGAGGGGAGCGCGCCGATGGACGCGGTGGACAACTGGTCGGTGGGCTACCTGCGGCCGGAGGGGTACCGTGTGATGGCTGAATTTGCCAGGACCCGCAAGGCGGGTGAGCTGCGGCGGGAGCTGGCCGTGCCGGTGTACGGCGGCGAGCTGGCCCTGTGCGTGGGTGACGTGACGGGCCGCAGTTTATATTACGCCCTGGAACGCCAATGAAGTTATCTAAAAGTTCATACTGATGCAATATTCATAACCTATAATACAAACCGTGTTATCAAGAGGCTAAGCCCTCTTTGGACATCATCCGGGGAGGTTGGACGATGCTTCTGCATGTGGGCGATCTGGTGAAGATGCGCAAGGCGCACCCCTGCGGCAACGATGTCTGGCGGATCACCTATGTGGGCGCGGACATCAAAATGCGCTGCGAGAAGTGCCAGCGCATCGTGATGCTGGAGCGCCCGGTGTTTGAAAAGCGGGTCAGGAAGCTGCTGGAGAGCGCCGGGGAGAGCGAGGCGTGAAAGCCCCAAGCGGCTTTACAAGGCTGGTCGTGGCGCTGGCTCTGGCGCTAACCCTGGCGGCGGCGATGGCGCTGTGCCTGCGGCACTGGGCCTTTGTCACGGTCCGCGTGGCGGGCACTTCGATGCGGGACACGCTGGAGGCCGGAGACGTGGCCCTCGTCACCCGGTTCGACTACCGGAGGGATGGCCCGCGGCGGGGCGACGTCGTTCAGTGCACCTTCCCGGGCCGCAGCGACACCTACATCAAGCGGGTGATCGGCCTGCCCGGAGAGGTGATCCGCTTCTCGGAGGGCGCGCTGACCGTGAACGGCCGACCGGTCGAGGAGCCCTATGTCTCAACCTTCACCGAGGATTACGAGGTTCGCCTGGCTGACGGGGAATACCTGGCGCTGGGTGACAATCGGGCCGACAGCTACGACAGCCGCATGGCGGACATGGGACCACTGTGCGCGGATGCCTTCCTGGGGCGGGTGCGATTCATACTGTGGCCCCTTGAGCGCATCGGACCGGTGCGATAACAGACGATTGACAAGGAGATATTGAAGATGGAAGACAATAACGGCAACGCGCCGCAGAAGGAACAGCTGAACGAGGAAGCCGAGCGCCAGATTTCTGAGATCGAGGAGAAGGTTGCAAAGAAGAAGTCGGGCTTCTGGAAGGAAGTCAAGGAATGGGTGGTCGCGCTGGTCGTGGCCCTGCTGGTGGTGTTTGTGATCCAGACCTTCCTGTTCAGGATCATCCGGGTGGACGGACACTCGATGGACACCACGCTGGCCGACGGCGAGCGGCTGTTCGTCACCGTAACCGACGTGAAGTTTGGCAGCGTACAGCGGGACAGCGTGGTCATCTGCCACTATCCCAACCGCTACAACAAATTCCTGGGCATCATCCCGATGCAGACCTACTTCGTCAAGCGCGTGGTGGCCGTTCCCGGCGATACCGTCTATCGCAAGAACGAGGTGACCCACGTCGTCTATGAGAAGGACGGTCAGACCGTGGACGAGATGCTGGACGAGCGCTACGGCGATTACTTCCCCAACGGAAGCCCCGATGACTACGACGCCTATGTGCTGGGCGAGGATGAATACTTCGTGGTGGGCGACAATCGCTACAACAGCCACGACTCCCGGGACTGGAAGGACGACGACCCGGATATGGACGTGGGTCCGATCTCCAAGGGAATGATCGTGGGCCGCGTGCGTCAGGTCATCTGGCCGCTGGGCAGCTGGCGGACCGTGCATTGACGGAGGGGAGCCTATGCAAAACAAGAAGCTGATACGCATTATCGCCATCGTTCTGGCGGTGCTGCTGGTTGGCGGCGTGGTGTTTAGCGCGCTGTTCAGCAGCCTGGCAGAGGAAAAGACCGGGGTCGGAAATGTCGGGCGACATCAATGTGAATTGACGATGGAATACCTTGCCGACGAACAGGCGCTGCACATCACGCAGCGCCTTGTCTATTGTAACGGCGCGGAAAGGCGACTGACCGAGGTCGTGTTTTACGCGGCGGGCAACATGTTTCGCCGGGAGAGCGCCCTGATGTATGAACCGGACGACCTGGAGCGGGTGTTCTTCGCAGGCTACACCCCGGCGGGCATCGACCTGCGCGCGGTGCGCTGTGATGAAAAACAGACCGATTTCGGGTTTCAGGATGAGCGCGAGCTATACCTGCGGGTCAGCTGCGACGTGGCGTCCGGGGGTCGGTGTACCTTTGAATTCGATTACTACCTGTTGCTGATGCGCTGCGGCGCGTTCCAGGGTGTTGGTGATGTCGACGTGCGACTCAGCGCCTTCTGCTTCGTGCCAGGGGTGCTGGACGACGGGACCGGACAGTTCAGCATGAAGACGCCCCTGGCGCATACCCGCTGGCTGGACTGTGAAGCGACGGATTACCGGGCGACGCTGACGCTCCCGGAGGGGTGGATGCTGTGCGCCACGGGCGGCGCCAACCTGGTTTCCCGGGCGGACGGTCGCGCGACATGGCGGATCGAGGCCGAAAATGCGCGGGACTTCGCCCTGTCCTTTGGGCGGCGCTGGCGCAGCTACGCGCGTGACAGCGCTTCGGGCATCCGCGTGCGGGCGCTGACCAATGTGCGCGGTGTGGCGAGGCGGATGCTCGACGTGGCCGCGACGGCCATCGATCAGTGCGAGGCCTGGTTCGGTCCCTTCCCGGCGGATGAATTGGAGCTGGCCCAGTCCGACGCGCCCCTGGACGCGACGGTATTTCCGGGGGTCGTCTGGCTGCCTTCGGACATGCTGGCCTCGGGTCGGGCGGACGACCTTGCCCAACGCATCCGCTTTGCCGTCGCCCAGCAGTATTTCGGGCTGTCGGCCTGGGTGGAGCCCTCGGCGGACGCCTGGCTGAGCGATTCGGTGAGCGAATACGTCGCGTGCCTGCTGCTGGAGGCGGCGTCGGGCCGGGAGCGCTTCCTGGCCTATGTCAACCGGGATTGGGTCAGCGCCCTCCAGCAGACGGTGCCCGGCGGCCTGAACATCACCAGCGACGCCATGCGGTTTGACGCCGACAGCTACAGGCTGGTGGTGCGGCAGCGCGGCGCGGTGGTGCTGCACGAGCTGCGCCTGGCCATGGGGTTGGCGGGCCTGTTGGCGGGCCTCAGGGGCTTTTACGAGATGGGCGTGGACGGGCGCACGCTCACCGAGAGGGATTTCGTCGCCGCCCTGGACGCCACCACCGGCGATTCCTGGGAGGCGTTCCTGACCGACTGGCTGTTCAACGTGGGGGACTATGTGCAGCAGGACATGAGCTGGTACGAGTGAGCCCATCCATGAAAACGGTCCCGCCCGATCTGCACGGGGGCAGGTCAGGCGGGGCCGTTTCACAACGGGGATGTAATGGGTATTACTCCTCCTCGGGCATGATCGACGCGGTGACCAGCTGGGCAACGCTGGCGAAGCCCTCGTCGGAGATGGGCGCGAACATGAACTGCGTGAAATTGCCGCGCTCGGTGACGAACATCACGTAGACCGCATCCACGTCCGGATGGGAGAAGGACACGGCGTCCAGGCCGTTGAGGGTGCAGCGCTCGATCTCCGTCGCGCCGTTGGCCTCCAGCCGTTCGATCGCCTCCTCCATCGTCATGCCCTCGTTGCCCTCGAGGTACTGGGCGTAGATGAAGGCGGATTCGTCAGCCAATTCGAACTTGGCCAGTAGATCCTCGGAGTCCTCTTCGGTGAAGTCCTTGTTCTCGAAGATGTCGGGAATCCAGAACTGCAGCGCCAGGTCGTCAAAGGTGTACCAACTGCCTTCGATTTCGTTGGCGTACTCTTCGACGTCCTCCCAGTTGATGGCGGGAACCTCCTCGGCCAGCGCGCAGGGCAGCGCCAGCAGCACAGCCAGTGTGACGAGAGTTGCGAGAAGCTTCTTCATGGGTCGTTCCTCCTTTTTATATTCGCCCGACGGTATCGGGTGATGTCGATGGGTGGGCGTCGTCTTCGCCTTCGGGATCGGTGACGCCTTCCGGGATGCGGGCCTGCCCCGTTCATGCGGCATGTGGGAACCACTCTATTCCCCGGCCACGGCTTCGCTGAGCGCTTCCCATTCCTCATAGAACGCGTCGAGCCTGGCCTGGGCCTCCCGGTGCTCCCGGGCCACCCGGGCGGATTCGGCGGGGCTGGAATAGATCTCGGGCCGGCCCATCTGGTTTTCAAGCTCGGAAATCAGCTGTTCGGTGGCGGCGATGTCGTCCTCGGCTTTCTTTAGCTTTACCTGCAAGGCTTTCGCGGATTCCTTCGCCAGCCGCTGGCGGCGCTTCTCCTTGTCGATCTGGGTGCGGGTCGCGCCGCCGGAGGTCCATTCCTCCTCGCCGGCGGCCTGCACCCGCTTCTTCTCAAGGTAATCGTCGTAGTTGCCCAGGTATTCCACCGTGCCCTCGGGACTCATCTCGATTATCCTGGTGGCGACGCGGTTGATGAAGTAGCGGTCGTGGCTGACGGTGAGCAGCGTGCCCTCGAAGTCCTCCAGCGCGGCCTCCAGCACCTCGCGGCTGTCCATGTCCAGGTGGTTGGTGGGCTCGTCCAGCAACAACAGGTTGTCCTGCTTCAGCATCAGCTTCGCCAGCGCTACCCGCCCGCGCTCGCCGCCGGAGAGGGTGCCCACCGGCTGGAACACGTCGTCGCCGGTCAGCAGGAACAGCGCCAGAACTCCGCGCACCCGGTCGGGCTCCAGGCGGGGGAAGTCGTCCCACACCTCGTTCATCACGTCCTTCTCCGGGTGCAGGCCGGCGTGCTGTTGGTCGTAGTAGCCCAGGTCCACGTTGCTGCCGAAGTCCACGGTGCCGCGGTCGGCGCTTAGCTTTCCCGCGATGATGTTCAGCAACGTGGACTTGCCCACGCCGTTGGGCCCGATGATGGCCACCCGGTCCCCGGCGCGCAGGTGCAGGTTGAAGTGCTCGAACAGCGTGCGGCCATCGAAGCCCTTTGAAAGGTCCTTCAGCATCAGCACGTCGTCGCCGGTGCGGCGGCGGGCGGTGAAGTTGAAGCGCACCTTCTGTTCGCTGACGGGCCGTTCGATCCGCTCCAGCTTTTCAAGGCGCCTCTCCCGGCTCTCCGCCGCCTTGATGGACTTCTCACGGTTGTACATGCGGTAGCGGGCGATGATGGCCTCCTGCCGGGCGATCTCGGCCTGCTGCAGCTTGTATTCCTTCAGCTGGCGCTCCAGGTTCGCCTGGCGCTGCACGGCGAAGCGGTCGTAATTGCCGGCATACTGGGTCAGCCGCTTCATGGACAGCTCGGCCATGCAGTCGCAGACGGCGTTCAGGAAGTAGCGGTCGTGGCTGATGACCAGCACCGTGCCCCGGTACTTCTTCAGGGTCTCCTCCAGCCACTGTGTGGAGGTCAGGTCCAGGTGGTTGGTGGGCTCGTCCAGCATCAGCAGATCCGGCTGGGTCAGCAGCAGCCGCGCCAGGCACAGGCGGGTCTTTTCGCCGCCGGATAGCAGGCTCGCGGGCTGGGTCTCCCGGCCCCGGGCGAAGCCCAGGCCCGCCAGCACGCCCTGTATACGGCTGGGCCACTCGTAGCCCCCGGCGTCCTCGAAGCGGTCCACCAGCCGGGAATAGGCCCGGGAGAGCTGGTCGAAGGCCTCGGGATCGTCGTGCTTCTCGGCCATCTCGTGCTCCATCTGGCGCATGCGCGCCTCCATCTGGCGCACCGGCTCGAACACCCGCTCCAGCTCCTGCTGGATGGTCAGCTCGCTCTGGATGTCGGCGTCCTGGGTCAGCATGCCCACCCGCATGCCCTTCACCAGCGCGATCGTGCCGGAATCCGGGGCCATGTCGCCGTTGATCAGCCGGAACAGCGTGGATTTGCCGCTGCCGTTCACGCCGACAAGACCCATGCGCTGTCCGGCCTGCAGGGTCAGGTTCACGTCCTTCAGCACCTCGTTCATCGCGAAGGACTTGGTTACGTTTTGAAGGGTCAACAGTATCATTGGGGAGACCTTTCTGTATCGTTTGTCGCGCGGCGCATGATACGCATTCTGACGCCGGTGTCCTGGATCAGAAGATCGCCTTTCATGCGGGCGAGGACCCAGGCGGTGTAGATGTCGCCCGCGGAGCCGGACAGGTTGGAGATCTGAAGGATCCACAGCGGCCAGAACCATTCGCACGGCAGTCGGGCGATGGCGATTTGCAGCGCGATGCCCCACACCACCACCGGGGCGAGGGCGGTTATGATATGGGACTTCCTGTCGAACCACGCGGTACTGCCCGCGTAGGCATAGGGGAGCTTCAGCCCGTAGACGGGCTTCACGCCGGACAGGGCGAACATGCTGATCCCGTGAACCAGCTCGTGCAGCGGTATATAGGCGACCAGCGCCAGCCCCAGGCACGGCCACAGGTACCAGCGGGAGGCCATCATCCGCCAGGAGGGTCCTACCGGCACGGCCAGCAGCCCCAGGATGACGGGAACCGCCAACAGCGCCAGCGACAGTATGAACATCGCCTTCATATGCCTGCGGTTGCGCATGAAGTCCAACGTCCCGGCGTAGCGATACCCCGGGGGAAGGGTTCGGTGATTCACGGTTGGCTCCATCGTCCGCTCGCCCCGCAGGGCAGCACGCCGCCGGCGGTGACGGGGAGGACGATCTCGTCCGCGCTGATGCTGCCGCCCCGGGTGCGGGCCACGGTCATGGTCAGCATGTTGTTCAGCACCGCGGGCTGCAGACCCGTGGTATAGCTGTTGATCAGCATGAACAGCGCATCCTCGGCCAGCACCTTCGCGCAGGCGTCCACCAGGCCGTAGAGCTCGTTTTCCAGCTTCCACACCTCGCCGCCGGGGCCGCGGCCATAGCTGGGCGG
>JAZTZK010000026.1:0-21989 GCA_045637485.1 Clostridia bacterium
GATGAAATCCTTGCGGATTTCTTTATATTCAAAGGCTTGCGAAGCGTAGAAACCCCTGTCTTTTCCATAGAATCAAACAAATCCCGAAGGGATTTGCGACGCGAAGCTAGCCCTTTAGGGTACCACCCCTAACCCCTAAAACCTACCCCCTAACCCCTCAAATTCTATCGATCAACATACATCCGCGTCAGCTTCTCCTCCCCCGCTTCCCGAACCATGCACAGGAATTCCCAGCCGTAGCGCTCATAGAAGCCGACGTGGTCGGTGACCAGGTACAGCGGTGAGACGCCCTTGCGGCGCATGTCCGCCACGGCCAGGTCCAGCAATCGCCCGGCTATTCCCTGCCCCCGGCAGGTCGGTTCCGTATAGACGGCGCAGACGTTCGGCGCGAGGTCACGGCGGTCGTGAAAATCATTTTCAATGATGCCCAGACCGCCGACGATCCGTTCCCCCTCCAGGCAAAGGTACCAGCCGTATTCCGTCTCTGCGTTTATATAGGCGGACATGCGCTCCAGATAGGCCTCCCGGGGCACGCCCCACTTTTCATGAAACCAGTCCGCCGCAGACGCCAGCAGCCCCGGGCGTTCGCGCAGGGCGATCCATTCCTTCATCCTTCTCTCTCCTTCCACAGGGAAACGCGGCGCGCCTTCGCTGTCGCGCTTCCCTGTTTTGTCATCTTGCCTGCTCCCATGGATGATCCTCCGCCAGCTGAATCCCCCGTTTTCAACATAATTATATTCAAAATGCCACTTCATTTCAATCGGAATATGATATAATAGCTATAATTACAGTCCCATTCACCCGACCAAAGGCATCGGCATATCGGAGGCGGCAATGAAAAAATTCAGGAACATCACCATCGGCGGCATTCAACAGAAGGTCTTCAACCTGGTGCTGATCGTCATACTGCTGATGATGGCGGCTTATACCGTGGTCATCATCCACCAGACCGGCAGGATCGGCGCCCTGGTCGCGGAAACCAACGAGCGGCAGAAGCAGTCGATATCGACCATCTCAAAGGGAACCATGGACGCCGTCATCTCAGGGAGCATGGGCCAGAGCACACAGCTGCAGGCCTATATCGCCAACGACCTGTTCAACAATCTGGCGGGCACGGTGAACATGCTCGGGGATTACGCGGGCAATCTCTTTCGCGCGCCCGAAGCCTACGCCGCCCAGCCCTATGCCCTGCCCGACCCGGCTCAGGACGGAAAGATCACGGTGCAGCTGTTGACAGAGGCGGGGCTGGAAACCGACGACCCGGCGCTTACGCAGCGGCTGGGCCTCGTGGCAAATATGTCCGATATGATGAAGGCGCTGTACGCCAACGGCGTCGTCAACTCGTGCTACATCGCCCTGCCCGAGGGGGCCATGCTGCTGGCGGACGATCATTCCGCGGCCAAGTTCTCCGAGGACGGCACGCTGACGCCCATCCCCATTCGCGAGCGCGACTGGTACAGGGGCGCGCAGGAGACGGGGAAGCTCTTCTTTACGGACGTGGTAGAGGACGTGTTCACCGGCCAGGTGGGCATCATGTGCGCGCTCCCCGTCTACCAGGGCGACCGATTGGCCGCCGTGGTGGGCGCGGACCTCTTCCTGGACAGGATGGCCGCCTCGGTCGCAGCCAACGATGAAAGCGGTGCCTTCAGCTTCATCGTGAACCAGTACGGCCACGTGGTGTTCTCCCCGCGGACGGAGGGCGCGCTGCGCGTGCGCCCACCCATGGAGGCGGAGGATTTGCGCGATTCCCCCGAAGAGAGCCTGTCGGCCTTTATCGGCAGCGCCCTGACCGGCGTCACCGACGTGACCGACGTCTCGGTGGACGGACAGGACTACTACATGGTCGGCGCGCCCATCCCTTCCGTGGGCTGGACGGTGGTATCCGCCGTGAGCCAGGCGGCCGCCCTGCAGCCCACCGAAATGCTGGAGGCTCAGTACGACAGCATCACAGGCGAGGCCATGGCCACCTTCAGAGACGGCATCGGGAAATCCAGAAGCACCATCATCGTGCTCCTGGCCGTGATACTGGTGCTGGGCATCACCGGGGCGCTGGTGCTCTCCAAACGCATCGTCAGGCCCCTGAGCGTGATGACCGAGCGGATACAGTCCCTGGGCGGTAGGGATCTGCAATTCTTCATGGAGGAAACCTACCGCACCGGCGACGAGATCGAAGCGCTGGCCGAGGCCTTCGCCACGCTGTCCGCAAAGACGCTGCAATATGTGGACCAAGTGCAGCGGATCACCGCTGAAAAGGAGCGCATCGGCGCGGAATTGAGCATGGCCAGGGACATCCAGGCCAGCCAGCTGCCCCGGCTGTTCCCCGCCTTCCCGAACCGGCCCGAGTTCGACGTGTACGCCTCCATGACCCCTGCCAAGGAGGTGGGCGGCGACTTTTACGACTTCTTCCTGGTGGACGACGACCACATCGGCCTGGTGATGGCGGACGTTTCCGGGAAGGGCGTGCCCGCGGCGCTGTTCATGATGATCTCCCGGGTGCTCATCAAATCCCATCTGCAGAATGGCGAGACCCCCGGCGAAGCGCTGGAGAACGTGAACGACCAGCTCTGCGAGGGCAACGACACCGAGCTGTTCGTGACGGTCTGGGTGGCCGTGCTGGACATCTCCACGGGCAAGGGCATCGCCGCCAACGCCGGCCACGAGCACCCGGCGCTGCGCCGCGCGAACGGCGAATACGAGCTGGTCGTCTACCGGCACTCCCCCGCCGTCGCCACCATGGAGGGCATCCCCTACAAGGAGCACACCTTCCAGATGAGCCCCGGCGACAGCCTGTTCGTCTATACCGACGGCGTGGCCGAGGCCACCAGCGCCGAAAAGGAGCTCTTCGGAACCGAGCGCATGCTCCAGGCCCTGAACCGGGATCCCGGCGCGAGCCCTGAGGACACGCTGCAGAACGTCATGGACGGCATCAACGCCTTCGTCGCCGGCGCAGAGCAGTTTGACGACATCACGATGATGTGCCTGAAGTACCTCGGAAAGTGATCCGTTGGCGTAAATACTAACCCGCCTCTTCGATGGCCGCCCTGGCGATCGCCCACTCCCCGTCGAAGGCGTCCAGCTCAGTCGTCACGTCCGCGCCCATGGCGATGCTCTGGGTCAGCTGGTTGGTGAAGTAGTCCTTGAGTCCCGGCAGGAAGGCGTCGTCGCCGGTCATGCTCTCAAAGCCCTCGACCTCCACCATGTCGGCGATCTGCGCCTCCATATCCTTGCGCAGCGGAATCATGTCGTATTCCACGGCTTCCCTGGTGGTGCTGAAAAGCTGCTCGCTCTTCAGAAATTCGCCGTAGAGTGCCTTGTCGGTGAAGAAGTAGCGTATAAAGTCCTTGCAGATTTCGGGATACCGGGTGTTCGCGCTGATGGAAAGGCCCTCGTTGACGTACACCGAGACCACGTCGGCGTTCGCGTCTCCCGGCATCGGAAACCAGCCGACCTCGAAGTCCTGACCGCCCTTGGCGACCTCGGCGTTCACCCATGACCCGATGGGCAGCATGGCGGCCTTGCCGGTGAAGAACTGCTCCAGCATCTGGGTGTAGGTGATTCCGGCGATGTTTGGCCCGGAATATCGGGTGCAGATGGTCTGATACTTCTCCATCGCCCGCACCAGGTCGGGATTGTTGAACTTCACCGCGTCGGCGTTGCGCTTCGCCCCCCAATGGGCGTCCTTCGCCAGCAGCTCGGTGCCGACCAGCATGTTGGCCAGCTGGCTCTGGGGCCAGCCGTCCTTCAGGCCGATGGAGAAGGGCTGTATCCCCGCGGCCAGCAGCCTTTCGCAGGCATCCGTCAGCGCCTGCCAGGTCTCGGGAACCCCGATGCCGTTTGCGGCAAACATGTCCGCGTTGTAGAACACGCCCATGATCTGCTTTTTGTAGTTCGCCACGTACTGCTTGCCGTCGATCATGCCCACCCCTGGATCGACCAGGTAGTCCAGGTCGCCCTCGTCAAAGGCCAGCAGCGCGCCGGAGGGCACGAAATCGGCGGGGTTCTGCATCACCATCACGTCCGGGAACTGGTCCGTGACCAGCAGTGTCTTCTCGTACTGGGGCAGCGTGACATTCAGGGACGGGTTCCCGATGATCTCCACCCTGACGTCCGGGTTGGCAGCCATATAGCGGTCCGCGATGGACTGCCAGAACGCTCTCGGCAGCTGGGGCTGTATGTTGACGCAGAAAACGATGCTGACCACGTCCCCGGCAAGGGCGGCGCAGGCCGTCCCGCAGGCCAGGACCAGGCATATCACGATCGACAAAACCCTTTTCACGCTGATGCTCCCCCTTTTTAATTCCGCATATCCCTTGGCGTGGTGCCCGTCACCTTTTTGAATATCTTGAGAAAATAGTGATAGTCGGTGTAGCCCACCTGCTCCGCGACCTCGTACACCTTGAGGGTCGGGTTTGTCAGCAGCCGCTGGGCCTCCCGGATGCGCAGGCCGTTGACATAGTCGGTAAAGGCGCAGCCCATCTCCTTCCTGAAGATCTGGCCGAGGTAGGAGGTGTTGATGCGGCAGTCCGCCGCCACCTGCTTGAGCGTCACGCCCTCCCGGTAGTGCTTGGCGATGTAGGCCACGGCCAGCCCGACGAGGGATGAGCTCTTGCCCAGCACCGCCGCGTTCTCCGAGAACAGGCGCTCGCAGAGCGCCTGCAGCCATTGGCGCATGTCCGAAAAGCAGCGCAGCCTGAACAGTCCCGCAAAGTCGAACTCCGTCGGCTCCCGGTAGGTGTTCATGCTGCCGTAGATCTCGTGAAAGCAGTCGGTCATGCGCACGGCGATGTGCATCAGCAGGTTGTGCGCCTGGTTGGGCGTAAGCGGGTTTTCCTTGATGACCGCGGACAGCGCCTCATCCAGATAGGCCTGGGTGGCCGCCAGGTCGCCCCAGCGGATCAATCCCTCGAGCTTGTCAAAGTCGAACCGTTCCAGCGTTCGCCCCGGCGACGGCACCTCGGGCACGTCGTCAAACCAAATGACGCCGCTGTCCTGCATGAACATGCCGTACTCCAGGCATTTGCACGCCCCTTTATAGGAGACATGCGCTTCCTCCAGGCGGTTCACCTGCCGGCCGACGCCAATCGTCAGCGGGCTTTCCCGGAATTGCTTTGCCTTGGCCGCGATGCCCTCCAGCGCCGCCTGAATCCCCCTGCGGTCGTTCAGGGCGCTGTCCAGCGCCATCAGCAGCACCAGGTTGCCCTCGCTGTCATTGAAGGCGATCGTCCTGGCCCCGGGAATCGCCCCGGCCAAATCCTCGATCTCATTCCGGTTGAGCTGCCCGCGCGGGGACGCCGATGCCTGCGGGCTCACGGCGATGACGGCGCACAGGCAGGCCTCCGCCGTGAAGGGGATTTCCAGGAAGTCGGCCTTCTCCCTCAGCTCCTCCGGGCTGATGTTGCCGGTCACCAGTCGCCTGAGGGTATTGGTGCGGAGCAATTCGCTGCCCTGCCGGTTGCGCAGGTCGACGATGGCCTCCTTCTCGATTTCGCTCACCGCGTTTTTCAGGTTGGAAATCAGCTCGTCGTTGTCGATGGGCTTGAGCAGGTAATTGTCCACCCCCAGCTTTATGGCGGCCTTCAGGTAATCATAGTCGCTGTAGCCGCTCAGTATGGTGATCTTGACATCGAAGTCCAGCTTCCTGACCTCCCGGATCAGCTCCAGCCCGTCCATTTCAGGCATGCGGATGTCCGTGATCAGCACCTCGGGCCGGATACTGCGCACCAGCCGGAGCGCTTCGACGCCGTTCGCCGCCTCGCCCGCCACCTCAAGACCCAGGCTGTCCCATTCAATGGTCTCCCGCAGCCCTTTGCGAATGATGGGCTCGTCATCCACGATGATTACTCTGTACATAGGTCTCCATCTCTTCCTTTCTCATGGCGGGCATGGCGATTGTGACGACGGTGCGCACCCCCGGTTCGCTCTTGACGGACATGCCGTAGGGTTCGCCGAAGAGTATCCGCAGGCGCTGGTGCACATTGCTCAGGCCGATGCTGTAGGAATCCTCCGTCTGCGTCCCGGGGTCGTCCAGCCGCGCCTCGATACGTCGAAGGGTTTCCGCGTCCATGCCCCGCCCGTTGTCGGCCACGGCGATCACCAGCCGGGCCTCCTCCTCCACACGGGCTTCTATGGTGATCAGTCCGCCCTCGATGACCCCCATCTGTCCGTGCTTGATCGCGTTTTCCACCAGGGGCTGCAATATGAATTTGGGCACGCCCAGCTGCAGCAGCTTCTGCGGCACCTCGGTTTTGACTTCAAATGCATCGGCATACCGCATCAGCTCCAGCTCGATGAACGCGTCGGCATACTCGATCTCCTGCCGGAGCTCCACGAACATCCCCCGGCTCTTGATGTTCCAGCGGAACAGGTTGCCCAGCAGATGGATCATCCTGGCCGTCTGCTCATCCTTGTTCATCAGGGCGTTGATGCGAATGGATTCAAGGGTGTTGAACAGGAAGTGCGGGTTGATCTGCGCCTGCAGTGCCTTCAGCTCCGCCGTCTTGGACTTGAGCCGGTACACATAGGCGGTCTGGATGTGCTTTTCCAGGCGACTCGTCATGCGGTTGAAGCTCTCCTCCAGATAGCCGATCTCGTCCCTGGAGCGCGGCTGGGGCCAGGTGTTGAACTCGCCCCGCTCCAGGGCCTGCATCCTGAACACCAGTCGATTGATCCGCCTGGAAAACAGCAGCGCGGACGCGAGGCTGATGACCAGCGCCAGCAGCACGCAGGCCACCAGCGCGCCGTACAGGCTCTGGTGCATGGCCCCGGCCTCCCGGCGGATCACGTCGCGGCTGACGACGTTCATGAACCAATAGCCCGTCCTCTCGGATTGCTGGGCGGTGATCACGTATTCGCCGTTCGAGGCCGCGTTCCTGAAATCTTCTATGCCGTAAGGCGCGCCGTCAAAGGGCTTTCCCGCGCCGTCGCCGGCGGAATCAAACAGCGTCATGCCGTTGCGGTCCACCACAAACAGGGTGCCGTTCAGGCTGTCCGCGTTTCGGTAGGCCTGCTTGAAGTGGTCCGCCCACACGTTCACCACGATATAGCCAAGGGGCTGGTTGAAGCGAACGGCGTTCACATCGAACAGGTAGATGCAGTAGGAGATGACCGCATAGTCGTTGACGCTGCTGGCGTTGATATAAGCCGGGGTGTGGTTCGGTATGATGCGTATGTGGTTGTCCACGTCCTCGCCGGGGATGTCCCGGCCGTAGAAGTCGTAATCCAGCGACGTATCCCTGCCGGCGACGCTGGAAAAGAAGTAGATATCCCTGTCGCCGTAATCCACGATGAATATGTCCGATATGAAGTCATTGGCCCCGCAGGTATCCTGTAGGTAGCCGGAGATGACCTCCCGCTTGATCCTGCGGTCCATGGCCTCCAGCTTCCTCGGGTTCAGGTAATCGGTGATGCTGTAGTTGTCGTAATAGCTCTTGGGCATATAAAGCTGGGCAAATATGCTCTGGACGGTCCTGTACTTTGCGTCGCTGTACATCTGCACCTGCTGGACCATTTCACTGTCCATCCGCAATTCCTTTTCCGTCAGCGTGTGGACGACCCGGGAGGTGGTCAGTATGGCGACCATTCCCAGCCCGACAAATATGACCAGGCAGTAGGACAGCATCATCTTGAAAAAATAACGACTCACAAAGCGCGGCTCGCGCCCGGAAGCATTCTCGCCAGCCAATCCAATCGCCTCCCCCGCCGGTTCGCACCGCATACCCATTATATATTTATTCGATTTTTATCTGTAATTTCCTTTTGATATTATAAATTCATTTTCCGGCAGTTATGTGGCCGTCTTCCTTGACAGCGCGGCCCGAATCTGGCACAATAGATGCAGCAGCGGCCCCCGGGCCGCCACAGGTCGCCCTTTCCCCATGGCGTCGCCCTGAGACGGGCGCTCAACTATACTGATCAGGAGGCAACATGCAGTACGGATACTTTGACGAGACAAACCGGGAATACGTGATCACCCGACCGGATACGCCCCAGCCGTGGGCGAACTACCTGGGCTCCCCGGAATACGGCGCGCTCATCTCGGATAACGCCGGCGGTTACAGCTTTGCCACGTCCGGGGCCAACGGGGCCCTAATGCGCTACGTGTTCAACCAGTTCGACCAACCCGGGCGCTACATCTACATACGGGACAACGCCGACGGCGATTACTGGTCCGCGAGCTGGCAGCCCGTGGGAAAGGATCTGGACGCCTACGCCTGCCAGTGCCGCCACGGTCTGGGCTACACACGGCTCACCGCGGACTATCGGGGCATTCACAGCGAGGCGCTGTACTACGTGCCCCTGGGCGCCACCCACGAGGTCTGGGCGCTGACGCTGGAAAACCGCTGCGACAGCAGGCGCGCGCTGACGCTGACCGGCTACGCGGAATTCACGAGCCACCCCTACTACGAGCAGGACCAGGTCAACCTCCAGTATTCCCAGTTCATCACCCGCACGCTGTACGACGAGGGTCGGGTTCGCCAGCAGATCAACGGCAACCTGGACAGGCAGCCCGGCATCAACGGCGATTCCGTCACCGAGCGCTTCTTCGGCCTCGTCGGGGCGAAGACCGCCTCCTGGTGCGGCGACAAGTCCGCCTTCCTCGGCCCCTACCGCCAGTACGGCAACCCCATCGGCGTGGAAAGCGGCGACCTGGGCAACCTGCCCAACTACAACGGCAACAGCTGCGGCGCGCTGTCCGCCATCGTCGAGCTGGCGCCGGGCGAGCGCGTGACCGTGGCCTTCCTGCTGGGCCAGGTGGACAGCGCCGAGAGCGCGGCGATCATGGCGCGGTACGTTGATCCGAGGCCTGTGATCGAGCGCGAGCTCCGGGCCGTGAAAGCCGACTGGGGCGAGAAGCTGTCCGGCCTCAGGATCAAGACCCCCTGCCCCGAATTCGACACGATGATCAACACCTGGAACGCCTACAACTGCTTCATGACCTTCATATGGTCCCGGGCGGCCTCGTTCATCTACTGCGGGCTGCGCAACGGCTACGGCTACCGGGACACGGTGCAGGACATCCAGGGCGTCATCCACCTGGCCCCGGAGATGGCGAAGGAGAAGCTTCGCTTCATGCTCTCCGCCCAGGTGCACCACGGCGGCGGGCTGCCGCTGGTGAAGTTCACCCACAACGCCGGCCACGAGGACACGCCGGAGGACGCCAGCTACGTGAAGGAGACCGGCCACCCCTCCTACCGCGCCGACGACGCGCTGTGGCTGTTCCCGACGGTCTACAAGTACATCGCGGAGTCCGGAGACACCGCCTTCCTGGACGAGAAAATCCCCTTCGCCGACAGGGACGAGGGCAGCGTCTACGAGCACCTGAAGCGGGCGCTGGACTTCTCGATGAAGCACCTCGGCCCCCACGGCCTGCCCGCCGGGCTGTACGCCGACTGGAACGACTGCCTGCGGCTGGGCGCGAACGGGGAATCCAGCTTCGTGGCCCTGCAGTACTACTACGCCTTCACCGTGCTGTGTCGCTTCGCGGCGGAGAAGAGGGACGGGGAATACCTGGCCTGGCTGGAGCGCGAGCAGAAGGCCTTCGGCGAAAAGCTCCAGGCGCTGTGCTGGGACAAAGACCGCTTCATCCGCGGCTTCACCGAGGCAGGCGAGACCATCGGCGAGCGCAGCGCCCCGGAGGCGAACCTCTGGCTCAATCCCCAGAGCTGGTCCATCATCAGCGGCCTGGCCGACGAAAAGCAGGCGAACGCCGCGATGGAGCAGGTATGGAATCGCCTGAACACCGCCTACGGCGCGGTGCTGATGGATCCACCCTACCACGCCCACGCCTTCGACGGCGCGCTGGCCGTGATCTTCAACCAGGGCGTCAAGGAGAACGCCGGCATCTTCTCCCAGTCCCAGGGCTGGGTGATACTGGCCGAGGCGCTGCTGGGCCACGGCGAAAGGGCCTTCGCCTACTTCTCGGAGAACGCCCCCGCCATGCAGAACGACCGGGCGGAGATCCGCGGCATTGAGCCCTACTGCTACGGCCAGTTCACCGAGGGCCCGTCGAGCCCGCGCCACGGCCGCTCCCACGTCCACTGGCTCACCGGCACGGCCTCAACGGTCATGGTGGGCTGCGTGGAGGGCATACTGGGGCTGCGGCCCGACCTGCACGGCATTAAGATCGCGCCGTCCATCCCGAAGGACTGGGCGGAGCTTGAGATCGAGAAGGCCTTCCGCGGGCGCAGGCTGCATATCACCGTTAAAAACCCCGACGGCAGGGAATCCGGCTGCGCGTCGATGACCGTCAACGGCAAGGCCGTCGCGGGCAATTACATCCCAGAGGATATGCTGACCGGGCAGACGGAGATCGTACTGGTGATGTAGGGAAGCGCCGGGTCGCCATGGCCCGACAGCCCCCCGTCCGGCATGATACAAATATAAAAAGATAGTTATGACAGTCATTCAGGGCCCATTTCCCTGCAAAAGAGGTATGCCTATGGACACAAACACCAAGACAAGGCTGGGCGGGCGACTGACGCCCTTCAACGCGTGGGCATTCGCGCTGGGCACGGCGGTGGGCTGGGGCTCGCTGGTGGTGACGGCGAACAGCTATCTCGGCCAGGCCGGGCCGATGGGCAGCGTGCTGGGCATCGTACTGGGCACGCTGATCATGCTGGTCATCGGTCGGAGCTACACCTACATGATGCAGATCTTTCCCGACGCCGGCGGCGCATACACCTACAGCCGCGAGGTGTTCGGCTATGACCACGGCTTCCTGACCGGCTGGTTCCTGACGCTGACGTACCTGGCCGTGCTGTGGGCCAACGCCACGTCGATCCCGCTGTTCACCCGCTATTTCCTGGGCGGCGTGCTGCAGATCGGAAAGATGTACACCATATTCGGCTACGACGTCTTCTTCGGGGAAACCGTGGTCACCATCGCGGTCATCCTCGGCACGGCGCTGCTGTGCATGCACAACCACAGGCTGACCACCGGCCTGATGACCGGGCTGGTGTGCGTATTCTGCGTGGGCATCGCGGCGGTGTTCGCGGCGGCGATGCTGGGGTTGAAGATTCCCCTCGAGCCCCGCTTCATCCCCGACGAGAGCGCCCTGGGCCAGATCGTGAAGATCGCGGTCATCACCCCCTGGGCCTTCATAGGCTTTGAGAGCATCTCCCACCGGGCGGAGGAATTTTCCTTTCCTGACAGGAAGATCTTCCGGGTGATGCTGGCCGCGCTGATCATCACCGGATTGCTGTACGCCTTCGTCACGCTGCTGTCCGTCACCGCCTATCCCGCGCGGTACGGCTCCTGGCTGGAATACATCCGCGACCGGGGCAACCTCTCGGGCATCGAGGCGATACCGGCCTTCTACGCCGCCCACCACTACCTGGGCGACGGGGGCGTATGGCTGCTGATGGCCTCGCTTATGGCGCTGATACTGACATCCCTCATCGGCAACACCACCTGCCTGAGCCGCCTGTTCTACGCCCAGGGCATGGACGGCATACTGCCCAAAAAGATCTCCGAGCTCAACGACCAGGGCGTGCCCGCCAACGCCATGAAGCTGATCGCCGCGGTGTCGGTGGTGGTGCCCTTCGTGGGGCGCACGGCCATCGGCTGGATCGTGGACGTCACCACCATCGGCGCGACGCTGATCTACGGCTTCGTGTCCGCCGCGACCTTCAAGACGGCGAGGGACCGCAAGGACCGGACGGAGAAATGGACCGGCCTCGTCGGCCTGGGGCTGATGATCGCCTTCGGGCTTTACATACTGCTGCCGAACCTGGTCTCCTACGGCTCGATGGAGCGCGAGACCTATTTCCTGTTCGTGGTGTGGAGCGTGCTGGGCTTCCTGTACTTCCGCAGCATACTGCGCAATGACCGGGAAAAGCGGTTCGGCAACTCGGTGGTGGTGTGGATCGCGCTGCTGTCGCTGGTGCTGCTGATCAGCCTGATCTGGATGCGCCAGTCGATGATCGTGGCCAACGACCAAATGATGAACAACATACAGGCCTACTACAGCGAGATCGGCGACGCCACCCGCATGGCCGACGAGGCCTACGTCGTGCAGCAGGCGAACTGGCTGGACGCCCAGAACACCCGCACGCTGCTGATGGCCATCATCATGTTCGCCATCGCCGTGGCGATGATGTTCTCGAACCACACCTACCTGAGCCGTCGGGCCAGCGAGAGCGAGCAGGCGGCCAACGTCGACCCGATGACCGGCGTGAAGAGCAAGCACGCCTTCCTGAAGAAGGAGCGGGACATGAACGAGGCCATCGCCAACGGCAGCCTCACGGAGTTCGCCATCGCCGTGTGCGACGTGAACGGCCTGAAGAAGATCAACGATACGCTGGGCCACAAGGCCGGCGACGAATACATCTGCAAGGCCTCGAAGCTGATCTGCGAGATCTTCCCCCACAGCCCCGTCTACCGCACCGGCGGCGATGAATTCGTGGTGGTGCTCACAAACCGGGATTACGCCGTTCGCAGGGAACTGATGAAGGTCCTGCACGACCGCTCCGTGAGCCACATCTCCACCGAGGGGGTGGTGGTGTCGGGCGGCCTCTCCGACTATGCCGCCGGGGAGGACGCCAGCTTCCACCAGGTGTTCGAGCGCGCGGACGCGCTGATGTACAAGGAAAAGCAGCTGCTGAAGGGGCTGGGCTCCATCTCCCGTGATGAGAGCCCCGAGGATGAAAAGCCCGTCGGCGAGGCCTCCGTGCTCAACGTGCGCAAGAAGGTGCTGGTGGTCGAGGACGAGGCGGTCAACCGGATGATGCTGGGCAACATCATCGAAGCCGACTACGACGTGCTCTACGCCGAGGACGGCATAGAGGCCATGCACCTGATCGACACCAGCCGAAACGACCTGGCGCTGATCCTCCTGGATCTGCAAATGCCCCGCATGAACGGCCTGGAGGTGCTCAAGGCCGTCAAGGAGGACAAGGAGCTGAGGCAGCTGCCCATCATCGTGCTCACCGCGGACCAGGACGCCGAGCTGGAGTGCCTGAAGATCGGGGCCGTGGACTTCATCCCCAAGCCCTACCCCGCCTGGGAGATCGTCAAGGCCCGGGTGGATCGGTGCGTGGAGCTGTCCGAGAGTCGGGAGACCATCAAGTCCACCGAGCGCGACAGCCTGACCAGGCTGTACAACATCGACTACTTCCTGCGCTACGTCAACCTGTACGACCAGCACTACCCCGAGATGGCCATGGACGCCGTGGTGGTGGACATCAACCAGTTCCACATGCTCAACGAGCGCTACGGCAAGCATTACGGCGACGACATACTGCGCAAGATCGGCGAGCGCATCCGCCAGGCGGCCCGCAAGGTGGGCGGTGTGGGCTGCCGACAGGGGGCCGATACCTTCCTGCTGTACTGCCCGCTTCAGGAGGACTATTCCGCGCTGATGGAGCAGCTGGCCGCCGACGTGGCCGTGGACAAGAGCGCTTCGGACCGGGTTCGGCTGCGCATGGGCATCTACCCCCAGGCGGACAAGACGCTGGACATCGAGCGCCGCTTCGACCGGGCGAAGATGGCCGCCGATTCCGTCAAGAGCGGCCAGTCCAGGGCCATCGGCATCTACGACGCCAAGCTGCACGAGGCCGCGCTGTTCCGCGACCGGCTGCTGGAGGACTTCCACGGCTCCGTCGAGGATCGGCGCTTCAAGGTCTACTTCCAGCCCAAGTTTGACATCCGCCCCGACAAGCCGGTGCTGTCCAGTGCCGAGGCGCTGGTGCGCTGGGATCACCCCGAGCTGGGCCTGATCAGCCCGATGGTGTTCATACCCCTGCTGGAGGAGAGCGGCATGATACTGGAGCTGGATCGCTTCGTCTGGCGCGAGGCCGCCGCCCGCATCCGCCAGTGGAAGGACAAGTACGGCTTCGCCGTGCCCGTGTCGGTGAACGTGTCCAAGATCGACATGCTGAACCCGAACCTGAAGGGCATATTCAACGAGATCCTGGAGGCCTGCGACCTGGACACCGAGGACTTCATGCTGGAGATCACCGAGTCCGCCTACACCGGCGAATCCGACCAGGTGCTGTCCACCGCCCGGGAGCTGCGGGGCATGGGCATGGGCTTCCGCATTGAGATGGACGACTTCGGCACCGGCTATTCCTCGCTGGGCATGCTGACCAAGCTGCCCATCGACGCGCTGAAGCTGGACATGTCCTTCGTGCGCAGCGCCTTCGGGGAGAAGCGGGATGTGCGCATGATCGAGCTGATCATCGACATCGCCGACTACCTGCGGGTGCCCGTGGTGGCCGAGGGCGTGGAGACCGAGGAGCAGCTGCTGGCGCTGAAGGCGCTGGGCTGCGATTATGTGCAGGGCTATTACTTCTCCAAGCCCGTGCCCGCCGAGGATTTTGAGCGCTTCCTGGTGGAGCGCGGCAGGGACAGCGCCGAGATCAATCCCGAGGTGCGCACCCGCTTCATGGGCGCAACCGGCTTCCTGAACAGCGACTGCGAGCGCATCTACTACATCGACAGGCGCACCGATTATTACCTGGAGTTTTACAAGGGCTCCAGAGGCGTGCTGGAGATCCGTCCCGGCGGCACCGACTTCTTCCGCGACGCCCCCATGAAGCTGCTGGACGGCGTGGCCGAGGAGGATATCGAACGGGTTCGCGGCGCGCTGCAGAAGGAGCGTCTCGCTCCGGGGCCGTCCGGCGGGGCCGAGACCGTACTGACCTATCGTCGGCTGCGCGGCGGCGTCATGAAGCCCTACCGCCTGGTGACGATCCCTGCCCGCGACGACGACCGCGATCACATCGTAATCGGCGTGAAGGCCGATTAGCGCAACAGAAAGGGAATGACCAATGACCATCTTTTTTGACATGGACGGCGTGCTGGCCGACTTCGACCGGGGATTGCGCGAGCTCTGCGGCATCGAGCCCCTGTCCGTCAACGAGGCACGCTCAAAGGAATACGAAGACGCCATGTGGGCGGCCATCCGCGCCGTACCCCACTTCTACCTCGCCCTTCAGCCGATGCCCGGCGCTGTGGAGATGTTTCAACGGCTCTCCCGCAGGGAAGGCGTGCGCTGCGAGATCCTCACCGGCATACCAAAGCCACGGCGTGGCGTCGCCACCGCCGGGGAGGACAAGGTCGAATGGGTGCGGCGGTACCTGTCCGCAGAGGTGCCCTGCAACATCGTCTTCAAGGAGGACAAGCCCCGCTTCTGCAAGGGCAGGGACTGCATACTGATCGACGACACCCAGGCCAACATCACCGCGTGGACGGCAATGGGCGGCACGGGTATCCTTCATCATTCGGCCGATGAAACGCTGGACGCCCTGACCCCGCTTTTGTAATCGGCATGACGGCAAACCCCGGAGGAAACATGGCATGACCTATTCGATCATCGGGATACTGGCCTCGGCGATACTGCTCATCATCAATCGGGATATACTTTTTCAGGCCAGGGACCTGACGCGGAATCAGCGGTACTACCGCAGGTTTTTGACGGGGGTCATGGCCTACTACGTCACCGACCTGCTATGGGGTATATTGGAGGCCCGGAGGCTGACGGGCGTGCTCTATGCGGATACCGCGGTGCACTTTCTGGCCATGGCCGCCGCGGTCATGCTCTGGACGCAGTACGTGATCGTCTACCTGGACGGCAACGGCCGCTTTGAGAAGGCGCTCTACCGGGCCGGACAGTTCTTCTTCGGGTTTGAGGCCCTCGTGGTCGCCGTCAATTTCTTCCGCCCCGTGCTATTCTGGTTTGATGAAAATGGCGGATATCACGCGGGCGCGCTTCGATATGTGACCCTCGCCATACAGATATTGCTGTTCCTGTTGACCTCCGTTCATACGCTGTGGGTCACATCCACGGCCGAGGGCAGCATAAGGCTGCGGCACATGACCGTCGGACTGTTCGGCATTTCCATGATCGTGATGATCGGCTTCCAGATCTTCTATCCCCTGATGCCCTTCTACGCGATGGGCTATATGCTGGGCACCTGCGTGCTGCACAGCTTTGTGGTGGAGGATGAAAAGGAGGAATACCGGCGGGAGCTGGAGCGCGCCGTGGAACGGGAGCAGCAGCAAAAGCGGGCGCTGGCCGAGAGCCGCGAGGCGCTGCGCGAAGCGCTGTCTGCCGCCGAGCGCGCCAACCAGGCCAAGACGGCTTTCCTGTCCAACATGAGCCACGAGATCCGGACGCCCATGAACGCCATCATCGGCCTGAACAACATCGCCCTGAACGATCCGACGGCCAGCGACAGTGTGAAGGGCTACCTGGAGAAGATCGGCGACTCCGCCAGGCACCTGCTGGGGATCATCAACGACATACTGGACATGAGCCGCATCGAATCCGGACGGATGACCATCAGCCGGGAGACCTTCTCCTTTCCCCGGGCGCTGGAGCAGGTCAATACCATCATCAGCGGCCAGTGCAGGGAAAAGGGGCTGGATTACGACTGCCAGATCCGGGGCCATGTGGACGACTACTATATCGGCGACGCCATGAAGCTCAAGCAGGTGCTGATCAACATACTGGGCAACGCGGTCAAGTTCACGCCGCCGGGGGGCGAGGTGCGCTTCATCATACAGGAGGGCGCGCGCTACGACGGCATGGTCACCCTGCAGTTCACCGTGCAGGACACCGGCATCGGCATAAACGCGGAATACCTGCCCCACATCTTCGACCCGTTCAGCCAGGAGGACTCCTCCTCCACCAGTCGCTACGGCAGCACCGGCCTGGGCATGCCCATCACGAAGAGCATCGTCGAGCTGATGAACGGCCAGATCGACGTGCAGAGTGAAAAGGGCGTCGGCACGACCTTCACCGTCATGGTGACCCTCGGCGAATCCCGGGAGAAGGACATCGAGGCCGATGACGACGGCCTTGATCCCAGGGCGCTGAGCGTCCTCGTCATCGACGACGACAGGGTCGCCCTCGAGCATGCGCAGATCATACTGGGGCAAATCGGCATCAGCTGCGACACCGCCGAATCCGGCTGGGAGGGCGTGGACAAGGTCAGGGTCCGCCACGGGCGTCGGGAGGATTACAACCTCATACTGGTGGACTGGCGCATGCCTGAAATGGACGGCATCGAGGCCACCCGCCACATACGGGCCATCGTCGGGCAGGATACGCCGATCATCATACTGACCGCCTTCAACTGGGATGAGGTCGCCGATGAGGCGCGGACCGCGGGCGTGGACACCTTTGTGACAAAGCCCCTGTTTGCGGGCAGCGTGATGGACCAATTCCGCGAGGCCTTCCGGCGAAAGAACGCGCTGCCGGTGAAGTCGGCCGTCGATCTCAGGGGGCGGCGGGTGCTGCTGGCGGAAGACGTGGCCGTCAACGCCGAGATCATGGTCATGGTGCTCTCCATGCGGGAGATCGAAGTCGAGCATGCCGGGAACGGCAGGATCGCGGTGGAGATGTTCGAAGGCCACGAGCCCGGGTATTACGATGTGATACTGATGGACATGCGCATGCCCGAAATGGACGGCCTCGAGGCGACGCGGATCATTCGAAGCATGGACAGGGCCGACGCAAAGGCCATACCCATCGTCGCCCTGACCGCCAACGCCTTTGACGAGGACGTGCAGCGCAGCATGCAGGCCGGGCTGAACGCCCACCTCAGCAAGCCCGTGGGGCCCGACACGCTGTTCGAGACCCTCGAGGGGCTGATCGCGGGTCGCAGCGCCTGATATACAGGCGGCGCAGTTGTCCGGCCCAGGGCCTCATTTCCCAGTCAGCGACGGCCTCCGGGCCATCGCATGCCCCTGACGAAGGCCGAACCGTCGCGATAAACATGACGAAAAGGAGAACGCTCATGAAGAAGAAACTGATCCTGTTGCTCACCGTCGCCCTGGCCCTGTGCCTCGCCGCCCAGGCCGCGCTGGCCGCGCCCGAGGGATACACCCTGCGCCAGGTCACCATTCTCAGCCGCCACAACCTGCGGGCGCCGCTGTCCAGCAACGGCTCCGTGCCCGAGGAGCTGACCCCCCACGTCTGGAACGAATGGACCGGAAATTCCAGTGAGCTGACGCTGAAGGGCGGCGCGCTGGAGACCCGCATGGGCCAGTACTTCCGCAAGTGGCTGGAGAGCGAAGGCCTGATCCCGGAAAACTACGTGCCCGCCGACGGCGAGGTGCGCTTCTTCGCCCGGAACAAGCAGCGCTGCATCGCCACCGCCCGCTATTTTGCCACCGGCATGATGCCCCTGGCGGACGTGCACGTCGCCTACACCGGCGACGCCGAGAATCCCGACGACATCTTCAAGCCCGTGCTGCGCTACTGCAGCGACGCCTACGCCGAGGCCGCCGTCGCCGATGTCAACCGGATCGCCGGCGAAAACGGCTTTGACAGCGCCAGCGAGGCCCTGAAGGACGGCATCGCGCTGGTGATGGATGTGGTTGACATGGCGGACAGCGAGATCTACCGGAGCGGCAAGTACGGCGATCTGCTGACCGACCCCTCGGGCATCAACCTTAAATTCGGCGAGGAGCCGGACCTCTACGGCCCCATCAAAACCGCCAACCAGGTGGCCGACGCGCTGATGCTGCAATACTACGAGATGCCCGACCCGGTTGCCGCCGCCTTCGGCCACGAGCTGACCGAAGAACAGTGGAAGCAGATCGTGGACGTGAAGGAGACCTTCAGCATGCTGCGCCACGGCGCGCCGCTGGTGGCCCTTTCCATCGCCAACCCGGTGGTGAAGGACCTGTACGGCGAGCTGAAGCACGAAGGCCGCGTGTTCAGCTTCAGCTGCGCCCACGACTGCACCATACTGGGCGTGCTGTCCTCTCTGGGCGTGGTGGACTACGCGCTGCCCAACACCCTGGAGATGCACACCCCCATCGGCGTAAAGCTGGTGTTCCAGCGCCTCACCGATGAGGCCGGCGCGAACTGGTACGACGTGAGCATGGTCTACCAGAGCACCGGGCAGACCCGTGACATCTCGGAGCTGACCCTGGACAACCCGCCGATGCGCTACGCCCTGGATTTCACGGGCGTCGAAAAAAACGCCGACGGGCTGATCGCCGAGGCGGACCTGCTCGGCCTGTTCGAAGGGGCCATGGAGGCCTTCGACCGGCTTGACGACCAGTACGGCGAGATGGAGATGAACGCCGCGGCGTAGGGAAAAACATACGGATGCCGGTATCAAAAGCCGGCATCCGTTTTGTTTGGGTTTTTTTACATTTTCGGTACCTTCATCGTGATATTGATGAACGCCGCGTCACAGCCTTCGGCAAACACGCCGATGTGCGCGCCGTCCGTAGAGTGACCGATGCGGGAGCTGAGGGCCTTTTCATCGTCGATATACATAACGACGATCTCATTTTCACAGACCAGCGTTACATGGTGGCGCTGGTTTCCGGAGAAATCGAAGCGCGTGACCGCCATGGGCGCATAGTCCGAAAGCTCCGTCAGCTCATATCCCTCATAGTGCAACAGGTTTCGCCCGGCGTCCAGGCACAGCGCGGTCCAGGCCGCGTCCGCCTCGCTGCCGCCGAAGGCAAATCCGGCGCAGCCCTCCGCGCCCAGCGTCACATCGCACTCCAGCAGCATCGTCGGGGCGCGCATGCCCATGTCCGCCAGCGCGATTTCGCCGTCCCCGGCCGATAGGGCGACGTTGTTTCCCTCGATATCGGTCTTACCCTCGACGTTCCCGGCCTCAAAGGCCAGATCCTGCGCGAAGTAGTTCCAGAAGGGTTCCGGCGCCTTCACGCCCAGCGTCCCATCCTTGCGCCGGACCAGCTGGTGGTTGAGCACATTGCCCGCCCACTGGTAGATGCCGGAATCCGCGGACAGCCCGGCCCGGCCCAGCCAGCCACATAAGTAGGTGTTCCCGTTCCACTCGGCGGTCTTGGCCGCGTAGAACACAAAGCCGTTGCCCTCCATCAGGCCCTGGCCGTCCAGAATGTTGTCCTCCGGCGGGGCAAAGGGGCCGTTCATGGATTCACCGATGGCATAATAGGTGACGCAGTCCCAGCTGTAGGTCAGATACCAGGTGTCCCCTATGCGAAACAGGTCCGGGCACTCCAGCATGTACTGCGCCCGGGGCGCGTAGATGGGACCGTCGAATGTCCAGCGCTTCAAATCCGGCGAGGTGTACTTCGCAACCACGCCGCCCAGCGTGTCCTCCCGCGCCGCGATCAGCAGCCAGTAGCACCCATCCTCCTCCATCCAGAACACCTCCGGGTCCCGGAAGTCGTCTTTGGAATAGCCCTCCGGGCTGAAGAAGGTGTCCTCCGGCCGCTTCTCCCAACGCACGCGATCCAAGCTGGTGGCGTGCATGACACACTCCCTGCCCAGGCCGCCGTTGCCGGTATCGTTATGTCCGGTATAAAAGAGGTGGTACAGTCCCTCCCGGTCCCGCAGGACGGAGCCGGTACCCAGGGCCGGATCGGGGTCGGACATCAGGCCGTATTCCAGCATCATGCCGTCGTCCTCATAGCCGACAAGGTCATCCGTGGTAAACCTGTAGATTGGATGATAGCCCTGGCCGTTGTGATCGGTGTCGTACAGGTAATACAGCTCCAGCTTGCCGTCCTCGGTCACAAAGGGCATGGTGTCGCCCACGTAGCCGCCTTCGGGCGCTGGATAGAGGCAATAGTCCACCGGCGCGTAGGCCTGCGCAAAAGCGCATGAGGCGACGCTCAAAGCAAGAACCGCCGTCAAAGCGGCAATGCCAACCCGTCTTCTGTTCATACAGCGCACTCCCTTCTCGCAATAAACGGCGAATATGAAAAGGACCGGAAGCCAGGGGTCCGGCCTCCAGTCCCGGTCGGGTGCAATCAGAAAGGTCCTTTATTCGCTAATGTACCTGGCGAGGATCTCGTCATACACGCCGCTGGCCTTGATGTTGGCCAGGCCCGCGTTGAATTTGTCCACAAGCGCCTGCCTGTCGGGGGTGAATACGACGAAGCCGTAATCACTGCCTTCATTGGCGGTGCCTTCCACCGTCTGCAGGAACACGCCGCCGTTTTGGATATAGTCCTCGATGACCGGCGTATCCTCAAAGCAGGCCGCGCACTCGCCGCCGGTGACCGCCATGAACACGGCGAGCGTGGAGCCATAGGTCCTCACGGTGAAGCCATACTGCTCCGCCAGGCTGTCGGCGTAATCCTTGCTCAGGGTTTCGGCCTTGGCCGCCACACTGTGGCCCTTCAGATCTTCAAAGCCCCTGATGGAGGTGCCCACTGCCACAGCCATGGACTGGGTAGCGGTAAAGTATCCGTCGGAAAAGATCCAACCATCCGCCTTGCGCTCCTCGGTGATGGAAGCCGCGGCGATCATGCCGTCCTTCTGGTTCGCCTGGCAGGCTGCGATGGAGCCGTCCCAGCCCATCGGCTCGACGGTGTAGGTGAAGCCCTGATCCGCGGCGATCGCGGCCAGGATCTCCATGTCGATGCCCACCAGCGCGCCGCTTTCATCGGTATACTCAAAGGGACGGAAGGCGGTGTCGGTAGCGATGGCATAGTCCTCGGCCAGCGCTGTGCCCACGCACAGCAGCATGGCGGCGCACATCATTAAGGCAACATATTTTTTCATGGTATCTGCCTCCTCGGCGTTGTCCGATGCGGCCCGGAACAGGCCTGCGCCAGAATATCAGTTTCTGCGTCCGGCCTCTATCCCCGTTGAATCAGAAGTCGTACTCCTTGCACATCGGCGCGTTGTTCCTGTAGGACGCCTCGTCGAACCAGATCAGGTTGTTGCCGCTGGCCTTGTCGAACAGCTGGATCAGCCTGGGCTGGGTGGTGAAGCGGATCGTCTTGCCCATGGAGACATCCACGGTCAGGTCGACGGTGGGGATCACCATGACCACCTCGTCGTTGTTGCTGCGGGTGTGCAGGTTCACCTCGGTGCCCAGCATCTCGGAAACCTCGATCAGCGCGGTCAGCTCGCCTTCGCCCACGGTGATGTGCTGGGGACGGATGCCCGCCACGATGGCGCAGGGCTGCTGGTTCTTATCGCGCAGCACCCTCTGCTGGAAGGCGTCCAGCTCGAACCGCACGCCGCGAATCTCCGCGTAATAGACGCCGTTCTCCAACAGCAGCTTGCAGTTGTCGAAGAA